>DATDGT010000063.1:0-34951 GCA_036521975.1 Bryobacteraceae bacterium
GAATGAACAACAAGATCAAGTCCATTAGCCATCGCTCGTTCGGGTTCCGAACCGCTGAGAACTTCATTGCGGCAATCTATCACTGCTGCGCTCGGCTACCGCTGCCCATCGAGCGCTAATTGCACTCTTTGGATACGAACCTATAATCTTTAGCAACAACCGCGCGTCCGTACGGATCCAAAAGGACCTTCGAGGAGTCGAAACGCAGGCCATTCGACGGATCCCAGGGACCGTAAGCGCGAAAGGCGTAGATCTGGCCAGGTTGAATTTCGAGGACGAATACGTGCCAATAGTAGTAGGTCCGGTTAGCGGGCTGATCGATTGGGATGGTGCGCGAAGGACGCGGGTCATCAACGCGATCGAACAACAGCAAATCAATGCTTGACGCGCTCCGTGAAAAGATACTGAAATTGGCCCCGCCGGGGACTAAGGTGGCGCCGAGAGGATGGCTTTGGCTGGCGGTTTCCGCAAGTCTCTCTGCGACCGTGGTTCGCGATGCCGAAATCTCGTCTTCGACCAGGATCATGTCCCAGCCTCAACGACTTGCGCGATACTCATGGCTTACACCTTGCTTCTCCAAGGACGCGACCTTCGCCAGGCGGCGCAGATGGCGCTCCGCGTTGCTGAACTCGGCCATCAAGAACGTGCAGATCAGTTCCCAGGCCACTGCCGGACCGGTGGTCCGGCCGCCCAGACAAATGATGTTCATGTTGTCGTCCGCGACGCCTTGCCGGGCCGAAAAGTTGTCGTCGATTAATGCGGCTCGTATCCCTGGTACCTTGTTAGCGCACACTGACGCGCCGCTACCGCATAGCGCCACGCCGCGTTCCACATGACCCGCTACACGAGCCTCCGCGAGCGGGATGACGAAATCCGGATAATCGTCCTCAGCATCGAAAACACGAGCACCGAAATCGATCACTTGGTGCCCGTTGGCCCGAAGTTCCTCCGTCAACTCGGCTTTCAGATGGAAGCCGCCGTGATCAGCCGCGATTCCAATACGCCTGGATTGCGTGTGACGGCCACTAGTCACCGGCGGCAACACGAACTTTCTCCTCAAACATCTTCACGTAGGTTCGATAATGAACGGCGATTGCAGTGACAGCCTGGCTCCGCGTCACCTCTCCGCGGCGCCAAGCCACGAGCGGCTCCCAGAAGCTCGTCCGGCCCACGGCAAACCCGATGAAGCCCGGCACACCCGCCGCCGTTTTCAGCCACCTGAGGACTTTAACCTGGTCCTCCCCGCGGCCAAGGATGATGCACCCAACTTTGTTCCGTCCGTTTCGGCGAGCGGCGGCGACGATCCTTACACAGTCCTCACGGCGTTCGAGCCCCTCGATTTTCCAAACGTCGGGATCCACGCCCGCATCTTGCAATTCCTCAATGGCCTGACACATCAACCGCGGTCGTATCTCGACGTCATAGGCTTTTCGATCGCCTCTGATATCGTCCTTGACCCAATCAAGCTGGGCCTTTTCCGGAGGGACGAGCAGCTCGAACATGAACATACTTGAACCTCTTCCACGCAGGTAGTCCGATAGCCTTTGGAGGCGCGCGGACTGGCGGACGTTCAGGGCCCTGTCGCCTTCGGGGTTGTATCGAACAAGAACCTTGCAAAAGGTCGGGTGAAAGGCTTCAATGTGTTTCTCAAACTCTTCGCCATATTCGAAGTCGAATTCTTGTCCCCCGCTTTTCTCCACGGGGCAGGCCGAGGAATATCCATGCATTGAGGCATCTCGAAGAATGGCGGTACCGAATTGCTCGTCCACCAGGATTCCAGCTCTGTCCTGGGCTACGCCGGATGCCAATGCCGTTTTGAAGCCGTCATAGATCACCTGCTTCGTTGACGCGATCTGTTCGATCTGCTCGGCCGTCAATGGCCCTTTCCAACCGAACATCCCCGTCTGAAATGAGCCGCGATGGTCGAACGGAAGAATATACAGAGGCTTGTCGTAGCCGATGTTTTTCATGCGATCTCCTTAAACTTTCGGTTCAACCAAGGTGGCCATGCTCAGCCCTAACTGGCCTTCTTAAGGACGGTGGTTTTTGAGGTAATCACGTCCATCAACTCGTTCCAGGAATTCACGAACGACTTGGCACCTTCTTCCTGGAGCTGGGCAGCCAGGCCGTCGATGTGTACGCCCACTTTTGAAAACTCCGCCAGAACTTCTTCGCAATCGCCGCCATCAGGCGGTAGAATCGAGCCTAGTTGCTGATACGTCGCAAGCGCCCTCAAAGTACCTTCCGGCATGGTGTTTACGGTATAAGGAGCGGCCAGCGCCCTGACGTACAAGATGTCCGAAGCGGAAGGATCTTTGGTCCCCGTGCTTGCCCAGAGGAGTCGTTGTGGGCGCGCTCCGGCATTGTAAATCCGCTGCCACCGTGGCGAGGTAATCAAAGCCCGGGCGGCTGCGTAAGTGCGTTTGGCGATGGCGATACCGAGTTGATTGTGGAGACTCGCTGGGACCCTATTAGTGATCGCCGCGTCCCACCGGCTCACAAACACCGACGCGACGGAACCAACATTGGGATTGAGTCCCGCTTCGAGGCGCCGCTCAATTCCTCGGAGAAACGCTTCGGCAGCGGATAGATATTGCCCACGTGAGAACAGCAGCGTCACGTTGACCGGCACACCAGAGAAAATCAATTCCTCGATGGCAGGAAGTCCTTCTTTCGTGCCGGGAATTTTGATTAACATGTTAGGCCGGTTAGCCCGAGTGAACAGATCCTTGGCTGCCCGCAGTGTACTGGAGGTGTCGTAGGCCAGCAGTGGGGAAACCTCCAGCGAAACCCATCCATCGACGGTATTGGTCCGGTCATAAATTGGTCTAAACAGGTCAGCGGCCTGGGTCAAATCTTCGAGCGCCAAATCGAAGAACAGTTCCTCGCTGGATTTACCCCTCGCAGGCTTCTCGTGGATCGGCGGGTCGTACAAGGGGCTATTCTTGATGGCGCGCTCGAAAATTGTCGGATTCGACGTAAGTCCAGTAACAGACAGGTCATCGATGTAGTATTTTAGGGTGCCTGATGCTAACAGGTCCCGGGTGATGTTATCGAGCCAAATGCTCTGGCCCAGGTTGTGCAATAATTGTGTTGCTTTCATATGTTACCGGTGGTTCAGGCGGAGAGACATGTGGGCAGCGATGGCACGACCTCAAGAACTGGCGATGTAATGGAGGCCGTCCTGTTCGAATTATTTGTCACAGTCTTTAGGAAATGAAACTTTGATGCGCACAACATCTGTGGAGTTGCGCGCCAACGCCAATTCCCCTCGGGCACGCCAGGTACGTTCATACGGCCCTCCCTTCCCAAATTGAGAAGATCCTGCAGCGGAACTATCGCCAGCGCGGCCGGCGAAGACCATGCCGAGCGAATCAACTCGGATGCGACCTCCCGGGCGTCTCCCTCCGAGCGCCCAAGATAGGCCCAGACATATCGCTGCTCCCGCTCCGATAACTGTTCAAACCATTCTCGAGTTGTCGGATTGTCATGAGTACCAGTGTAAACGACCGTGTTTGAGACATAATTGTGCGGAAGGTGAGGATTATCGGCCCGGCCCTCAAAGGCGAATTGCAAGACCCGGGTTCCGGGAATCCGGAATTGATCACGTAGGGTGGCAACGTCGCGAGTAATCAAGCCCAAGTCTTCGGCGATGAAAGGCAGATGGCCCAAGTTGCCCAATAACGCCTGGAAGAGCTCGGCGTCCGGACCGGGTACCCACTCGCCAGTTTCAGCCGTGGGTGCGCCCGCCGGCACATGCCATGCGGACGTAAACGCACGGAAATGATCCAGCCGAATCACATCCACGTGGGTCAGCAGAGCGCGTACGCGCTCGATGCACCAGGCGTAGGCAGTGCGCCGGTGCTCGTCCCAGTCATAGACTGGGTTGCCCCAAAGCTGACCCTGAGCGCTGAAATAATCGGGGGGGACACCCGCCACGAATCGCGGCCGCCGCCATTTGTCCAGCAGGAACAATTCCGGATCCGCCCATACGTCAGACGAATCTGGCGAAACGAAGAAGGGGAGATCGCCAATCAGGCATACCCCCTTGCCACGCGCATAGTCCTTCAGTCGTGTGGCTTGCCGGAACAGCAGAAACTGAGCCAGTCGAATTGTGTCGATCTCTTCTTGCAGATCTTGACGCGCTTGCGCGAGAGCAGAAGGAACACGCTGACTCAGTTCTGATGGCCACTCAAGGTAGTGAGCGCCGTGGTATTTGGCTTTCAAAGCGCGAAAAAGCGCGTAGTCATCCAGCCACTTCGCCCGTTGCCGGCAGAATTGTTCGTACTCGGGCCGGAGGTCTTTTCGGACCCCAGCTCGAAACCTGGCCGACGCGAGCTCCAGTAACTGGCGTTTGAACGAGATCACGACATCATAGTCGACTGCCGTCGATGAGAAGGTTCCTTTGCAGTCATCCGCTCTTAAGAGACCATCCTGAATCAAAAGCTCCGGGCTAATGAGCAGGCCGTTACCCACGAAAGACGACAGGCTTTGATACGGGGAGTTGCTAAAACCTGTTGGGCCAAGTGGCAGAGCCTCCCACCAGCCTTGGCCTGCGTCATGTAGGCGGTCAATCCAAGTAAAAGCAGAAGGCCCCAGGTCGCCGATACCGTAAGGCGACGGCAACGACGTAATATGGAGCAGCAGCCCGGAGGAACGATAATCCTGAGGGAATGGAAGAATTGTGGCGGGTGAATTATCAATTAAGACACTGGACATGGTTTGAGGTTCCAGATATCAGCCGCGTACTCGGCAATCGTGCGGTCGCTCGAGAATTTTCCCGGAGCTCCCAATGTTCAGAATGGCCTTCCGCGCCCATGCATCCGGGTTGGCATACAGTTCGGTGAGGCGGCGATCTGCATCGAGGTAGGAATTCAGGTCCGCCAAGTGCATGTAGAAGTCCCCGTGGAGAAGTGTGTCGACCAGCGGGGCGAACGCTCCAGGTTCGTTGCGACTGAAATAATCGGAGGAGATCAGATCCAGCGCCTCCCGAGTTTCCGGCTCGTTCTCGTAGTGCCAACGAGGGTTGTACCAACAGCGACTCGTGGCAACTTGTTCCGCTGTGAGGCCGAACAGGAACAGATTCTCCTCGCCTGCTTCCTCAGCCATTTCGATCGTCGATCCGTCGCGCGTGCCTATGGTCAGCGCGCCGTTCATCATGAATTTCATATTGCTGGTTCCGCTGGCTTCAAAACCCGCGGTTGAGATCTGATTGGAAACATCGCTGGCTGGGATCAGTCGTTCGGCGAGCGAGACGTTGTAGTCGGGCACGAAAACCACCTTCAGCCGCCCGCGGACTATGCGATCGCCATCGATGGTAGCGGCGACATTATTGATGAACTTGATGATGAGTTTGGCTACGTGATATGCAGGTGCCGCCTTGCCCGCAAACAAGAATGTACGGGGCGGCATTGTGAGATCCGGATTCGCCCGCAGGCGGTTGTAAAGCACGACGACGCGCAGTACATTCAGCAGTTGCCGCTTGTATTCGTGGATGCGCTTGACCTGGCAATCGAAAATCGTGTCGGGGTCTAAGATCTGGCCTGACCACCATGAGAGCCAGTGTGCAAACTCCCACTTCGCGTCATGTTTGGCCCCGCGAAGGGCGTCGCAAAAACTCCTGTCCTCCGCCAGCGGCTTTAGTCTATTCAGTTGAGTGAGGTCCGTAATCCAGCCGTCCCCTATGGCGTCGGTGATCACGTGAGAGAGTGCTGGATTGGCCAGCAGCACCCAGCGGCGCGGTGCCGCCCCGTTGGTCTTATTCTTCACGCGCTCGGGATAGATTTCGGCCAGATCTCTGACAGTCTGCCTGCGAAGCAGATCTGTGTGGATCGCGGCGACGCCATTGGTACTGTGCGAGCCAACAATCGCGAGGTTGGCCATCCGGATCTTCTTCGTAGCGCCTTCTTCGATCAGACTCACGTTTCGAGCGCGTTCCGCATCGCCGGGGAAGCGGCCGCGGACTTCATCGAGGAACCGGCGATTGATTTCGTAGATAATCTCGAGGTGCCGGGGCAGCATGATCTGAAACCACGCCATCGGCCACTTTTCTAAAGCTTCGGGCAGCAGAGTGTGGTTGGTATAGGCCAGGGCCTTCCTTGTGATATCCCAGGCTTCGTCCCATCCAAGATGCGCCTGATCGAGAAGAATGCGCATGAGTTCCGGAACTGCCATGGCCGGATGTGTGTCGTTCAGTTGAATGGCGGCTTTCTCGGGAAAGGCACTCCAATTGGCGTTGCTGCGCCGGAACCGCCGCACCACGTCGGCCAGCGAGCAGGCAACGAGAAAGTACTCCTGTACGAAGCGTAGGGCCTGCCCCATGCTGGTGGAATCGTCGGGATAAAGAACCCGAGTGAGAGATTCAGCGGACAATGTGTCCGCCAGAGCGCCCACGAAATCACCGCTGCTGAATCGCTGAAAATCGAAATGATCTGGTGCGGAGGCGGCCCAAAGACGGAGCGTGTTAATGGTTTTGCCTTCATAACCTACTACCGGACGATCAAATGGGATGCCGAACAAACTGGACGCCTGGCCTGATACAGCGCGCAGGCTTCCCTCCCGCAATTCGAAGGAGCAGTCCAATGCGATCTCCACTCTTTCATCGAGCCGTGCCACCTCCCATGGGTCCGGGCGCCGGAGCCAGTTGTCGGGGCGCTCTTCTTGCCAGCCATTCCGAATGCGCTGCCAAAACATTCCGTACTCATACCGGAGACCGTACCCCATCGCCGGGAGTTGCATCGTGGCGGCGGATTCCATAAAACACGCCGCCAAGCGCCCCAATCCTCCGTTCCCTAACCCTGCGTCGGGTTCCTGGTCGAGAAGATCGATCCAGTCTATGGCTTTCTGCTCAATGGCATTTTTCATCAGCCGGTCAAGTTTAAGATTGATGACATTGTTCGCTAGAGATCGGCCGATCAGAAACTCCATCGAAAGGTAGTAAAGCCGCTTCGGATTCTGGACCTCGTAAGTTTTCTCTGTCAGAATCCAACGTTGCGAAAGCACATCCCGCACGGAGCGGGCAGCGGCCTCGAAGCGGTCTCGTGGTGTAACGATCGCAGGATCGACGACATTATCAAACAGGATATGGCGCTCATAAAGTGCATTGTCTGTTCCGGCGAACCGAACTGGACCGCACCCGTACTGCTCAACGAGCCTGGCAGCATCCTGTGATATCGACTCGGTCGGTGTATATGTGGCCATTCAAGGTATCCTCGCGAAATCGAACCAAAACAACAGGTTGCGCCACGATGCTCTGCACATCGCAACGCTTCGACTTCGTCGTTTCACCGGAACGATGTTGCGGGGGTTGGCCGTGCTCTTTTATATTTGGAGCGGCGCTCCTCAACTGACGACATGGTGTGTGTCGTTCCAAAAGCGGATCACAGGCCGCGAGAGATCATTCTCATAGCCCAGTGCACTCAGGCTGGCTGTACTTAACATCAGAGACCGGGCATGAACCGAGGGCTCGATTCCGATCCAGCGGGCGGCCAATACGCGGATGAAGTGTCCGCTAGTAAACAGAAGCACGTTTCCGCACACTGCCCGAACGCGGCTTACCACGCGGTCCGCGCGAGCGCACACCTGTTGCGGCGATTCCCCACCCGGGCAACCATCGCGGAACAACTGCCAGTCAAAACGCTTCGCTCGGATCTCCGATCCCCGGAGCCCCTCGTACTCGCCGTAATTCCACTCGACCAAGTCAAAATCGATTTCCGCAACTGGGCCGAAGCCCGCGAGCTCACACGTCCGAACCGCCCGCTGCAAAGGACTCGTGAAAACCTTGGAGACACTCAGTCCCTTGAAGCGGTCGGCGAGCCGGCGCGCATTACATTCGCCGTGCTCCGTAAGAGGCAGGTCAGTTATGCCGGTATGTTGACCGGTCAGGGTCCACCCAGTTTCCCCGTGTCTTGCCACGTAAACGATGGGAAGGTCGTCATCCATGAGTCCTACCCGCCCAACCCGGCGACCCCTTTGTTTTGTAGAATCCTGACCACCACGCGCCGATTCGCCGCCTGCCCTTCTGAAGTCCTGTTGTGTCCGACTTGCTCGGTCTCCCCCATCGCGCCCGGGGCCAGCATGTTTGTGAGGGGAATCCGGCCTTGCTGGATCAGAAACTGAGTGACGCTGTTGGCACGGTCTTCGCTAAGTTTCTGATTCACGGCTGCGCTACCGACGGCTGACGCGAAGCCTCGAATCTCAATCATGTAACCTTGGATTTCTTTAGCCTTCTGCGCCAGTTGTAGCAGTTGCGGCTTGTATTGGGGCTCAACATTGACCTTGCCATTCTCGAAGTAAACTGTTACTTCGTCGAAGATATAGTAGTCGTCCAGTTGGCCGAAGCGCGCGATCGCGGCGTCTATGGCTGCCTTGTTTCCGGCGATCTTCTCCTGCTGCTGCTTCAGAGCTTCGGCTTGCGCCTTTAACTCCGCGTTCTGCTTCTCCAGTTCTTCCTGATGTTTCGCGATCGCCTCTTTGTGCGCTCGAACGTCCTCGCGGGTTTCATGCAGACCTGCCTCGACGGACTCCGCGCGTTTCAGATCGTCGCCGCTGAACTTGACCTCCTTTGCAACGATCTGATTGATCGCGTCGTAGGTTCCTTCGATCCGAACCGCCAGCCCAGGAATCAGCGCGGCCATGGACATCTCCTTCCGGCGGGCCTTGAGGACTCCCTGGGTTTGCCGGACTTGAGTATCGTCAGTCAGCAGTACGATAAGCCTCGGCGACTCCGAAGTTTTAACGATGACCGTGGGGCCGCTTCGTGCTGTAATCAAACCCTGTATCTTTACGGTCTGGGCTAGAGAAATTGAGGAGACGAGGATAACCAGAATAATTCCGCGCCAGCACAGTCGAACTGACCGATTTTGGATCATAACGTTTCAACAGCGTTCAGAGCAGAGATTATGCTAGTAAACTGAGGGATGTTATTTCTTATCAGGGCGATGTTCCTCAAGCGACGCCCTGCCGCCTCAGTCGGCGCCTTCCTGCGACTCACTGTGGGGGATTTTCGGTTGTCCTTACTTCTTTGCGGACGAAATGGCGGTATGCGACGACGCTTAGAAACTTAATCAATGCGGCGACCACATTCCAGGCGATCACGGGCCGGGAAGCAATCAGCAGGCCGTAATATATCCAGAGCACCTGAAAAGCGCCGGTGATGGACGCTATCCGCGGGTTCCATGCCAGTACTCGAGCGGCGCTTCAGGATCGCCACTAAATCGGGTACCGCAGCAAACGTCGTTCCAAAACCCGCTACGAATCCGAAAATCCCGGGGCGTTGGAGTCTGGGAATAAGCAGGCTGGACGTGTCGCGTGGTATTAGGTCTTTGCAGCCACAGAGACCTATTAGACTCACAAAGAAGACCGTGAGTAATATTTTGCCGAGTCGCTCCATGGCGCGAATCTAACCGTATTCGGCCTTCAGTATTTGTCCGGGATAAACCGTCTTCTTTCCAGCGTCTCCGCGTCATCGTAAGCATCCTTGGTAGAGCGTTTCGGCATCTTCACTTTTTCCCTCGGTGCTTGATCATGCGGAATCAGGCTCAAGAAATGCGAGATGCAGTTGAGACGTGCCCGTTTCTTGTCGTCTGATCGCACGATGTACCATGGCATCCCATCGGTGTCGGTCGCCTCTAACATCATGTCTCTAGCGCGGGAATAGTCGTACCAGCGGGTGCGGGAGGGCAGGTCCATAGCGCTTAGCTTCCACTGACGCAAGGGATCGTCGATACGCGCCTGGAAACGGCGTTCTTGCTCTTCGTTGGTCACCTCCAGCCAGTACTTGACCAGCGTGATCTCGGCCGATTGTATATATCCTTCCATGACCGGACACACCGCGAGAAATTGGCGATGCTGTTCCTTAGTGCAAAAGCCCATGACATACTCCACGCCGGCTCGGTTATACCAACTGCGATCGAAGATGACGATCTCGCCGGCCGCGGGGAAGTGCGCCATATAGCGCTGCATGTACATTTGGGTCTTTTCACGGTCCGATGGCGCGGGAAGAGCCACCGTGCGAAATACACGTGGGCTAACGCGCTCTGTGATGGCCTTGATGATTCCGCCCTTTCCAGCGCCGTCGCGGCCCTCCATCACAAGGATGATACGGAGGCCTTTGTATTTCACCCACTCCTGGAGTTGGCAAAGCCCGACTTGAAGCTTGCGCAGTTCCTTCAGGTATTGTTTGTTGCCCATCTTGGGCTTGACGCCATCGGCCGAAATCTTCAGAGTCTTCATCGAGCTTTATCCCGTCACTGTTTGCGGAAGCGCCATGCGCTGATTGAGAACAAATCACGGCGAAAACCGCCAGGACAACCAAATTCGGCCACAGTGCACTCCAGGGTGCATTCTTCAGAGTGACGCCACGGACGATCGTAACCATATACCGCAAGACTGAATGGTGAATAGCCGTAGTAAAAGACGACGGCTAAAGATGCGATGCCAACTGGATTGAGATTCAGGGCATGGGAGAGTCGTGGCATCATCACCGCCGGCGCAGCACGGAGCGCGTATTGGTAGAAATAATAGACCGATGTGAGTAGCCACGCGACCCAAACGGCATGGGTACTGGTTGTCATTGCCCACGCTCAAAAAACAGATGCGCGGTCTGAACCGGAGATCCTTTTTTAGCGACGGCAGCGCTGCGCCTTAATCCATGACTGTGAAACTCGTGGCCGGAAACGGCGTGCTCCTCGAGCAGGAGTATTACTCGGTGGGCGGCGGCTTCATCGAATCGAAAGCGTCCACGCCTCCTGCGAAAAAATCCGCCCAAGTATCCCTCCTCCACGATGAAGGAATTGCGGCAGCACGCCGAGCAAATAATCTTTCATTGCACAAGTCATTCTGCCGAACGAGAACGTCGATTCCTGGCAGGAGCGAGCACGAGGTCTATGCATTCATCGAAAAGATTACTGGCGCAATGGTGTCGATTGTGAAATCTGGCCTCAATACCCCGACTGGCGGGTTTGCGCGAGGGCGGGGGTCTGGAGTTTCTACAATTCGTGGAGTTTTGTCGTGTTGCTATAAAAAGAAGGGAATACGACAAAACTCCCTATTCCCTACACCGGGAAAACACTCTGATCCTTCGCTGTATCAAGTAGTTAGGGGCTCATCGCCAGCGTTGAGTTACGCGCGGATAAATGTCAAAGTTCGACCGATTTTCGACCGGCCACGGTGTGTTCCCCTTTGATTTTCGGGGGTTACGGTGATGCGGGGGCCGCGCGGGAAGGAATGAACGGAAGGCGGCGACCTCGGCCGCGTTGGGTTGGCCGACGTGCCGCAAGAAGGCTATCTTTACTGACCACGCCGCCCTGGGACTGACCACGCCGCCCCGCGGGGATCGCGGCGCGAAATTTTATGCGCACAACGTTCGCTGTGCGCTTTCTGGCCGGCCACAAAAACGTCTTGACACGGGGTCGGATTCGAAGTAAGGTGCTTGCAGATGGGAAGCGGTAATCGCACCAACCACGGCGTCGTTTTTGAACCGCACAACGCATTCGCTGTGCGGCTAGCCCGCCGGAAATTGGCTGACTCATTGTCTGATCGCGCACAACGCCACGATCAGGCTGTGCGCTTGTCTGATCGCGCACAACGCCACGATCAGGCTGTGCGCTTGTCTGATCGCGCACAACGCCACGATCAGGCTGTGCGCTCGCCGCCGATGGCGCTAACTCGGCATCCGGCCCCACCGGTAAAACGGATTCGGGGGAAAGTGTATCGGACTCGGAACCCGAAGGGAAAGCTCGGGGAAATCTCAGGAGCAGGGCGAGAAGCGGGACCGCTGGTTTCACGGGCGAATTACGGAACTGGGCAGCAAGCTGAAGATCACCGACGAACGGCGAAGCGGGAGCTCGAAGAATTGCGTAAGGGGGTTCGCAGCCCTGAAGTCCTTCGCCCTTATAGTGCCGGCAGCGAGGCTGCGCTACGGCGGCCAGCGTGTCGCCCGGATCGACATCCTTCAGGTGGAACTTCTTTCCGTTCGTGATTCGGAATGGCTCGGCAAACCTGCGGACTTTCTTAACCACTTCTTTGGAAGGATGACAATGGACAGCAGACGAGCGGTTGCGCATGTGTGTCGTATCCATGAGACTATTTCGCCGCCGCGATCGACTTACGGAAGAGCGTAACGCTGTATGAGAAGAACGCCAGCCCGATCACCGCGACCATCCCGAAGTTGCGCCACACGGCGTTCAGTCCGCCGCCGCGGTAGATGATCACCTGTGAGAAGCTGACGAAATGCCGTGACGGCAGGAAATACGTGATCGCCTGCAGCCAGCTTGGCTGGCTCTCGACGGGGGTCGATCCGCCCGACAGGAGCTGCAGGACCAAAACCACCAGGACGATCAGGAGTGCGAACTGCGCCATCGATCGCGAGATGGTCCCGAGGAAGAGGCCGAGCGCCGTCGCAAAGAACAGATACAACAGAATGCCGGCGAACCACAGGACCAGCGATCCCGCGAACGGCACATTGAGGATCATTCGGACAACCAGGAACAGGGACAGCATCGTGGCGATGAGAATCACGAGACCGTTCGCCAGGACCTTCGCCATCGCGATTTGGAAGGCGGTGAGCGGCATCACCAAAAGATGCTCGATTGTGCCGTGCTCGCGCTCGCGGATCACAGCGGCTCCCGTGAGCACGATCGTGAGCAGCGACAACTGGTTGATGATGGCCATGATGCTGGAGAACCATGCCGAGACGCCGTTCGGGTTGAACATCTTGCGCTCGACGAGGTTCAGGGGGCCGCTCGTGTCGACATTCATGCGCCTGAGATAGGTGGTGAGGCGCTGGGTGATGATGCTGTGGATGTAGCCGGCGCCGATGCCCCCCTGCTGCATGGCGGTCGCATCGACGTTCACCTGGATGTCTGGCTGACGTCCGGCGAGCAAATTCAGCTCAAACTGGGGCGGAATCACGACGACGAACATGAACCGTCCTTCATCCATGACTCGCTCGATTTCGTCGGTCGGAATCCTCACCGCATACTGGAAGCGAGGTGGATAGAACGCGTTGATCAGCTCCTTTGACAGCGCGGATTCGTCCTCGTCCGCGAAGGCGATCGAGGCGTTCCGGACCTCGTTCGACGTTCCGGTCGCCTGCTGGTAGATCGTCCAGGTGAAGGCGTAGAGCACGAAAATCACCAGTACCTTGTCGCTTAGGACGCTGCGGAACTCCTTGAGCGCGAGCCAGAAGATGTTGCTCAGGGAGTCCATCGCTACTTCTCCTGCTTCTTCAAACAGATCGTGCTTACGAGCAGGAGGACAGGAATACAGCAGAGGAGATAGAGGATGTCATTCAGCATGAGATCGAGTCCGAGCCCCTTCGTGTAGGCGCCCAGGCTCGAGTGCATGTAGTACGCCGTGGGCCAGATCTTGCCCACCACGCGCGCGCTGCCCTCCAGTGTCGCTACCGGCTGCAGCATTCCCGAGAACTGGACCGATGGCTGAATCGTGAGAATCGCCGTGACGAACACGGCCGCGACCTGGGTGCTTGTGAATGTGGAAGTCGCCATTCCGATTCCTGTTGTGACGATGATGTACACCAGGGTGCACAGCGTCAGAAACAAGAAGCTGCCCTTGATCGGGACACCGAACACGATCAGGGCGAGCGTCACGAGGATGAAGAAGTTGATCATGCCGATCACGAGATACGGAAGCTGCTTGCCAAGCAGATATTCGAGCCGTCCTGTGGGCGTGACGTAGAAGTTGATGATCGAGCCTAACTCCTTCTCGCGCACGATACTGACCGTCATCAGGACCGCTGGAATCAGGATGAGGAGTATCGCCGGCACGCTGGGCACGATCGAGTAGATGCTCTCGAACGTGGGATTGTAAATATAGCGGTCCTGGAAGTTCACGCTGTACTTGCCCGGCTGTGCAGAGAGCCGATTGCCGGGGTCGGCGAGGAGCGTGCTCTGAACCCCTTCCACGTATCCCTTGATCGTCTCGGCGCGGAAGGGGTTCGCGCCGTCGATCTGGACGAGGACGTCGGGGGTGTCGCCGCGGCGCAAGTCGCGGCTGAAGTTCGGCGGGATCTCTACCACGGTCGCGACTTCGTCCGCCTGCAGGCGCTTGAGAGCATCATGGTCGGAGAAGGTCGGCGGTTCCCACTTGAACCACCGTGGTATCGATCTGAACTGCTCGATATACGTCCGGCTATCCTGCGACTGGTCCAGATCCAAGGCTGTGAATTTAATGTGTTCGACGTCGGTCGTAATGCCGAAGCCGCAGACGAGCATCAGGAGGGCCGAACCCAGGAAGGCGAATGTCAGCCGAACGGGATCGCGCATGATCTGAATGGCCTCGTTACGCGTATAGGCGAACATCCGGCGCAGCGGCAGAGGAAGAGCCGCCTTCTGGTGTGCCGGAGCAGCGGTGGACGCTGTGGCCACTGGTGCAACGCTCGCTTCCTTCGCCTGGGCTGGAACCTTCGGCTCCTGCGCGATCGAGTCTTCCATATAGCCGATGAACGCCTCCTCGAGGTTTTTGGCGCCTCGCTCATCGATCAACTTCTGCGGAGCATCGCAGGCGAGCACCTTGCCGGCATTCATGAGCGAAATGCGATCGCAGCGCATCCCTTCGTTCATGAAATGCGTCGTGATGAAAATCGTCACGCCCTGCTTGCGAGAGAGGTCGACCAGCAGCTCCCAGAAACTGTCGCGGGCCACCGGATCCACTCCCGAGGTAGGTTCGTCGAGGATCAGCAAACTGGGGTTGTGGAGCACCGCGACCGCCAGCGAGAGCCGTTGCCGCATGCCCATAGGCAGCGAGTCGGAGAGCGCATCGAGATATGGACCCAGGCCGAATCGTTCGACCAGCTCGTCGATGCGCGCACTGGCCTGGCCGGGCGGGATGTGAAAGAGACGCGCGTCCAGCACGAGGTTCTCGCGCACCGTAAGCTCGCCATAAAGCGAAAACGACTGCGTCATGTACCCGAGATTTCGGCGCACCTCGATGCTGCCGGCGTCCACCGACTTGCCAAAGATCGTCGCCGTGCCTTCGGTGGGAGGAAGGAGTCCCGTCAGCATCTTCATGGTCGTCGACTTGCCGCAGCCGTTGGAGCCGAGAAAGCCGAAGATCTCGCCACGCTCGATCTTCAGACTCACGTGATCGACGGCGGTGAAACTGCCGAAGCGCTGGGTCAGGCCGTGCGCCTCGATGGCGATTTCCGGTTGGCCGGCCGCGGGGCGCGGCGGAATTACGAGCTCCACATGACCTGTGCGCTTTTCTTCCGGGAGCAGATTGACGAAGCAGCGCTCCAGATCCTTGGAGCCGGTGCGCTCCATGAGCTCGGCCGGCGTCCCTGTCGCAAGGACTTTTCCCGCGTCCATCGCGACGATCCAATCCCATTGCTGCGCCTCGTCCATGTAGGCCGTCGAGACGACGACGCTCATGCCCGGGCGATCCTTGCGAATGTTGTCGATGAGCGTCCAGAACTGGCGGCGTGACAGGGGATCGACGCCCGTGGTCGGCTCATCGAGGATGAGGAGATCCGGCTCGTGGACCAGGGCTCCGCAGAGCCCAACCTTTTGTTTCATGCCTCCCGAGAGCTTACCCGCCGGGCGATCGGGGAACGGCCCGAGTCCCGTGGCATCGAGCAGTTCCTTGACACGGCCAGGGCGCTCGCTCGGCAAGAGGCCGAAGAGCTGCGCCATGAAATCCACATTGTCGCGGACGCTCAGCTCCAGGTACAGGTTCTTGCCGAGACCCTGCGGCATGTACGCGATCCTGAGGCAGACGGCGCGCCGGTGCCGCACCTTCCTCATGTCGCCGTCGAGCGTGTCGACTTGTCCCTCCTGCAGCTTCTTCGATCCAGCCATCAGCGCCAAAAGCGTCGACTTGCCGGCGCCGTCCGGACCGACGACGCCGACCATGATTCCCGTGGGAATGTCGAGGGAGATTCGATCGAGCGCGAGCACTTTGCCGTAGCGGTGCGTGACGTCTCGAATCGAGGCGACCGGCTTGTTACCCGAGGGCGGGTGCGCAACCTCTGTTGCCATGGAGCACCTTTATTCCTAGGTCCGCGAAGAGGGGGATGACCCCAGCGCGGACGGGGTCGTGGGCGGGTTTAGGAAGCCCTTTTCCAACTTCGGGTTTATGAGGCCCTTTTCCAACCACTGCGGCCACGTGGCGTCAGGGTTTACCTTCACATAGCCGATCCCGCGCACGCCCGTCTTGATGTTCTCGATATAGTGTGTGACAAGCTCGGAGGGTATCTGAATCTTGACGCGGAACATCAGTTTCTCGCGCTCGCTCTTCGTCTCGACCTGCTTTGGTGTGAACTGCGCTTCCGGTGACACGAAGCTGACGTACGCGGCAGCGGCCGCGCCCGGTTCATAGTCGACGGTGATGCGCGCAGGAGCCCCGATTTTCAAGGCAGCAGCCTGGTCGGATGGGAGGAAGATCTCCATATACACGTCGCTCAGGTCCACCATCGTCAATGCCTTGCCGCCGGGGCCGAGGACCTCGCCGGGTTGGACCAGGCGATAGAGAACCCGGCCGGTTACGGGCGAGACCAGGGTTGCATCGTTGATGCGGCTCTTAGTCTTTTCTACTTCGGCCAGGGCGGCTTCGATCTGCTGCTGCGCGGCGTCCGCCCGTGCTTGCGCGGCGACCACCTGTGCTTGCGCGGTGCCCAACCCTGCTTGCGCAGTGCCCATCTTTGCTTGCGCGGTGCCCGCCTTTGCTTGCGCGGTGCCCACCTGTGCTTGCGCGGTGCCCGCCTTTGCTTGCGCGGCATCCGCCTGTGCTTGTGCAGACTGAAGCGTCGCCTTCGTGGTCTCTACGGCGGTCTGGCGGACGTCGAACAGGGCCTTTGAAGTCGCATTCTCCGCGAGCATCCTGCGCTGGCGGTCGGCCTCGATCTGCGCGAGCTGGATCTCGCTCTGCTGCTGCGCAACCGCGGCGTTGGCCGCTGCCACCCCCGCGTCGGCGCCAACGACGTCCGACTTGGCCGCAGAGATGTCCGAGTTGGCCGCAGAGATGTCCGAGTTGGCCGCAGCGATGTCCGAGTTGGCCGCGGCGACGCCGGCTTTGGCCGAGGCGATGCCGGCTTTGGCCGAGGCCAACTCCTCCCTGGCGGCCGCGACGTCGGCCTGGTCCTTTGCCAGTTCCGCTTCGATCGTCACCGTATCGAGTCGCACCAGCACCTCACCCGGTCGGACGAGGTCACCCTCGTCCACCAGGACTTCCTTGACCCTGAGCGGCTCCTTAGCCGAGGCGTCAACGAGCTTGGCTTCGATGCGGCCGTTGCCGGACGCGATTCCCGCGGGCAGGGCCGACTGCTTTGACTTCCAATATTTGTAGCCCAAGAACCCGCCGATCACGAGGATGATCGGGATGAAGATCCACTTCTTGGAAGACTTTTTGGCCATGGTATTCTCACCTCTTGTCTGGTGGCGCTTGGGGTGGTGCTGGTAACTTTGTGGAGGGGGCCGTCGTGGAGGGGGCCGTCGGCTGCGTTGAGAGCAAATGGCCCCAATCAGTACGCTTCTCCATCTCGGTCCTGGTGGCGTCGTTGACAACAGGCTGACCGACGCTCATCTCCCAACCGCCGCCGAGGGCCTTGTACAAACTAATGACGTTCGTTGCGACGCCCGAGCGCAGATTGATGAGGTTGTTCTCCTGCTGCAATAGCGCTCGCTCGGAGTCGACCACGCGCTGATAATCGACGGCGCCCTCTCGATACTGGATGGAGGACAGTTCCACGGACCGGCGTGCGGCGGTCACCGCATCTTGCTCGGCAGAAGTCGCTTCGAGCGTTTTGAGGTACCCTACCATGCCATCCTCCACTTCTTGCGACGCCTTTAGCACGCTGTCCTGATACGTGATAATGGCCTGCTGAAATCGCGCATCCTCGACGCGCACTTGATTCTTGATGCGGCCATAGCTTAGGAAATCCCAATAGAGCTGCGGACCCGCCAAAAAGATCAGGCTGGCGGGGCTAAAGAGGTTGTAGGACTGCCCAGGGTTTTGGGTCGCGTGGAGGCCGAGCGTACCTGAAAGACCGAAGTGCGGATAGAGATCCGCCTTAGCGACGCCGATGCGTTCACATTGTGCCATCGCGACGAGCTCGGCATTCCGGATATCCGGACGGCGCGACAGTACTACCGCAGGAATCCCCACCGCCACTTGCGCAGGCGCCGCCGGGATCACCTGCGGTCCTTGCAACAAGTTCTCGAGCAAGCCCGTGGGCTGACCGAGCAAGGTGGAGAGCGCGTCTTGCGACTGAATCAGGCTGATCTCGAACTGAGGAATCGACGCCCGAGTGCTCTCGAGCAGCGTCCGCGCCTGGGCGACATCCAGTTCGGACGTAGCTCCAAAACGAAAGCGTGCCTCCGCGATGCGCAACGATTCTTCCTGGATCTTCACGTTCTCACGGCCCTGCTCGATCAGCTCTTCAGAGGTGCGAATGACCACATAGGTCCGTGCGACTTCGGCGCTCAACGAGACGAGCGCGTTCTGGTAGTCGTCCACGGAGCCCATATATGCGGCCTGTTGCGCCTTAACGGCTTTACCGTACTTGCCCCAGAAGTCGGCTTCCCACGATACGTCGAAGCCGACCAGCTCGTCCGCATAATCGCGAACGAAATTCGGGGGTTTGTCGGCGGTGTTCCGGCTGAGACCGACGCCGTCTACGTCTGCGGAGAACTGCTGTTGCTGGGGGTACTGATTACCCCTGGCAATGCCGAGCTCGGCGCGGGCTTCCATGATCCGTAGTCCCGCGACCTGCAGCGGGAGGTTCTGGCTGTACGCGAGCTGAATCAATCGATCGAGCGCTGGATCGTTGAAGGCTTTCCACCATGCGCTATCCGCCGCCGGTTGCGTTGAGATCTGCGGACTGCCCGTCACGCTCCAACGGTCGTTGACCTTCACTACGGGCTTTGCGTAATGCGGACCGACCGCGCAACTGGCCAGCGTCAGCAGCGCGCCCGAGAGTATAAGGGAAGAGCCAGCGTTTAGGTGTCGATGAGCGGGGCGGTCTGTCGGCATCGCGGGATTGGCTAAAGTTCAGACACGGGAGAGATTCGATTCAAAGAAGCGGGATTCTAATTTTTGTTTGACATGCGCAGCGGCGACACCGGCGCAACAATCCGCGTCGGTTGCAACTCGGCGGCTTTGACGTTCGCCTCCGCCGCGCGATAATCGGCCCGCTGCATTAGGGCGGTTTTAATCGTCGCTTGGCGTTCCGGGGCGTCTAGCGCGCCATACGCCGCCTTATCCGCGACGTCGAATTCCGAGGTGATGCGGGCCTGAAGAATGTTCGCAAGCGTCAGCTTCGTCGCCACGTAGTTTTGCTTGGCTTAACGCGCACAACGCACTCGCTGTGCGCTTCATGCAAAAAATAGAGCACACTTGCCTTCGCCAGAATCCCTCTAAGGCGATGATCCGGTTTTTCCCGATCCTTCTCTTGATATCAATGTGTGTGGATGCAGCGGATCCACCGGCGATGCCCCCAACCTTACGCTCACTCAAACATTGGATCTAGCGCTTGCGAACAGCACAAATATCCAGACTGCATTGGCGCAGTTGGATCAAGCGTCGGGTCGATATACGCAGTCCCGGTCCCCGCTTCTGCCCCAGGTGGGCGTGCTCATACGTCAGGCGTATGAGACCGTAAATCTGATCGGAATTGGGGTTGACCTTCCGATCGCGAAAGGATTAATCGGACCTTTCGGGTCGATGGACGCACGTGTCTTTCTCAGCCAGGAATTGTTTAATCTCGCCGACAGGCGCGCCTGGCAGAGTTCTCGGGCACAAAAGGAATATTCCCGTCTGCAAGTGGAAAATGCGCGCGAGTTGGTGGCCTTGAACGTCATCGCGACTTATTTAGGCAATGACCAACAAAGCGTCTCGGGATTCATTCACCAGCCAGACAAAACTGGCGGAAGAGCTGTACGGCTTCACCAGGGACCACGTGAACCACCGTGTCGCAGCCGAGTTGGATGCGATTCGAGCGATGCAGCAAGTAAATACGCTCCTGCAACAGAGTCGGGAACATTAAGCGCACAGCGAATGCGTTGTGCGCGTTAGGTTGATACCCGCAGACGACGCGATCGGCGGATGAAGCGAGGGATACGAATCATTAACGCGTTGTAATGTCGCCCGCCGTCGCGTAACGGTTTCCGCCAGGTGCGAATGAGGGATGGGAAACACGGTTCGGTAGGCCCTCTCCCCGCCCGAAGCAGGCTCTCGCACTCCGGCTGCGAAAGAATCTGAACCATCTTCTAGCCGGACGCATCTGCCGTTGTGTTTGAGGACACCGAGTCGTATATCTCAACGGATCGCGACAAGAATATACATCGCAGGCTCCGGCAGTTCTTGGATGCGGCGAACGAGCGATCGAACGAAGATATCGAACATATTGAAGCAACCAACTTCCCTTATGCGGAGGACGAGTAAACAAACGGCGTATACGGACGCCGTCTTATGGTAAATCTAAAAAGTTACGTAAAATGTGGCTTGCCTGAAGACCGATGCCGCTCAGGGCGCGCACATTTCGGCGCGCGCCCACGAGCTGCGATCGTGCCCCTCGGAGGAATAGGCGCGAGCGCGTAAACGGCAGAGCCGTTGGCATGGCTAACTCTTCAATGGTACTGGTACCAAGTACGCGCCGCAAGTCAGTTAGCCGCTAGCTAGCGGCTAGGAGCTATTCATGTTGGCGGAGCACCCGATCGCGCTTAGGTTGCAGAAATGAATGAAATTATGCCCTCAGATCTAGACGAAGAATCTAAGCGGACCGTTGATATTAGCGCGGATGAAATTCGTGCTCAACTCGAGCGCATCCTGCAAAGCCGGGTCTTCAAAAACTCGGAACGACTTCAGCGGTTTCTGAAATTTGCAGTCGAATGCGCCTTGGACGGAACTACGGACCGGCTTAAGGAATCAGTAGTCGGCCGCGTGGTTTTCGATCGAGGTACGGATTACGACCCTCGCACAGACTCCATCGTTCGCGTGGAATCACAGCGCTTGCGCCGGAGACTCCGGGAATACTACGAAAGCGACGGCCGGAGGGATCCTGTGGTTATTAATTTCCGGGCCGGCAGCTACGTTCCGATTTTCGCGCATCCTTTGGCCGATACCGGAGACCTCCAGGGACGAAACAGCACGCCTGAGCCGCGTCATCTCAATCCGCAGACGATTGTGGTTCTCCCGCTGCAAAATCAAAGCGCTGACGCCGGACAGGACTACTTCTGCGATGGGGTCACGGACGATATCATCTTTGCCCTGAGCCGCGTTCCCGGTCTGAACGTGATTGGCCACGCGAGTGCATTTGCCCTGAAGGGAGTTGTGCGGGATAGCCGGGAGATCGGCGCTCGGCTCGGCGCCGGCACGGTGGTTGATGGAACCGTCCAAAAATCTGGCGACAGACTGAAAATCTTCGCGGAGATGGTCGACGCCTTTTCTGGAGAAGTTCGATGGGCGGAATCTTACGAGCGCACGATGGACGACGTCTTCACAGTAGAGACGGACATTGCGCAGTCCGTCGCCAGAGTGCTGCAGATGACCTTGGCTCCCCCGGTCTCAAGAAGACTGATCCGAGGCGCACCCAGCATGGATGCTTACCTGCTGTACCTGCAAGGGCGATACGCGTGGAACCGCATGAGCGCCGAGGGCTACCGGACCGCTGCCGAAATCTTCGAACGCACTATTTCCTTGTATCCATCTTACGCCTCGGCATACGCTGGGCTCGCGGATGCCTATGGGTATCTCGCGGTATGGGGATACTCACGTCCTCGCGATGTCTGCCCCAAAGCAAAGCAAGCGGCCCTCGAGGCGCTGAGGCTGGATCCTCTTCTGCCGCACGCGTATTCCTCCTTGGCAGCCGGTACTGCTCTCTACGAATGGAAATGGGAAGAAGGCACGTCGATGGCCGCCAGAGCCGTTGAGCTTGAGCCCTCCTTTGCGTTCGGGCATCAGATTTACGGTTGTTGTCTGATGGCACGTGGCGAAATGGACGAGGCGCGCGAGTGTTTCGAGCGGGCCGTTGCTTTGGACCCCCTCTCCGTGCGGGCTCATCGCATGCTCGGATGGCTGCTGTACCTCCAACGCCGCCTTACCAACGCGGAGAAATGGCTCCAAGCTGCCTTGGTCCTGGATCGCGAGCCAATGGAGACGCATTATATGCTGGCACATGTCTATATGGGTCAGGGCGATTTCGCGACAGCCCTGAAACAAGCGGAGCAGTGCCAGACCCACCCGCCGGATCCGCTCTGCCTGGGGGTCCTCGGAGCATGTTTGGCGCACCTGAACCAGCGTGAGAAGG
Organism: Bryobacteraceae bacterium; assembly: GCA_036521975.1. Taxonomy (GTDB): domain Bacteria; phylum Acidobacteriota; class Terriglobia; order Bryobacterales; family Bryobacteraceae; genus Palsa-187. The sequence goes on from DATDGT010000063.1 coordinate 22,262, forward strand.
CTCTCCAGATTCTCCAGGCCCTTTCTCGTTCAGCCGAGGCCGGCTATGTCGATCCCGGCGCCTTCGCCCAGGTGCATATCGCCTTGAATAACATTGACGCAGCCATCGATTACGTTGAAAAAAGTCTGAATGAGCGAGTGCCCTTCGCGGTATTCCTCAAGCATGATCCGGAATTCGACCCCCTGCGTTCAGATCCTCGGTTCGGCGAACAGGTGTCGCGCCTGGGTATTTAAAGAGCGCACGAACCTTCTTTTAGCGTCTTCGAATCCGGACGGCATTCGGAGCGGACATGGTTTCACGCTGACGTGCCGCAGCGAATTCGCTCCACCACGATATCCACGTCCTCCTTAGAGCCCCTGATTGTCCCGATCACCTTCCGGTCTGCCCTGGATATAGTGGACATCGAACCCTCGGGCCGATCACTTATTTGATCCAATCGGGCGGGCAGCCAGAGCCAAGAGCCTGATTCAGAGTATTCCGGCGTCTGGTTGTCGACTTATGCGGGGAAACGAAAGATTTGCCTTCTTTACCAGGACGTAACCTAACGTGAGGCATAAGATCAAAACTCCAAGACCAAGCAGCACGCTTGCCGAAGTGTGTTCTAAGTCCATCTGAATAAGATGCCGGCTTACAGCAATGGTCGCGACTACGAGAATGACCTCCAGCCGAACCTGGTGGTGTGCAAAATAGGTCTTCAATGTTTCGGACAATTCAAGACCCAACACGACTCCGAGAACTCCGCCGAACGCGGTTTGCATGATTTCCAGCAAGTGACCCGCTGACGAGATCTGGCCGAGTTGCGTGGGCAGCCCGGCGACGAATAAAACATAGAGAATCACCGTAGCCCCTGTCACGAACAACAGGATCAACGCCCGAAGCGCTGTTACGACTACACGTTCGACAGTGTCTACCATCCTTTCCCGCGCGGATTCGATCCGGCTTAGAGTATCAACGCTGCTCATGGTGGGACGGGTGAGTTCAGGTTCTCTCTGTTCGTTCGTGTGCGTGATTTAGTCTCAGCCGAGAAACTTCGATCGTAAAGGAAGCGGAATACACAATGTTCAAAAGAAACGACCTGCTGCGCAGATGCGGGTATTTCGGCCAAGATGCACGATTGTGGGGTACGCCACTATTGCGCTGCCTTTCCGAACGCGGATACGAATCATCGTCGTCAAACAACGAGATCGCCCGGATCGCATCAGCCGTGTGCCCGCGCTGAAAACTAGCGATCGCCATCGCTCGAGGACGAACCTCAAGATCCGTGCGAGAAGAGCAATCAAGCGCTCGGCCTGGCGCAAAAACAAAAGATCCGCACAATGAGATCGCGAATCAATAACTTGAGATGGCTGCTGAGTAATTGAGGGCGGGCTCTAAACGCGACCCACGAAAAGGAGCGACTATGTTCCGGCATCAGAGTCAATTGCTTCGTGTAATGGCCGTGGTGAGCGCGGCTCTGCTTGCGCCTGGGGACGTCCGCTTGATGGGGCAGGGGCCGGCCCCAACACCAGATGCTCCGAACGCCGCCCCCGACGCCTCCAAGTCGAAGACGGCCGATGAATTGGATAGTCTTGTGGCGCCCATCGCGTTATACCCCGATCCCCTTCTCGGCCAGGTATTAGCCGCATCCACATACCCGCTGGATATCGTTCAAGCCGACCGTTGGTTAAAGGCGAACTCAACCCTCCAAGGCGAGAATCTCACCCAGGCGGCGGCGAAGCAACCATGGGATCCGAGTGTGCAGGCCCTGGTGGCTTTCCCCAGCGCCCTTAGACTGCTGGACGACAACATCAAATGGACCACGGATTTGGGAAACGCAGTTCTTGACCAGCAGAACGAAGTGATGGACGCGGTCCAAAGGATGCGGGAAAAGGCAAAAGAAAGCGGCAAGTTGGAAACCACCAAAGAACAAGAAGTCGAAGTGAAAACAGTGGACAGCAAGACTGTCATCGAAATTCAGCCTGCGAACCCGGAAGTCATCTATGTGCCCTCATACAATCCTGCCGTCGTCTACGGCCCCCCTGCCTATCCTTCCTATCCCTATCCGCCTATCTACTACCCGCCCGGCGCGTATGTCGCCGGCGCAGCAATCAGCTTCGGTGCGGGTGTGGCCTTGGGAGCATTTTGGGGCGGATGCTGTGGAGGAGGTGGCTGGGGTTGGGGCACCAGTTGGGGTCACGTTAACAACATCAACATCAACAATAACTTCAACAACCGCTACGGCTATGCCAACAACGTTGGAAACCGGGGGAACGGAAATTGGCAGCACAATCCACAGCATCGGCAAGGAGTACCCTACGACAATCGGGACACGGCGCAGCGATTCGGGGGCTCGGCGCGAGAACCGGGTGGAGGGTCGCAGCGTTTTGACCGGTCGGGCCAACCCAGGCAGAGCTTGGGGGACCGCGGAGGTCCAGGCGGAGACCGGGGAGGTCTGGGCGGGAGCGGTGGGGGCTTGGGTGGGGACCGAGGAGGTTTGGCCGGTGGATCCCAAGTAGGAAATCGCGACCTTGGTGGAAACCGCGGTGGCGGAGGTCTTGGCGGTGGTGGCGGGGATCGCGTTGGCAATCGCAGCATCTCCGGTCAGGGAGGCCAGGGGAGTGCATTCGGAGGAGGCGAATCGCGCGCCCGGACTCAGAGTTCGAGTAACCGGGGATTTTCTAGTTCGCGCGGCAGCGGAGGAGGATTTGGAGGAGGAGGAGGAGGATCTCGCGGCGGCGGCGGCCGACGTCGCTAACTGAGTAAACGGAGGACTGAAGCCATGAATAAAAAATGCTTTGGGATTTCTATGATGGCCGCGCTTGCTGCGTTCGCGCAAACGGCGGGGCCGAAGACCTTCGGTACGCCGGAGCAGGCAAGGGACGCTCTGGTCCAGGCAGCCGCGAGCGGTCTGGATGCTCTCAAGGTCTTTTTTGGTCCAGGCTCGGAGGAGATTCTTCGCTCCGGCGATCCAGTTCAGGACAAACTGCGCCTGGAGAGGTTCAACAAATGGGCGGCCGAGAAAACGGAATTGACCGTGGACGCGATGAATCACGATCGCGTTCTTCTCGAAGTCGGTAAGGAAGAATGGCCTTTCCCGGTGCCTTTGATCCGCAAAAATGGGCGCTGGCACTGGGACCTTGCGGAGGGCAAGACGGAGATACGGAATCGCATCATCGGCGGCAACGAGCTTGACGCAATCCAGGTGTGCGAAGGATACGTCGAGGCTCAGAAACGCTATGCGGAAGTAGATCGAACCGGCGACGGCGTGCGCCAATACGCGCGCCACCTGGTGAGCACTCCCGGCAAAAAAGACGGTCTCTACTGGCCGGGTGGCGACAGCCCAGTGGCGGCAGCGATCGCGAAGGCAACGGCGGAGGGATACGCCACGCCAACGGGCGGCGGCAGGCCGTACCACGGATACCTTTACAAGATTTTGATGGGCCAAGGACCCGACGCGTATCTAGGCGCTCGAGACTATCTCGTCCATGGCGTTATGATCGGCGGCTTCGGGCTCGTCGCATGGCCGGCCGAATACGGTGTTTCTGGCATCAAAACTTTTATCGTGAACCAGGATGGCGTTGTTTACGAGAAAGATCTCGGTCCCAATACTGCTGTTGTGTCGAAAGCGATGACCAAATTCAATCCGGACAAGTCATGGCAGGAGTCACCTGAGGATCAGCAGGACTCACCTGACGATCTACCGTAACCACGCGCTGCCGGTTTTGACACAGCTAGACGAAATTCCACTCGGAATTAGAGAGCGTCGCGCTCCTCACACAACCACAGTATAGGCTCGATGTTGGACCAACCGCTCATATTGTTGGCGCTTTCTTTCCTCGCGCTGTGGCTTTCGGCTGAGGCCGGAGCTTACTTTCAGACAAAGCACGGGAATTTGAAAGAAGTAATCCGCGAAGATCTCGGCACGATTCTCGCCGCCGCCCTGACCCTGCTTGGTCTCATCATCGGATTCAGCTTTTCGATGGCGGTCGAGCGTTACGATGAGCGCAAGAACTATGAAGAGGCGGAGGCCAATGCCATCGGGACGGAGTATGTTCGCGCGAGTTTGCTTCCCCCTGCGGATGCGGCGAAGGTGCGGGGATTGCTGAAAAGTTACGTTAACCTCCGGATTCAGTTCTATACGATGCGTGGCGCCGACAGGTTGAATGAGATCAACGTTTTCACGGAGCGGCTGCAGGCTGACCTCTGGTCCGCGGTTCAGACGCCGGCGGCCGTACAACCTACGCCGTTGGCGGCCTTAGCCGTTTCGGGCATGAATGATGTGCTGAACTCACAGGGCTACGCCCAGGCTGCCTGGTGGAACCGCATCCCGCTCGCAGCCTGGGCATTGATGGAAGCCATCGCCATTTGCTGCAATCTACTATCAGGCTACGTTTTGAGACTCAAGCGCCGCAAGATCGACCCCTTCGTGATCCTGCCGCTACTAGTGTCTATTTCATTTTATCTGATCGCCGAGTTGGATAGTCCTCGTGGCGGTTTTGTCCGCGTGAGCCCGCAAAATCTGATCAGTCTCCATCGCTCTTTTAGCGCACCTTAGTCTCGGCTTCGAAAGTTGAGCTGACACGGGCTGCTAGAGAAGAGCGAACTTGTGATCGGCTGCTCACGCCACTCGCGCCGAATACTGATGGAAAACCCGGTCTGGTGGCGCGGCATTTGCGGTCATCAGACTCCATGCGCCAGTCTTTCCACAATGTCGCATCATCCGCTGACGCAGCTCGCCACGTGCCCGCAGCAGGCGCGACTTCGCAGCCGCTACGGTAATCCCGAGTTGCTCTGCTACGTCGGTAATCGAGAGCTGCTGAACGTCCCGCAACAGAATTACGTTCCGGAACAGCGGCGGTATTCGTCTCAATTCCGTGTGCAGCAGCTGCCGCACTTCCTCGCTGCCGAACTCGCCCTCCGGATCTACTTCCGCGGAAGGAAGCTGTATGGACATGCTCCCGTCCTCCGGCGCTCGATCGTCCAATCGAACCAACTGCACGCCGCGCCTGCGCCGGATGAGCATCAGACATTGATTCTTAACAATTCGTAACAGCCAGCTTGAAAACTCGGCTTCCCCTTGAAACTGATCCAAATGCTCGAACGCCTTCCAGCAGGCATTTTGCGCCTCTTCTTCGGCCTCTCCGGGATCCCGGAGAATAGAAGTCGCAACATTAATGCAGCGCGGATAATGCCGCCGCACCAGCTCTCCAAATGCATCCTGCTCCCCCTGCCGTGCGGCTTCGAGAAGCTGTACGTCAGTGAGGACTGCAACCAACTCCGAGTAATTTTTCATATGAAAACAACCTCATATATGTTCTTGAAAAAGGACGTAAGTCCTTCTTTACAAAAAGCATCTGCTTGGCCATCTGGTCGTTAACATATAACTCCTTATATCTAAAAGAGATACAGAATGTTGTGCTGGAATGATAGCTTCAAGCTGCCCCGAACGGGGCCGATGCGATCGAAGTCGCGTCCCGGATGGAACAGGCTTTCCCTGAGGCAGGCGTGTCAGTGCAGCCATCGCCCGGGTAGTGGTGATATCGATCATGGCGTTGAGAGAGGTCAACACCAGGGTGGTACCGGCAACCAATGGCGCCTCCCCGCAAGGGCCGGGGCCAACCCGTTATTCCCCATTACGTTCCGGATAAGGCGCGCGGGGCCATCTCTCGCTCGGCATCCCCGGTCTATAGCTGACTGCGAACCGTGAGTCCTTCCTTCACCGCTTTACCAACTCCTTCCGATCGTGGGGTGTAAGTGAAGCGTTGATGAAGACGCTTTGGAGAGACTCCGCGCTTTTCTCCGTGAACCTTCATTCTGGTTCACTCTGGTTTCATACGACTCGCTAGCGCCTCGATTCCCATGGTGGGAAATAGTCCTGCGCCCCCGACAAAAATACGCGTGTCATTTACCGTCCCGTCACGCGCGGGATTGGCATCGCGCTTATTCACATCCCGCGAAACTTTTCTACGTGTTTTCTATCGGTTCCTGCTCTAGGGCGATGGGCATCCCCCCGAACCGTGCTTTATTATGGGCAGCAGGAAAGCGCCGCGGGGACCTCCTCACCGGGGATCGCGGTCACCAGCCACAATCTTAGGCTCCTGGATAAAGGGTCTGCCGCAGTGGTTTTCCTATATTCCGAGACACGGCCAAGCGGCTGTCTACGTACTTCCGAAGGGGTTCGCGGTGCCCGTTACGTAAACCCGTTGGAAGTGGCTGGCGCACTTAGAGTCGACGTGACACGCGGTGCGCCTCTTTTGTCTAAGCTCCGTGTAGTCGATCGACTCTTCGCCACTGGGCGCGCATAGGGCAGCCAAATCTCGAATCGCGTATCTTTATTCGGTGCGCTCTTGAGATCAACAATCCCGCCGTACCGCCTCACGATCCCCTGGACCACTGCAAGGCCCAAACCGCGGCCAGTCACCTTGGTGGTATAAAACGGATCGAAGATTTTTCGTTGTATTTCTTTCGGTATGCCGCAGCCTGTGTCGGACACCGCTAGATGCATGTAGTCGCCTTCCGGCAGGCGTGAACTAATGTCTAGCCGGTGTTGTCCCGTTACCTTTATAAGGGATGCAGAGACGTCGATTGCGCCCTCTTTCTCGCCGACGGCCTCAGAAGCATTGATAATCAGGTTCATGAGGAGTTGGCGCATGTGACTTGCGTTGGCTTGAATGGAAGGAAGACTCTTGTCCAGATGGGTCGTCATTCGCACGCGCTTTGAAATCGAAAGCCTTAACAGTTCCCCCATCTCTTCGATCAGGAGCGCTATATTTACTGGTTCAAGATAGGCATCATCCTCCCCAACATAGATCATCAACTGATGAACGATCTCAGATCCGTGCAGTGCGATCTTTTTGATTTCGCGGATCTCCTCGGCTGCGAGGGAATCAAGCCCTGTATTCTCCAAAAGAATCTCCGACAGTCCGATGATGCTGCTTTGCATATTGCTGAAATCATGTGCCATGCCGCTGGCGAGCAATCCCAGGCTTTCCAGTTTCTGGCGTCCGAGGGTGACTTCCTGCGCGCGCTTAAAATCCGTGATATCCAGGCAGGATCCGACATAGCCGGCGAAGACGCCGCTAGGCCCTAAACGAGGAACGCCGGCATCAAGTAGCCATCGATACTCTTCATCCTTGCGCCGTAGCCTGTATTCCATTTCAAAGCTTCGACGATCGTCGAAAGCGCGCTCATATACCTTTAAACAGCGAGGACGATCTTCAGGATGGACCTTATCAACCCACCCATTTCCCAGTTCCTCTTCGAGCGTGCGTCCCGTAAACTCCAGCCACTTCTTGTTGAAAAACGTACACTGTTTGTCCGGCCCTGACATCCAGATCAACACGGGGGAGTTGTCGGCCATATTTCGGAAACGTTCTTCGCTTTCGCGGAGTTGAGCTTCGGCGCGCTTGCGCTCGGAGATATCGACGATGGCGCCGAGAACCCATGTGCCTTCCTTGGTCTGAATCGGGTTTAATCCGATCTCGACAGGAAACTGTGATCCGTCCTTGCGTCGCGCCTTGAGATCGCGGCCGACGCCCATTCGGCGGGCTTGAGGTTGCTTGACGAGACGGTCGCGAAGATTAGAGTGGATCTTTCGTAGGGAAACCGGTACGAGGGTCTCGACGAACTCGCCGACAAGTTCGCTGCGCGAGTAACCGAAGAGCTCTTCCGCATGCGCATTCGCCAAAACGATCTTTCCTTTGTGATCTACCATCACCATAGCGTTGGCTGCGGACTCCACGGCGACCCGAAACCGTTGCTCGCTTTCACGCAACTGAGTCTCAGCGTATTTACGCTCAGAGATATCCACGATCGAGCTCAGAACCCAAGTCCCATCCTTGGTTTGAATCGGATTTAAGCCGATTTCCACGGGAAACTGCGATCCGTCTTTGCGGCAGGCGTACAGGTGAGGGGCTGCCCTCATTGGTCTGGTTCGTGGCCGGCGTTCAAAGGTTCTTTGCAAGGCTACGTGAGCCCTACGGAGGAAATCCGGAACCAGGATCTCGACGAATTCTCCTAGCAGTTCTTCGCTCGAGTAGCCGCACAGCTTCTCGGTTTGAGCGTTTACGAGAACAATGACTCCACGATGGTTCACCATGACCATCGCACACGGGGCGGCCTCTACGGCGAGGCGGAACCATTCATCGGCTAAGTGTGCGGGCAAGCATCGCCTCCGGAGTTGTTATCCTTTCTTTATCGGTGGGGGATAGTTCTTCAGGAGTTTCGCGGCGGCTTTCGCCATGTTCCTTTGCCGCTTCTGCGGGCTGGCTTTGGGATCGAGTGTCCTGGAAACCGTCCCGCGCCAGACCAGTTTCTTCTCTGCCCGGTCGTACATATCCAGATCCACCTGGCCAATCTGAATTGTCGAAGTTGTTGAGGTGGTTATTCCACTGCCATAACCGTACCACCCTGCTCGCCAGCCAGGACCGTATCCCCAACCCGTGTCGTAGGTTGTCATCTGCTTTTCGGTGCCAACACTGGCTTGATACCCGATCAAGAGGTCGGGCGAATCAGTTGTTACCTTCATCAAGCCCTTTCTTGCCAATTCTGTGTCGAAAGCGTTTTTTAGTTGCTGATCCGTGAGCTGATCGAGCTGATCGGCTCCTTTGATCTGCACCCACTTATAGGTCTTGAACTTCGTAAAATTTACGTCGGAGGCGAAGTTATAGCGCACATCTTGTGCGAGCAGACTGCTCGCCAGTAAGGCCAGCGGGAAGATCGTTCGTGAAAGCCTCATTCGCAAGTCTCCTTTTGCCGCTTGAACAGCGGTCGTGCAGTTAGGCTGATGCACTTGGGGGAGCGGACGGTCTACGAAAACGGGAAGCAAAGACCGGGTGCCAAAGAAAATGACGCGGAAACATTCGCGCCCTCATCTGCGGCAGGTCAGAGACGCCGATTGTTGCTGCTTTCGCCGCCATTATTTGCGAGCGTGTTTCCCGTTTGGGGGACACGCGATCCTGATGAGCGCGTCGCCTGCCGCCAACCACGTAGTGAATGGCCACGGCACTTGCGCTGGGGCTGATGTTAAGACCGTGTGTGCATGGCCAGGATGCGCCGCGCGCAGACTTGTTTTTTAGCTATTGATTCGTGCGTTACAATTCCGCCCAAACGGTCCCAGCGTTTACGGTTGACGGCCGCATCGGAACATTTGCGTGGAATTTCAACCATTTCACCGCCCTGGAAGCTGAACTGGGCGGCCACTATAACGGCCATATCAACAATCACGAGTTCGATACGACAACATTTAGTTATCTGTTTGGTCCGAAAGGTTCTATCCATCTGGGAGGGCCCGTCGTTCCGTACTTTCACGCGTTGTTTGGCGGACCTCCAGCTCGACTATCTGGTCACCCGGTTTGAGGCTCACGACGTCAACAATCCGACCGGCCCAACCCGCAATTTCAACCAGAATAACCTGCGGTATGCCGGGGGCCCGGGGATCGTTTGCATTTGGTTTGTGGGGGCTGCGCAGGAGCCGGTAAACGTCCCCACCTGCACCTTGCCCCGCCGTGTAGAACGGCATGAAAATCCACGGGCTTTCCTCCGGGTGGACGAAAACCGCGTCCTGATTCCAGTCACCGAACGGCCGGAAAGTCGAGGGGCTGAAAAAAAGGACTTCCAGCTCTTTGAGGACGGGATACCAGAGACCTTGGCCGAATTTTTTGTGGCCGACGCGCCGGTCTCACACAGGGCTGGACTGCTCTTACGACGGGATGTACTTGGGGCTCAATCACTTAAAGCGTGCGCTCAGCGGCCGGTGGGGCCTTGCTGGTGCTGTCCGATGGCGGTGACAACAACAGCCCCTATACAGAGTCCGAGATGAGGAGGCTGGTTCGCGAAAGCGATGCTCGCATGCGGGCTCAGCATTTCTGGGGTCGCGATTCTTTAGAGAGAAAGATTTAGGAAGAAATAAGTCGCGTCCTCCTTATGCAGCATCACCCCTGCACAATGTACTGAATGGCACAGTGCTTTGCAGGAAGTTTTGGATGAAGTGATGCAGGCAGCGCTTACGTCTCCAGGTAGGTAACGCCGGTGAACTCCGGCAGCATGTAACCAGTAGATGTGAATCAAAATGCGCGTGGAAGATCAGATCATTTCGGTTGCACGGACACCCGGAGCAGCCGCCACCATCCTGGTGGTGGAAGATGAGCCCATGCTCAGGCTGGCGGTTTCGAAGTCACTCCGAAAAAATGGCTTCACGGTCATGGAGGCGGCGGATGGCTTCGCGGCGCTTGATCGCGTTCGCGACCGAAGCCAGGATATCGACTTGATTTTAATGGATCTGATGATATCGGGTTCATCGGTGAGCGAAGTGGCTGCGGAAGCCCGCCGATTTCGGCCCGGTATGAAGCTGATCCTGACCTCCGCCTACGACCGGGAGATGGCGCCCACCTCGATCGACGCCATAAACGCTACTGCCTTCATTCGGAAGCCGTTCCACCTGCACGAACTAACGCGCTTGCTTGTGCGGACGCTTGCGCTTTAGGAGAGGGTCGCCGGCCGGCCGCGATTTTCGGCGTCTCCGGTTGAGATTCGATTTCCGATTTCTTAATGCGATATTTGGCAATACGGTTCATTAGTACTTTTCGCGTGATCGAGAGGTGACGTGCAGCGTTTGATTGATTCCCATGGAACCGGCTCAACGCGGCGAGGATCACACTTCGTTCCAAAGCCTCGAGACTCAGCCCTTCTTCCGGGAGATTCAACCTTTCGGGGTCCAGCCCTCCCGGGCTGGTTCGAAGAAAGGCCGGCAAGTCCGAAAGCATAACCTCATCGCCACGGCATAGGACGACAATCCGGGCGATCGTGTTTTCCAGTTCACGCACATTCCCCCGCCAGTCATGATTCTGAAAGTAGGAAAACAAAGTCGACGGGACCTTCAGGCGCTCCTTTCCGTGGAGCTGCCTGCTGTGCTCTAAGAAATGGTGCGCGAGTTCCGGTATATCGTCCTTTCGATCGCGTAAGGGAGGCAACGTGAGCGGAACGACCGCGAGACGATAGTACAGGTCCTCGCGGAATCTGCCCTGCCTGATAAACTCCTCGAGATCGCGATTCGTCGCTGCGATGATACGCACATCCACTTTGATCTGTTGTGCCGAACCCACCTTCTCGATCTCGTGTTCCTGAACCAGCCGCAGAAGATGTACTTGCAGTTCCAAAGGCATTTCCCCGATTTCATCCAAGAAAACAGTACCGCCATCGGCCATTTCGACTTTACCCTTTTTGTCCGAAAGGGCTCCCGTAAATGCGCCCCGGACGTGCCCGAACAATTCGGATTCCAGCAACTCGCGAGGAATCGCGCCGCAGTTGATCACCACGAATGCGTGATCCCGCCGTGCGCTGTTGAAATGGATCGCCTTGGCAAGCAATTCCTTTCCTGTTCCCGTCTCGCCCAGGATCAGAACGGTCGCATCGGTTGGCGCGACATGTGCCGCAGTCTCTAGAACACGCAGCAGCGCCTTGGAGTGCCCGAGTATGCTTTCGAATCCAAATTTACTATCGATGGTGCTGCGCAAAGTGCGCACTTCCTCAATGAGCCGGCTACGCTCGAGTACCCGATTAATCAACGCCCGGAGCTCATACGGATGCAGAGGCTTTGTAAGATAGTCATAAGCTCCATTCTTCATCGCTTCGACGGCCGTCGCGATCGTACCGAATGCGGTCATCAGAATGACGGTTGTGTCAGGATACTCCGCCCGCACGGTTTTGAGAAGCTCCAAACCCGACAGGCCCGGGAGGTTGAGATCGGTGATCACGAGGTCATGGAAATCCCGCCTTAGGATGTCCAAGGCTTGCGGCACATCGCTGGCGACCGATACCCGAGCGCCCATCTGCGCGATTTGCGCTTGAATCACCCGCTGGAGAGGCACATCATCTTCGACGATCAATACTTGTGGGACGCTCATGCGACATCCATTCGCAGCGAGATTGGGGGATCCGGATGCTCCATCGCCGCGAGCCGGATGACTTCGGCGAGCATGGAAGAACCATCCGTGGGCCGGCATGCCAGCGGTGCGACCCCGGTGGAAGAGTCCAGCTCCGAAAAAATGCGGTCAATCCGTTTGCTCTCGTTCATGATCATTCCAAGAAATTCGTCGCGTTCATCAGCCGAGGTTGAATTCTGTCCGATAACAAAAGCGGCGCCCTCTATATAGTTGCGAAGGGCGTCCGGACCTCGCGGAGAAGTTCCGAAGCCATCGAGGATACTTGCTCGAGGTAGTCGTCACTGCGAACCCCCTGTCCCGCGGACTCGACCGCGCTGCCCTGAAGCGGATTGCGTGTGCCCGCGCTAAGCCGGCGCTGCCGTATGAGCGCGCATCCGACTACCAGGAAAGCGAGAAGCTGCGCTTTGAGCCCGGGTGGCGGGCCCGCAGCGTGAAATATTCCTGAAACGACCCCAGCGGCTAGGCCGGCTTTCCATCCCGACTCCACGCCCGCGATCACGATCCCGGCGCAGTAAAGACCCGGAAGAAATTGCCTCCAGAATTCCGAACGCAAGGATACGGTCGCAAGAAGGTCTGCGATCGGCACAAATAAAACCAACACGAATAGCCATCTGCGGCCGGGCACGAAAGAATGCTCCGAACCCCAAAGTTCTCGGCCCCAATCCCGGCTAACGGACGATGTCGCATTCCGCCGCTCGGATTCAGCAATTTGAGATTTGTTGAAGATACGGCTACTTCAGATCAGTGGGCAAGGAGACTATAAAGTTAG
>DATDGT010000064.1:0-7786 GCA_036521975.1 Bryobacteraceae bacterium
GTGGAATCCATCGTTGAAAAGCTGTCACGTTGCAAACAGACTCTGGAAAAGATAGTGCCCGGCTGCACCTCGCCACGGTCACGGAAATCAAGAAGCGGCAAAAACCAATAGTCCAGTTATTTATTGGACACTACACTAGCACCTCGGCGACCTCGGCTTCTTCCAGCCCGCCGAAGAAGCGCAGCTCCACCACGCGGGCGGCGCGCGAATCGGCTTTTTCGAGCTTCGTCAGGGCCTCATCCAGGGCAAGGATGTCCTCGTTCCGTTCCACCGGGTTCCAGCCTTCCACCGCGGTCAGGCTTACGCGCTCTTGCGGCCCTCCGCGCTTTTCTGCGGTGCGGGCGCGGGCGTAGTCGATCAGAATGCGCCGCATGGTCTGGGCCGCGACGGCGAAGAAGTGGGCGCGGTCCTGGAAGGTTAGCGGTTGCGGCCCCAGCAGGCGTAGGGACAGCTCGTTCACCAGGGCGGTGGGTTCCAGTGTGTGATGATCGCGCTCATTGTGAAGGAAGCGGGCGGCGATGCGGCGCAATTCCGGGTACACCGCGCCGAAAAGCCGCTCGGGCGCCTGGTGGTCGCCTTCGCGCCAGTTCGTCAGCCAAGCCGTGATTTGTTGGGAAGGCGGAACATTTCCTGGTGCGGGTGGTTCCACGATACTGTTATGATACGCGCACGGCTGCTCCTACGCTAACCAAAGTGAGGAGGCAAGCGCACAGCGAATGCGTTGTGCGCGTTTCAGAAAAAGTCCATGAGTCAGCCTAAGGAAGAGACCCAGCCCAAAGAAGAGACGCTGACAGCGGAGGGATTCCGCCGCATCCGCGAGGTTTTTGAATCCGCGCTCGATCGCCCGCGCGAGCAGCGCCGGGCTTATGTCGAGAAGGAATGTCGCGGCGATACCGCATTGCTCGCCGAAGTCGAGCGCATGCTGGCGGCGGAGAGCGAAAGCGACAAGCTACTGGATCGCGTCGAGCCGCCTGCCCCGGCGCCCGTCCCTGCGCCTATTCCCGTCTCGCCGCGCTCCTCCGAAGCCGACCGCTTCCGCACCGGCGAGGTTTTCGCTCGGCGCTTTCGCATCGTGAGCGTGGTGGGGCGCGGCGGCATGGGCGAGGTTTATCGCGCGGACGATCTGGTTCTGGGCCAAACCGTGGCTCTGAAATTCCTGCCCGAATCGGCAAAGGGAAGTCTGAACCGGCTGGCCCGCTTCTATGACGAGGTTCGCCTGGCGCGACAGATCGCCCATCCCAACATCTGCCGCGTTTACGACGTTGGCGAAGCCGACGGCCAAACGTACCTTTCGATGGAGTACATCGACGGCGAGGACCTGGGGAGCCTGCTGCGCCGCATCGGCCGTCTTCCCGTGGATAAGGCCCTGGAATTCGCCCGCAAGCTGTGCGCGGGGCTGGCTTCGGCGCACAGCAAAGGCGTTCTGCATCGCGACCTGAAGCCCGGCAATATCATGATCGATTCGCGCGGCGAAGTGCGGATTACCGACTTCGGTCTGGCGGCTGTGGCCGGGCGATTGGAGGGAAGCGAGGTGCTCAACGGCACGCCCGCCTACATGGCGCCGGAGCAGTTGGCCGGGCGCGAGGTCACGACCCAGAGCGATCTCTACGCGCTTGGCTTGGTGCTGTACGAGATGTTCAGCGGCAAGGCGCCGTTCCAGGCCGCCACGCTCGCCGAGTTCCTGCGCTTGCGGCAGGAGAACCGCATCACCAATCTTTCCACGCTGGTCCCGGACATGAACCCAGCCGTGGAGCGCGCGATTCTCCGTTGTCTGGATCCGGAGCCGAAGAACCGCCCCTCCTCCGCCATCGCGCTGGCTGCGTCTTTTCCGGGGGGAGATCCCCTGGCGGAAGCGCTGGCCGCGGGCGAGACTCCATCGCCCGAGATGGTGGCGGCGGCGGGAAGCTCGGAGGGGATTTCGGTGAAGGCCGCCGTTGCCTGCCTGGCGGTGATTCTGGTTGGATTGGTTTCGGCCGTCGTGTTGGGTGCAAAGAATAACGTGCTCGAAAAAACTCCTTTCGAAAAACCGCCCGCGGCGCTTGAAGAGAAAGCGCGCGATCTGATTCGAGGCTTCGGATATACCGAATCTCCCGCAGATCGCGCTTACGGCTTTAGCTTCGATACGGATTACCAGCAGTACGCGGAACTTAAGGAGAAGCTGGCCGACTATCGGGATCAATTGGCGAAGGGCCAGCCGCCCCTGATCCGTTTCTGGTATCGCCAGAGCCGGCAACCCCTGATCGCTTCCGATGTGAACGCCGACGGCGTGGTCTCCCTAACTGAGCCGCCGCCCATCGAATCCGAGTCGATCAACCTCCATCTCGATCCGCAAGGCCGCCTCATCCGGTTTGACGCCGTACCGCCGCAGGTGGAGGGGAAGCCGGACTCGTCCCGCCCGCCGGATTGGACGTCGCTGTTCAATGCCGCTGGTCTGGACGTGAGCCGCTTCACACCCGCCGAGCCGCAGTGGGTCCCGCCAGGCGGCTTCGATACCCGTGTGGCGTGGACGGGAGCATATCCGGATGCGCCAGGTCTTCCTTTACGCATCGAGGCCGCTGCGTGGCGGGGGAAGCCCGTGGCTTTTCGATTGATTGGGGCGTGGTCCCGGCCCGAAAGAATGCTCGCCGGTCAGCCTATCACGGCGGGGGCCCGGCTGGCGATCAGCCTGGTGATTCTGGTGTTAGCGCTGGCGGCCTTTCTCGCCTGGCGCAACTTTCGCGCCGGGAGAGGAGACATCCGAGGAGCGAGCCGGCTGGCAGCGTTCGCGTTTGGCGTGGAGATGCTCGAATGGCTGTGTACGGCCCACCATGTTTCCACGGTTGGGGAGTTGGTCCTTTTCCTTTTGGGGATCATGTGGGCTGTGTTTATCGCAGGCCTCCTGGGGGCGCTCTACGTCGCGCTCGAACCCTACGTGAGGCGGCACTGGCCCCAGAGCATAGTCTCCTGGAGCCGTCTGCTCGGCGGCGGTGTTCGCGATCCGCTGGTCGGAGGACACCTGCTCATCGGCATCGCGAACGGGGTTGCAATGGCATCTTTGAGCCTGGCTGAGCACCTCCTTTTGGCACATTACGGCTCCCTCCCTATCTTTAGTGACACACTGAATTCGGTGCTGGACGCGCGGCGCATGATCGGTGTGCTCCTATCGCTGACAATTCGCTGGTCCGAGTTCGCGCTGGGCTTTTTCTTGCTGCTCTTCCTGCTCCGCGTGCTCCTGCGTCGGCAATGGTTGGCGGCGGCCGCACTCACTCTTCTGTACGCCGCACCCGAACTGGCAACTGCTCACCCCCTGATTGGTTTGAGCTTCTACGCGATCCTGGCGGGGCAGGCCATCTTTCTGCTGACCCGGTTCGGAATCCTGTCTTTTGCCGTCACCCCGGTGGTGGTTGATATTCTAATTTTTTTCCCCCTGACCACGGACTTCTCGACCTGGTACGCGGGCAGCACCATCTTCGCTCTGGCGGTCGTGCTCGCTCTGACCGCGTACGCCTTCCGCACCGCCATCGCCGGCCGTCCGGTGTTCACGGCGGGGTTTTTGGAGCGGGAGTGAGGGTCATGCCCGGTTGGCTAGCCCTGGGCTAGTCCCGGTCCAACGCGGCCTTCACACCCTGCTCCACCTCGCCCAACACTTGATCCGGCAGCACGCCGATTCTCTTCGTGAGTTTCGCGCGGTCTAACGTAGTCACCTTATGGCAAACGGCGAAGCTCGGCTTCGGCAGACCACCGGCGCCGGCTGGGATCTCGACGACAGTGGCTCCGCGCCTGCCCTGAGATGCGGAAGTCGATATTGGGATGACAATGACGGATCGCCAGCCGGGAGTCTGGTTGAAGCCGTCATTTGAGAGGATGACCACGGGGCGGTGTGCCGCCTGCTCGGAGCCCGATCGCGGAATCAAATCCGCCCAATGGACTTCCCCGCGCTTCACTTTCTTAACGCGCACAACGCATTCGCTGTGCGCTTTTCTTAACGCGCGCAACGCATTCGCTGTGCGCTTTCGACGCCTTACCTGTCCTGACTAGATGCTCGACGGCGGCAGCCTCCAAATCGTCGTCGAGGTCGAGAGATGTGCCAGCCACCTCCGCCGCAAACGCGGCGATCGCGTCCCGGCGGGCCTTGCGGAGTCGCTGGCGCAGCCAAAAATCGATTGCCTCACGCGCAAGCGTCGTCGCGGGAACCTTCGAGTGCGCTGCCGCCGCTTTCAAATGTTCGTAGGTTTCCTCGGGCAGGGGGACGTGGAAGTTTTTCATCGTTTTCCGGTATGCCACGATCTTATGGCATCCTGGTGTGCCATAGGAGCCAGAGGTCGCCTCGGGGTGGTATTGGGCAGTGCGGATGCCGGATTGATCGGGGGCGGAGCAAGCTTCAGCTTGCAACGTGGGCTTCAGCTCAGGTAAAACGGAGGCTGAAGCCTCCGTTGCAGGCTAAAGCCTGCTCTACTTTTCCGCGAGGAGCCGGCCGGCTTCGGCTTTGAACTCGTCCTGCGCGGCTCGGAATAACTCGCCGCTGCCGGAGCTCGGGAAACCGGCGTGAATCCCTCGCACATGGCCTTTGCGATCCAGGAAAAGAGTCGCCGGCCACGTGTTCCAGTTCACGAGCTGCGCGAGTTTTGCGTTGGCTTCGTCCGGCGTGCCGCACAGGAGCACAGGGAACTCCAGCCCGTACCTCTTCACGAAAGCGCGCAGGCGTGTCGGGTTCTTGAGCTGGTCAGCCTCTTCGAACGACAGTGACACGATCTCCAACCCCTGCCCTCCGTATTTGCGGTACATCTCCGCAAGGAAGGGAGCTTCGTCGTGACAGTTGGGGCACCAGCTTCCCGTGATCTCGACAACGAGCACTTTACCTTGAAAGCGCGGGTCGGTATTCGAAACCATGCGGCCACTCAAATCCGGAAAGCTGAAATGGAACGGCTCGGCCGGATCCTTCATCGTGGTGTGCAGATCGGGGTCCGTGGGCTCGGGAAGCCCCTTGGCGCGGGCCGCCGCCGGGCGATACGCCGTCATTTTCGTACGCGCGTCCTGAAGAATATCCAGCGTGCCGTCGCCTGCGGGCGTGATCTGCAAAAGATGCGCGCGCGCCCCATCAAAGTGACTGAGCACGAACTTACCGTCTTGAAAAGCTCCACTGATGGTCCCGGTGTCGCCGTCGACGCGCAGGATGGTCGCATCCGCTCTTGCGCCCTTTTGTTGCACGACGAAGCGCCAAGCCAGCTCGCCCTTACCGCTTTTTTGGGGGATTTCCCACAAACCGTCGATGTTGGGTACATCGGCCGCGGCCGTGGCCGGGCGCGAGGTTGCGCGCACGGCGTGAATGGCAAACGGACCCTTCATGCGTCCGGTGGCGGCATATTGGCCATCCAGCGCGCCGTCCTGAAGAACAGCAGTGAGCGTCGCTTCGTAGTAAGCCCATTTCAAGGTGAGCCTTCCCCCTTCCAACCGTCCCTCGGTGGAGGGGTATCTTTCCTCGCCGTTGAAGAAAGACGCGGTGACGTTCGCGCCCGCCCCGGTTATCTCCAGAGGAAATGGCGTTTCCACTCCGTTGATTCGAATGGTCGCGTCCCATCTTCCGGCGATAGTCTCATCGCTGGATTGAGCCATGGCTACGGAAGCCATTGCCAACAAGAACGTGGCGCAATGTGGAAGCTTCATAGCGCTAACGATATCACAGCCGGCTGATCAGGAGACAGGAGACAGGAGACAGGAGACAGGAGTCAGGAGTCAGGAGTCAGGAGTCAGGAGTCAGGAGTCAGGTCCTGTTTTGTCGAGAAGTAGAATCGTGGGAGGCGAACGAAAATGGCAATCGGCCCGGCAAGATTTCCCTTTAGCGTTGGCGGCATCGTGCAGGACCTCCGCTGGGCGCTTCGCACGCTGCGGCGCAGCCCGGGAATCGCAGCCGTAGCGGTGCTATCGCTCGCTTTGGGCATCGGCGCTAATACCGCGATCTTCACGCTGCTGGAATCGACGCTGTTGCGGCCGATCTCCGTAAAGGGCCTCGATCGGCTGCGGCTGCTCACATGGCGCGAACAGTGGGGTGGTTGGGTGGCGCCGAATCTCGGCTATTTCTCGTATTCGTTCGGATCGATTTACGAACAGCGCGAAACGGCCGACGGCGGGCTGATGCACACAGACTTCTCGCCCGGCATCTACAACGATTTTCTCCGCCACAACACCGTTTTTGACTCGCTTTTCACCTTCAAGGAACTGGGGCGGGTCACGGCCGTTGTCGACGGAAACGCCGAGCCGGTGAATTGTTTCGCCGTTTCCGGCGATTTCTACCGCGGGATGGAAGTATCGCCGGTTCTCGGCCGGGCGATCGCGCCCGAGAACGACGTGCCTGCGCAAGACGGGCAGGTCGCGCTGATCAGCTACGATTACTGGACCAGAAAATTCGCCCGGAGCCCTTCGGTAATCGGAAAGACAATCACCTTGAACGAGGTTCCCGCCACCATCATCGGCGTGAATCCCCAATATTTCACCGGAATCGAGCCGGGAGCCAAATTCGACGTTTGGACGCCGCTGAGCCTTTCCCCGGCTGTGATTGGGCGCGCTTTTCTGGATGAACCCAGAGCTTGGCAGATACCGATGATGGGCCGCCTGAAGGCCGGCGTGACCGAGGCGCGAGCGCAGAGCGAAACGGAGGCGCTGTTTCAGGCGGGAGTGGACGCCGAGCCCGGCCCGCTCGCCAGCCTTCTGAAGGACCCGGCTAAACGCCCCCGCTTCATTCTGAGCTCGGCCGCGCGAGGCGTGGATTATTTGACCCAGCGTTACGACCGGCTGCTGCTGGCTCTTCTTTCGTTGGCCGGCTTGGTGCTATTGATGGCTTGCGCCAATGTCGCGAACCTATTACTCTTCAAATCCGCCGTTCGGCAGCGCGAAATCAGCTTGCGGCTGGCGCTGGGAGCGAGCCGCCCGCGAGTCGTGCGCCAACTTTTGACTGAGGGGCTTCTGCTTGCCGCTATCGCGGGCGTTGCGGGCGTGATTCTCGCATATTGGACGCGAAACGCTGTGCCGCAACTGCTCGCCACACCCTGGAAACCGATCCCGTTCGACGCTGAATTCGACGTGAAGGCGCTTCTGGTCTCCCTTGCGCTCACGTTTGTAACGGGGGTTTTGTTCAGCCTGGCGCCGATCTTCCGAGCGTCGATCTCCCGATCCGGGCAAGTGGAACTCGGCAAGGCTCTTAAGGACAGTGGCGGGAGCTCGGCGAGCCTTTCGAAATTGGGCATCGGGCGTGCGTTGGTGGCGGCGCAGATCGCAGTCTCGGTCTTCCTGCTGGCCGGCGCGGCGCTGTGCGTCAGGACATTCACGAACTTAAGAGGCGTATCGCCCGGTTTCCGCCCCGAGGGCGTGCTGATGTTCACGCTCGATCCGCCCCGCCTCCGCTACCCCGCGGAACGCCTGGTCGCGTTAACCACGGAGCTGCAACAACAGATTGGCACCTTGGTGGGCGTTCGATCGGTCGCATTTTCGAGCACTGCCGCAGATGCGGTGGTCGGGCCCCGGTTCTTTGAGACGATGGGCATTCCCATTCTGTTCGGCCGTCCGATCGACGATCGCGATCGGGCAGACCGGCCGCTGGCCGCGGTGGTGAATCGCGCTTTCATGCGCCGATATTTCCGCGACGAAAATCCGATTGGCAAGAGCTTTAAGGGGTTCGTATCCAAAGAGTGCAATTAGCGCTCGATGGGCAGCGGTAGCCGAGCGCAGCAGTGATAGATTGCCGCAATGAAGTTCTCAGCGGTTCGGAACCCGAACGAGCGATGGCTAATGGACTTGATCTTGTTGTTCATTC
>DATDGT010000065.1:0-11369 GCA_036521975.1 Bryobacteraceae bacterium
GGTGACTCCCGAAGATCGGATTGCGAGGATGCGGTCCTCGCGTCTCTTCTGTATTAACGCAGGATTTTCGGGGTCCCCAAATGGGGTGCGATCTAGGGCGGCTCAAGCCGGGTTCAGTTTACCTGCATAATCCGGCTGTAATAAATCGCCGGATGAACTGTGACGCCAGCGACGGTGGCGGAGATGCTTGCGTGGTTCAGCGTCAGCGGAAGTCCTGGCGCGGCGCTGGATTGCAGCACCGGCTGGCCGGCGTCAGCCAGGCCGGTTCCGATGACGATAAAGATGCTGCTGGGAGTGATGCCGTAGCTGGGAAAGCCCGCGAAGATGTTGCTGGAGTTGTTGCGAATTGCGGTGATGGTAGGCGGCCCGCCGGAGCCACCGGTGCCCGTCACGCCAAAGGTGGTGAACTTCAGCGTAATCGAGGCCGAGTCCCCGCTCACCACCAAAACCGCAGCGTAATGGCCGCCGTTGGTGTGGACGTAGAACGCGTCGTCCGTTCCCGGAATGGTCGACGTCTCAAGTGTAGCGAGTGTGATCGGCGCGGTGGAATAACCCGGCCACACTTCGAGCAAAATCAGAGTCAGGATGCTGAACCCTGATGCCGTTTGTGCGCCTACGTTGACCATTTTCGCGGAACCCACCGGAGCGATGCCGGTGGAGCTGAACTGAATGTCGCCCCCGGTGCTGGCCGTGGCTCCGGTATCGAGGTTAAGGTTAGGCGTACTCGACGCCGTGAGCGTCACGGTCTGCGTTAAATCCGCTAGAGCCGTTATGGGGAGAAGGAAAGTAAGAAGCAATACATTCCGGGAGAAGGGAAGTTCCAGGTTCATCAGCGTGCGCTCCGAAGCAGGACCACATTGTACAGGACCTCATTATAGAGCGCGTTCGCGGCCTCCTCCCATCACCCTATACCTCTCGACCGCGACCCGTGATCTTCGCCGGCTACGACGGGGAGGCGCCGCGCGCCCCTCAGAGCCGCCAACCGGCGTCAACTTTGGGAAGAGAACGCCTGGCTGTTCCGTCCAATTGGCACGAGGAGAAAAAACATGTCGCTGCTTAGGGCTTTGCTTGCTTCCGCCGCGGTCGTAGGTCTGTTGGCCGGTGCCGAATTGAAGATGGAACCCGGCTCGTTCCTCGCGCACGAGTGGGGTACATTTACTTCCGTCGCCGATGAAGATGGCTCGGCGGTCGAATGGGCGACGCTGCTTGGACCTGCCGATCTCCCGTGCTTTGTCACTCGCGCAAGAGACATCCGCAAATGGGCGGCGCCGGGACTGGTTCGCATGGAAACGCCGGTGCTTTACTTCTACGCTCAGCAGCCGGCGACGGTTTCCGTGCATGTCGATTTTCCACGCGGATTGATCACGGAGTGGTATCCGAACCCGCTTGCCACTACTCAACAACGGCAGCCAGAATGGGACGCCGCCAAAAGCATCGACTGGACCAAGGTTCAGCTCGTGCCGGGGAAGGACCTCTCTTACCCGATGACCGATGGAGCGAGCCGTTACTACGCCGCTCGGAACACCGACGCAACGCCATTGCGGATCGGCGAGGAGCAGGAAAAGATGATCTTTTACCGCGGCCTGGGGAATTTCGAGCCGCCGTTGCGCGCCATGTATACAAACGACGGACGACTGGAAATCAAAAACACCGGGACACAGCCTATTCCTTTCGCCATTTTCTTCGAGAATCAAGCAGGAGCGCTCGGCTACCGAATCGCGGAGCCAGTAGGCGACACTGCGATGCCAGTAGGCGACACTGCGATGCCAGTAGGCGGCACTGCGATGATGGAGCCGCCGGAATTGAACCGGGATCTAGCCGCGATTCAGCAAACTTTGGTGACGCGCCTGACCGGCCTGGGTCTCTATCCCAAGGAAGCTCGCGCGATGGTCGACACCTGGGCCGATTCGTGGTTCACCGAAGGCGCCCGCGTGCTATACATCGTTCCCCGCGCGACGGTGGACTCTGTTCTTCCCCTGACCATCACCCCGGTTCCCAGAGAAATACGGCGCGTATTCGTTGGCCGCATGGAGGTTCTTTCCCCGGCAACCAAACGGTTGATTACGCACGCAGTGCGCTCTGGCGATAATGAAACGCTGACAGCCTTGGGACGATTTCTCGAACCGTTTGTCGCTCAGATGCAACGCACGGATAAAGAATTTGTCTTGTCACCTGCGGTCCGGGGATACCTTCGGGCGATCGCAACCGGCCGTTCCGTGGGGGATAGTGAGTACGGCCAGATTTTGGAAGCGCCTGGCTCGAACTGTATTCCTTAACGCGCACAACGCATTCGCTGTGCGCGTGTGTCGAGTAGATGCGCCTAATTGCCTGAAAGCTCTAGAGCCTTCAGTGCAGCGTCGATCTCCGCTTTAGTCGCGGCGCGCGGAAGGAGTTGGGTGCTCTCGCGGAGAAATCCCCGGGGTCCGATGGAGACCAGCGCGCCGGCGTTGGCTGTTCCGCACGTCGCGCTCACCGCTACCACCCACACGCCGTCACTCTGGCTCCATCCGGGCGTCGCGACGTATACGCCGGGCGAACCAGCGGTCAAAAAGATTACCGGCGCCGACTTCCTCACGCCGCCAATCATGCCTTTCGCAACGCCAGTGATCTGCGCCCGGTCGAGCGTAGGGCATTGTTCCAAACGAACCGCGAACAAGGCGTCTTTGGCCACCTTCTTTACCGTTGGACCCGTGGGGGCCGGTCCGGAGTACGGCCCGGCAGCGGCGAAAGAGTTCCCAATGGTCAGCGAAAAATCTGCGGCGGCGGCCGCGGCAGCCGTCGATGCCAACATGCCAACAGACACCAGAATATGTTTCACCATGTAGGATTAGACGGACTGCTTCTCCAGTTTCTTCCAAAATCAGAGAGCGTTATTGCCTCAGATTTTGATCGTCACGAAGGAATAGGCCGGAGCCGGCTGGTTCCTGCCCTTGGCTGGATGCGGCAATGATCTGCAACGGGCTATCTTGATAGACATATGTCGGGATGGCGGATCGCACGGGGGATGTGCGGCTTCACGATTGCCCTGTGTGTTGTGACTCGCGCACAAATGAACGTGGCAGAAATCGCGGGCGAGGTGCAGGACATGGCGGGCGGCCAGATCGTTCACGCCGCCGTTAGAGCGGTGAATACGGAAACGAACGTCAAGTTTGCTTCCACAACCGACGACTCCGGCCATTTTCAGGTTGCGGAGCTGCCGCCGGGCGACTATTCGCTTACTGCGAGCGCTGACGGGTTTCAGCAGGCCATCCGAGAACACATCGTGGTTCACGCCGGCGACAGGATCCGCGCGAACTTCGTGCTGAACGTGGGGCAGCACACGGACGTCGTCGTTGTCGAAAGTGCACTCGGAGAACTGCAAACTGGATCGGCGGCAGTGAAGGACGTAATCGAAAACCAGCAGGTAGTCGATCTGCCCGTGCGGGACCGTGAGTTTCTGGAGCTGGCGATGCTAGGTCCCGGTGTCGTGAACCCGCCTGGAGGGACTCGCGGGGATTCGCTGCAGCAGACGGGCAAGCTGATCAACATCCTTGGACAGCGCACCGGCCACAATCTGTTCCTAGTGGATGGTGTGAGCGCGACCGACGAGTATTTCAACAATGTCGCGCTAAACCCTTCGCCGGACGATACGCGCGAGTTTAATATCGCCAAGACAGACTATGACGCCGAGTTTGGCGGGAAATCGGGTGGTGTGATCAACGTCATTACGCAGTCGGGAACCGATCTCTTCCACGGCAGCGTATACGAATTTCTACGGAATAACGACCTGGACGCGCGCAACTTTTTCGATGGCGGCGGTCCGGCTCCGCCGTTTCATGAGAATCAGTTCGGCGCGGCGTTCGGCGGGCCGGTCGTTAAGGACAGGACATTCTTCTTTCTTAATTACGACGGCCAGCGGATACGGGAATCTCTCGCCGACATATTCAGCGTGCCGACAGCGGCCCAGCGGGGAGGAATCTTCACGACCAACATCCTCAATCCCGCCACGGGCCAGCCGTTTCCGGGCAACACAATCGATGTTCCCCTAGACCCAGCGGCAGTGGCGTTGCTGGCTCGTGTGCCGCTCCCTAATCTGCCGGGAACGGCCAACAATCTACGCGCCGTGGATGAGCAGATCGTGAACACGGACCAAGCCAATGCCCGGATCGACCACCGTTTCTCCGACCGGGACAGCGCGTGGGCGCGCGGCTCGTTCTTCGACGCCAGCGAGTTCGATCCGTTCGGATCGAGCGTCCTGAACGAAGCTCTGCTGCCGGGATCCGGACGGAACTTAAATACGCACTCGGCGAACGCGGCGGCTGGAGAAACCCACTCCTTCTCGCCGTCGATCGTGAATGAATTCCGCTTGGGCTGGATGCGCGTGTCGGGCGGTCAGACCGACCCGAATGCGGGAAATCCCTTTGCCAGTGTATACGGCATCGAAGGCACAACTACCAATCCGAAAGACATGGGCTTTCCCCAGGTGTCGCTCAGCAACCAGTTCACGACCATGGGCGACGCCACCGGGTTCACCAGCCGCATCGACCGCGATTTCGAACTCTACGACAACGTCTCGGTTCAGCGTGGCCGTCACAGCCTGAAGTTTGGCGGCTACCTCTTCCATCTCAACTTCAATCCGTCTTATCCCAACGATGCCCGTGGCGTCTATACCTACAGCGGCGCGTACACTGGAAATGCCCTGGCTGATTTTCTGCTTGGATATCCTTCACAGGCGCAGGTAGGCATCGGAGAAGGTGCGGAGAACGCGCACACAAACTGGGCGCATTTCTACGCTGAGGACGGATGGCAGGTCACGCATAGGTTCAAGTTCAACTTCGGCCTGCGCTATGAGTACAACCAGAACCTGGTCGCGCGCCCGAATCAGACCTCGGATATCGACCTCGACGCAGCGGGCGGACCGGCATTCGTGGTTGCCGGTAATCCCGCGACGCTTCCACCGGCCGGCGCTGCTATCGCGGCGCTAAGTCCCGTTCCGCTCGTGTCGGCCGCCAGCGTAGGCTGGAACAGCAGCCTTCTCAAACCAAAGAGCCTTCGCCTGTCGCCGCGCGTCGGCCTGGCCTGGATAATTCCAAATTCCGGTCAGACTGTGTTCCGCGCCGGATTTGGCATCTACACGAATCAAGCGGCTTACAGCATCCTGCAGAACCTGGCGGAAAATGTGCCCTTTTTTGCGGTCAAGACCGTGGCCAACACGAGTTCAAAGCCTCTCTACAACACCGAGGACATCCTCTCGTTCAATCCGAATGGCGCCATCGGCGCGAACGGCGTAAACAACGGCTTCGAGATTGAGTACAACGAGGTGTGGAATGCCGCGATCCAGCGGCCGATTGGCGCGGGCACTACTATAGAAGCGAACTACGTCGGTTCGCGTACGGTTCACGCAGACAGCTCGACGACGGTAAACGTGCCGGAAACCTTCGGCGGACCGAGACCCTATCCGCAGCTCAACGCCTTTACCACCATTCGCTGGGACGGCTGGGCCACCTTCAACGGGCTAACCCTGCGGCTGACGCGCCGTTTCCAGCATGGTCTTTCGTTCGATGCGAGCTACTCGCTGTCGAAGTCCCTCGACGACGCTTCCGACACTGGTACAACAAACGCGGAGTACAATCTGCCGCAGGATCCCTACAACCCGCGAAGCCTGGAGAAAGGACTTTCCAGTTTCGATCATCGCAACCGGGTTGTGGCGAACGCAGTTTACGGTCTGCCGTTCGGACCAACAGCGACTGGCTTGCGCCATTGGCTGATCGCCGGCTGGCGGACGTCGGGGATTCTGACAGTACAGAGCGGCGCGCCATTCACGGTGAATCTTTCGTCGGCGGCTGGGCAGGATGTCGCGCACATCGGGCTCGTTAACGGGAACAATCTGGAACGGCCCGACGTGATCGGGAATCCGAACGACGGAC
The DNA here is from genome assembly GCA_036521975.1 of Bryobacteraceae bacterium. Taxonomy (GTDB): domain Bacteria; phylum Acidobacteriota; class Terriglobia; order Bryobacterales; family Bryobacteraceae; genus Palsa-187. Next base: position 5,907 of record DATDGT010000065.1, read on the forward strand.
CTAAGAGCGCGCAGGATTGGTTCCACACCGCGGCATTCGTTCTGCCTGCGCAGGACACATTCGGCGATGCGGGCAGGAACATCGTTACGGGGCCAGGCCTGGTGGATCTCGATTTTTCCGTGCAGAAGGAAGAGCCACTTCGCGATCGGGCACGCATCCAACTTCGCTTCGACTTATATAATTCGGTCAACCATCCGAACTTTAATCTGCCGGGAAGAATTTTCGGCGCGTCAAACTTTGGTGTAATTACCAGCGCGGGCGATGCGCGCGAAATGCAGGCCGCTCTGAAGGTAATTTTCTAATTCCGGATACCGGCGATTCCATTTCGGGCGCTTGAGATTCAATTGCTCGGCGCATGTATGCGATGAATTGGCCGCCCTACGCGGCTGTATTTTTCGAAAAGCACATCCAGTCTATGACGGTGGCTCGCTGCACGACTCGCGTCGAGGCTGTACGAACCTCGATTCTCGTGTTCCGATATGCTTGCGGCCCGGCGCGGTGAAGCCCCTCAGTATACCGGGTTTCTTAACAGTGTTGCGGCTAGGCTTCTCACGGCTTCAGGCCAACGCAGGGCTACGTGGATGGAAATCTAGTCAGCCTTAACGCCCTGCATTTTCGCGTTTCGTCGCACCCCGTCCCGGGCGCGTGGCCTTGAAAGCGCTCCAAATACAGAGTAATATTACTACAGATATGGAGCAACAACCCTCCGGAGGGTTTCACCTGGTTCATTCTGCCTTCATTTGCGCCCCGAGCGGACTCTTGGGTTGGAACGCTGCTGTGCTGCCTTGATGTTCCACGTGGAACATTCAAGCCCCTCGCGGGGAGGCGAGCGAAACCCCGGAACATTCATTCTGTTTCATTCTGACTTCATCTGCGCCCCGCCCGGGTCAGTTTCAGTGCGTCGGGCTTATTCGTCAACTTGAGGGGTTGCGCGCTAAGAGCGTGCAGGCAAAGGTTGTTTAGAGGAACCTAATTAAATTAATTCTCGCCCGGGGTGCTGGCGCTTTCCACTGCAAGAACTTGAAGCGGGCCTTTTGATGCCTCGAGTTTCAAGCCCAATTGTTCCTTCAATGCGGTGAAGATCGATGTGCCGGTGTAGTCGGGCCGATTGGCTGTGTTGAAATCGAAATCCAGCTCGATATTGTACAGCCCAGTTAGCCCAGTGTGGTCTTGGACGATCATGCCGAGCAAGGCGCGTTGAACGGAGAGCATCTCGGCGAGAGGAATCATCGTTACGCCCTCCAGGAAAAGACCGGGTGGGCGAAAGGCGCCGGTGCAACGTGGCATGGCCGGATCACCCGCGGGGCGCGGAGCCTCCCACTTACGCACGTTCCCGCCCAGGGCTTTATGTTCGGCCCGAGCTTCCCGTCTGCGCGATTCCGAACGAGTGCATAAACGTCGATGTGACGCGTCTCGTTGTGGGTTTTTAGCGCGAAGCGCTGTTCGAGCAGGCTGCGCAACATGGCGCGGTACTCGCGGTCCTGGGGATTGCCTTGCGCCACGGCCTCGATGGTGTAGTGATTACGGTTCATCCAGTCCGGCCCGCCGGAGACGCTCATGTCCGTGCTGAGACCGCTGCCATAGGCCCAGTAGATCAGCACCCGCAGAGTAACGTTACGGAACTCGAGCCGGCCCGGGCTGGTAGTAGGCGCCGTGCCCGACGTAGTGTCGGCCGGCGCTGCCGGTTTGACTGTGGCAACCTCGAACTTCAACGGCTGGCCAGAGGCAGCGGAAGCGGCGAGCCACAGCCAAGTCGCGAATCGGCGCAGCGATGAGCCTGCCATCAAGCTCAATTGATCCACTCGTTCTCTTCGTCGTCTTCCTCATCTTCTTCCTCGTCGTCTTCCTCGCCCGAAGCCGCTTCAGCCTCCATCATGGTCTCGGCGGCGGCCTCAGCGATTTCTTCGTCCTCGGAGTCGGCCAGGTCTACGAGGATCATCCCCGCCTCCGCGGGACGGATACTGCCGATGGCGCTGATGGCTGCAAGCAATAAGGGCTTTGGGGTGTGGGTGTCATTGACGAGTTCGACGATGGGATCCCAGGCCGCGTCCAGTCCCCAGTTGCCGGCCGCCTCGACTGCCTCGTAGTGAATCTCAGGGTCGGGGCTTTCCAAGGCTTCCAGTATCTGATTGTCAAAACCGCGAACATAGCGCATCGAGAACACAGCCGTCAGCATCCACTCTTTGTCTCCGCTGGAATACGCAGACCTGATCGCATCCTGGTGCCAGGTCTTGGGGGCCCGCACTGATGCTTCCAATATTCGCCGCCGCACTTCCTTGGGAGTCCTGTTATCACGGTACATCTTCTCGAGCGAGTCTTGTATGTTGCGAAACGTGCGCTCAGTAATGGGTACATCATCCGGATCCTCGAATTCATCCATCTCTGCCTGTTCTAGGACTGGCCCAAGGGAAATTGCCGCCTGGGCGCGCAGTTGCTCTGGCTCGCCGCCGTTACCTACGAGCGCCAACAGGGTATCGGCCAGATCGTCGTTGATTACGACAAGATCGCCCGCGAGCTCGGCGGCGATCAATCGATCGGATTCATCGGCTTGCTTATCAACCAGAGTCCTCCGAAACACCTGACCGGCATCTCTTGGCCAGTCCCATGGAGGTGTGTCGAGCAAAGTCTTAAGGTCCATTATGTTCCTCGGGATTGTCTTCAATTATCACTTGTTCGCTGTAACTGCGTCTGCCGGCATTCGTTCCTCGAGCCGCATGAAGTATAGCCGGCCGCCATCGTCACCGGCCACGATGCGATGCGCGTCGGCAAAGGCGCAGCAACGCGCGGCGGCGTCGCAGTGGAATGTCGCGATGAGCAGGCCCGTCTCCAGATCCCAAACCTTGAGCGTTTTGTCCCCAGACGCGGAAACCGCCCGCTTCCCGTCCGGCGTCACCGCCACGCCAGAGACCCAATGCGAGTGGCCTTCCAGCGTGATCAGGAAATCCACCGAATCGATGGCGTCCGTGATCTGCTTCCACCAGCCGACGCCGCCTTCGAGTAAAAGGCGGTCCTGCTTGATGTCAATGTCGGGGGCCTCGCGCTTCAGACGCTCGCGAAGCTCGGCGGCGCGGGCATAAGAGAGGAATACGGAAACGGCCGCGTTATTCTGCATCACGGGCGGCATCACGGGCAGTATAACCGGAAACGGTCCGGATTAGCGTCGAGAATCCCCAGTTCGCCAGCAGATGATCGGGGGCATCGGACCGGCTTCGATCGCGAATGTAAAGCTGCACCTTGGATAAACTCGGGCACAACGGACTCGCCGGGCGCGGCCACTTCGCCCAAGTTGTTGCTTCACGTATCTCGCAAGACAAAAGGCAGCACGGGCTAAAGTCCTTGATTCCAGCCGTTATCGTCGGCACGATTGAAGTCGTGCCCTGATACGGGTCCGGCCCAATGCGGTCCCAAGCTGTGCTCTTCTTCCTGCCATGCTTTTTTAAGCATAGGGTAGGCCTGCGGCTTTCCAGGCATCGAATCCCCCGGTTAGATTCGCGACATCGCGGAAGCCGGCACGGCGTAGCAGGCTGGTGGCGATCGAGCTCCGGTAGCCGCCTCTGCACTGCACCACCAGGAGCTTCGCCCGATCCAACTCCCCGGTGCGCCAGGCTACTTTCCCCAGGGGAATCGAGATGGAATTGGCGATCGAGCCGCCCGCGCGTTCTCCCACTTCTCGCACATCCAGCAGTGCGATCCGGTCCGGCTCCTGCTGCTGCAATTCCACGAACTCGGAGCAGGTGATTTGGGGAATGTAGTCCAGCTCGAAGCCGCTCTTGACCCAGCCGGTCACGCCGTCGTCCAGGTAGCCGATCACGTTCTCCAACCCCACGCGCGCCAGGCGCAATTGCGATTCGCGCACCTGCTCGGAATCCTCTCCCACCAGGATCAGGCTCGAATCCAGCCCCAGAATCCGCGCCGCCCAGGACGCAAATTGTCCGGTGAGAGCGATATGCACCGAGCCCGGCACATGCGCCACCGCAAACTGCATCGCCGGCCGGGTGTCCAGCACGATCGCGCCTTCCTTCTGCAATCGCAAAACATGCGCCGGGGTCAAAGCGTCCGGCCGAGGCAGTTCGGAAATCGGAGCCGCGCCCTGGCGGTTGAGAGCCACGTCCTTGGAGAAGTATTCGGGCGCAGCGGGAAGATTGTCGGTCAGCAGGTGTACGAAAGTATCGCAATCGGGCGCCAGTAGAGCGTAGTTTGTCTGCTTCTGCCTTCCCAAAGTGGAAGAACTCTCCGAGCTCATCTGCCGGCCGCACAGCGAACCCGCGCCGTGAGCGGGAAAAATCTCGGTGTCATCGGGAAGCTTCAGCAGCTTGTCATGGATACTGTGGTACAGCTTTTCCGCAAGCTGCAGCGGCGTGTATGTGCCCGAAAGGTCCGGCCGTCCGACGTCTCCAATGAAGAGGGTATCTCCAGTGAAGACCAACGCGGGACGCTCCGGCTCGCCCATATCGTTCATCTGAATGCAGATGCTCTCGATGGTGTGTCCAGGAGTTTGCAGGAACCGGAGGCGGCACTGGCCGAAGCGAACTTCGGTCGCGTCCGTCACCTCGACGTGCGGAAACTGCGCGCCCGATCCCGCACCCAAGTAGATGCGAGCTCCCGTGCGCTCCGCCAACTCCAGGTGGCCGGAGACGAAATCGGCGTGGAGGTGGGTCTCGATGATGTGCCCGATCTTCCACCCCTTGCTTGCCGCGGCCTCCAGGTATAGGTCCACATCGCGCTGAGGATCGATGATGGCGGCCACTCCCTCCGATCCCACCATGTACGACGCGTGGGCCAGGCAACCCAGATAGAAACGTTCCACTTGTACCGGTTCCATGCTCTTTTCTCCTGAATGACCTTCAATACTACTGCGGCTGGGCGACTCAGTTTATTGTGGCTGGGCCACAAGGCGCAGGTAAGGCAGCACACGCTTCACGCCCGAGGGGAACTTCCGGTCGGCTTCTTCGTCGGAAACGGTGCCGGCCAGGACCACGTCCTCGCCTGGCTTCCAATTCACCGGCGTCGACACCGGATGCCGCGCGGTGAGCTGAATGGAATCGAGCACGCGCAGGACCTCGTCGAAGTTGCGGCCGGTGGTCATGGGATACATCAGCATGAGCTTGATTTTCTTGTCGGGGCCGATCATGTAGACGGTGCGGACGGTGGCGTTGGTGGCTGGAGTACGGCCGGCGCACGTCTCTCCGGCGTCGGCGGGCAGCATCCCGTAGAGCTTGGAGATTTTGAGTTCGGAGTCGCCGATCATGGGATAGTCGACGGGATGGCCACCGACTTTCTCGATCTGTTCCTTCCATTTCTTGTGGTCCTCGACCGTGTCGACGCTAAGTCCGGCCGCAAAAATAACTGTTATAGAGTTGTCGTTACTATTTCATAATCCGCCTTCACTGCCCCGCTGAGCAGCAAAGGCCAAATTGCTAGCGGCACCTTGTGGGCGTGCTTCATTGTCGTTGGACTTGGTGG
>DATDGT010000066.1:0-10628 GCA_036521975.1 Bryobacteraceae bacterium
GGTGACTCCCGAAGATCGGATTGCGAGGATGCGGTCCTCGCGTCTCTTCTGTATTAACGCAGGATTTTCGGGGTCCCCAAATGGGGTGCGATCTAGGGCGGCTCAAGCCGGGTTCAGTTTACCTGCATAATCCGGCTGTAAGTCCCCTGCGTTCGTTTTTGCGCAGAAGCCGGATCGCCACCCTGCCGCAACTAAAGCACACCTTGGGCACGGAAGCGGATATCACAGTCTTTCGCAAACTGAGAGAACGTTCTTATCACACCAGCTACTCCCACCGCGGTCGCTACTACACCCTCGCCGAGGTTGCCGACTTCGACGAGAATGGCCTGTGGATGTTCGACTCCGTATGGTTTTCGCGTTGGGGCACTTTGTTGGACACGGCCGAAACCTTCGTCCAGCAATCGCCAGCCGGTTACTACGCCGCAGAGTTGACGGAATTGCTTCATGTTCCGGTGAAGGAACCGTTGCTGCATCTGGTTCGGCGGGGCAAGCTCATCCGCCAGCAGGTATCCCAGTTGTACCTGTACTGTGCTGCCGATCGCGACCAGCGGCACCAGCAGTTGCTGGCACGGCAGGCGCGCCTGGAACAACCAAGTGTGGCTGGCAGCATCGTCCCGAGGGAAACGGTTTCCGGCGAAGTCCGGGCCGCCATCATCTTGTTCTGGAGTTTGCTCGACGAACAGCAACGGCGCCTGTACGCGGGCCTGGAGTCACTCAAGTTCGGTGCCGGCGGAGATCATCAGATTGCCGAGTTCCTGCAACTGGACCCGCACACGGTGGCCAAGGGGCGACGCCAACTGTTGGCGCAAGAGGTAACCCCGGATCGGGTGCGAAAGCTGGGCGCGGGGCGCAAGCCCGTGGAAAAAAAACGCCCCAGGTGACGGCCGCAATCGAGAAACTCCTGGAACCCGACACGGCGGGCGATCCCATCAGTGGTCTGCGTTGGACCCACCGGACCACGGGTAAGATCGCTGCGCAACTGCTTCGACTGGGGATTCAGGTGAGCACCCGTACGGTGGCCCGATTACTTCACCAACTCCGTTTCTCGCTTCGCGTGAACCGCAAGAAGATCGGCCCCAAACATCCTTTACGCGAAGCCCAGTTCACCCACATCGCCAAGCTCCGCCGACGATTCTGTCGGCGGGGGGATCCAGTTATCAGTGTGGATGTGAAGAAAAGGGAACTGGTGGGAACTTCAAAAACGCCGGGGCCAAATGGGGCCACACCTGCACTCCGGTCAACGATCACGATTTCCGCTCACAAGCTCTGGGGATTGCGGTTCTTTACGGCATCTTCGATCCAGAAGCCAATCGCGGCATCATCTTCGTGGGCGTTTCTCATGAGACCTCCGCCTTCGCCGTTTCCTCCATCCGCAGTTGGTGGTTTCGCGATGGGCGGCAACGCTATGCCAACTCCAAACACCTGCTCATATTGGCCGACACCGGCGGCAGCAACTCCGCTACACGGAGCGCCTGGAAGGACCAACTTCAGCAACTCTGCGATTGTACCGGCCTAACTATCACCGTGGCCCACTATCCCACCGGCGCATCCAAATACAATCCCATCGAGCGCCGGTTGTTCAGTTTCATAAGCAAGAACTGGTCGGGCGAGCCCTTGCGGAGTTACGAGACCATTCTGAAATTCATCCGAACGACGACCACCGCCAGAGGGCTCAAGGTGGGCGCTTTCCTGGACTCAAAGGACTACCCGCTCGCTGTCAAGCCGTCCGCCCAAAGAATGCGTGCCATTCGTATTTCCTGGCACCCACACGCTCCGCATTGGAACTACACAATCAAACCATCGAGTGTGAAGTAATTTTTGCGCCGCTGCTAAAGTGTCCATGCGCCTTCAGCGCACAACGCCTGGAGGGCGGGCTTCAGCCGCCTTTAAAGAAAAAGGCAGGCTTTAGCCTCGCCCCCCAGCGGGACTCAAGTCCCGCGCGGACTAAAGTCCGCCCTCCGGAGTCATCCCTTATTGTGAGTTTTGTAATGGAAACTTAGCCTATAGCTTGTAACCTTTCCTTAAGCCTTCTTATGCCGACTGGTAGCATACCCAGAATTCCTTTATTTTTCTATCTCTTAGCGCTTTCATTGCACGCTTTTGCGCAGACTGAGCGGACCTCTCTGACAGGCGCCGTCGTTGACCCTCAGGGTAACCGCGTTCCACAAGCCAAAGTCGTCGCCATCCAGGAAGCCACCGGCCTAAAACGCGAAACGGAGACCACTTCCCAGGGCGCCTACCAGCTTCCCGACCTCCCTCCAGGCGTCTTCACGGTCCAGTTTTCGAAGGAAGGATTCTCCACTTACCAAGCTCGCGTACGCCAGGTCGTCGGCCAAACCGGAACGCTCAATGTCACACTCAGCCTCGGAAGCAGACAGGAGGAAGCTACCATCAGCGAATCCGCCGTTCAGTTGGACAAGGTAGATGTCACTATCGGCGATGCTATAGAGCAGCAGCAAGTCGAAGAGCTGCCGATCAACGGCCGCAATTGGTCGACTCTCACCTCTCTTGTGCCGGGCGCGATCGACAATGGCGCAGGCGATCAACGGACGATCCGTTTCGCGGGCCACGGCCTCGATGACAACAACCTCACGCTTGATGGCGTTGACGCGACGGCCGTCTTCAACCAGATGCAGCGCGAATATGTGCGCCTCACCATCCCGCTCGACTCCATCTCCGAATTCGATGTCAAAAGCCAGACCTTCGGAGCCGACGTCGAGGGTGGAACCGCCGGTGGCCAAATTGCGGTAGTTTCTCCGTCAGGCACGAATAGCCTCCACGGCAACCTGTTCGATTATTTCCGTAACGACGCCATGGAAGCCCGCACACCTTTCAACGGGCCCTCCCCGAACCCGTTTCTGTTAAATCAGTTCGGAGGCGCGGTGGGCGGCCCCATTCTCAAAAACAAGCTCTTCTTCTTCGCAAGCTACGAGGGCTTGCGTCAGCGGCTGGACGGCACACAGATTGGTCTCGTTCCCAGCCCCAGCTTCATTGCTCAAGCCGAACTGGCCGCCCCGGCTCTCCTTCCGATTCTGCAGGCTTTTCCGGCCGGCACCTCGCCGACGTCGACAGCCGGTGTTTGGAACTATGTCGCCAACGGACGGCAGATCGACAACGAAGATTCCGGCATGGTGCGCCTCGACTACCACTTCTCAACCAAGACAACCAGTTTCGTGCGCTTCAACTCCGATGAGGCTTATGAAACTACTCCGACCGGCAACCTCACCGCGCTCACCATCTACGACACGAAGGCCAATAGCGGTGAAGTGGAACTGCTGCACGTCTTCACGCCGACGCTCATCGACGAATTCAAGTTCGGAATCAATCAGAACTTCTACCACAGCGGTACTCTTTCACCGCTGCCCTACACCTTCAGCGTGTCCGGCTTTAGTTCCTTCGCGGGCGCCTCCACTTCCGACAATCCGTCGAAGACCATCAGTGTGCTCGACGACTGGTCCTGGTCCAAGGGGGGACACACACTGAAATTCGGGTTTGAGATCATGCGCGATTTCCTGAATCAGGGCTCGTCCTCCAAGGGAACGCTCAGCTACAGTTCCACAACGAACTTCTTGGACAACGTCGTGAACACCGGGTCGTACACGGCGCTGCTCCCACTGGTTCGGCAGCGTAAGACCGAGTACTGGATGTACGCCGAAGACGAGTGGAAGGTGTCCGAAAACTTCACTGTGAACATGGGCGTTCGATACAACATCTTCAACGCCCTTCACGCGGTGCACAATGAGGATGTGCCATTCGACTTTGGCACCTGCGGCGGATTCTGCCCGAATACCTACTCCTATTTCAATCCACGCTACAACGACGTCGATCCCCGCGTCGGTTTGGCCTGGTCGTACGGCAATACCGTTTTTCGCGCCGGCGGCGGCATCTACCATACAGACGGCCAGTTGGACGACCAGAACCTTCCCATCTCGAACACAGTCGACGCTTACTCGTTCAACAGCACGAACCCGGCCTTTGCCGGCCTTTCCTATCCCTTGACTCCTTTTCTTGCTTACGCCGAAGCAGGCGGTTTAGGCGTTGTCTCGCCCCGCGATCTGGATCGGAACCGCAAAGACGACGTTGTTGCCGCTTGGACCGCTTCTGTCCAACAGAAGCTGCCGTTCAATCTCATCGGGACCGTCAACTACCTGGGCAATAAGGGTACCCACGTCCTCACGACCACCTATGTCAACCTCGCAGTTCCGCCCACAAACTTTGTGCCATATCCCGCTTTCGGCGCGGTCTCCTGGCGGGGCGACGTGGGTAACAGCACCTTCGAAGCCTTGCAGTCCAACCTCAGGCGGACCTTTACCAACGGCTTGCTGCTGAGTGTAAACTACATGTGGTCACACTCTATCAACGACGGCAGCATTGGCGGGGGCGAGTCGGATACGCCTCAGGATTCGTTTTGCCGCGCCTGCGATAAAGCAAGCAGCGACGATGACATCCGCCAGACATTTAATATATCGGTCGTCTACGCCTTACCATTTAGGACGCGTATCTTCCGCAACTGGGAGCTGAGCGCCATCGGAACAACGCAGACCGGCCTTCCCGTGAATATCACCGTCGATCGGTCGAACTCCGCTGTCCCCGGACTTTTTACGATCAGCGGCGAAGAGCGTCCGAACTATGTGTCTGGCGTACCGCTCACGCCCCCCGGTGGTTCCAGTCCTCAGCACTGGATCAACCTCGCCGCATTTGCCGTTCCGGGCAATCAGACCTTCGGCAACCTCGGCCGCAATGCCTTCCGTGCTCCTGGTATTTCTCAGCTCGACATGGGACTTTCGAAGTTCCTCGGGATTACAGAGAGGAAAAACCTCCGCTTACGCGCCGACCTATTTAACGTCTTTAACCGCGCCCAGTTCGGGGCGCCTAACGCCGACATATCAGCCTCGAATTTCGGCACTATCACGTCCACTATCAGTAGCTATGCTACCGGCCGTGGCACGCCCCGCGAACTGCAAATCTCCGCGAAAATCTTATTCTGAGGGGCCGCCGCGCGGAAACCACGGAGATTTTCGCTATGATCGAGGAGAGAGCCATGGCCGAGTACAGTTACACAGTACTGTTCGAGCTCTGCCGAGGAAGGCGGCTTCGTGCTGACCTGCCCCGCGCTTCCGCCTGGTCACTGAGGGCGACACACTGGAAGAGGCGCGCGCCATGGCCGAGGACGCCATCCGCGGATACATCGAGAGCCTGCGCAAGGACGACCTACCGATTCCTCTGATAAGACCGTGAAGGAAGAGATCCGCGTGCTGCCCGAGCCCGCGTGAGCGGGCGGCTTCCCGCACTGGAGCCACGGGTTGTAAGCTTTTCTTGGCGTTCTCTGCGTCTTTGCGTGAAATTCTTTTTTCTCTCTCGCAAAGACGCAAAGATCGCAAAGAAATAAACCCATCTTTACCCAGCCGGTATTCCAGCTTAAGGTGACTGGGAACGGTTCACCCTAGCCAGCCATACTTCCCTCCCCCGACTCTTGCCGGCCCGCGCCACCCGGCGCGCTCCTCCTCCTCCGCCGCTACGGGCGCCTTGGCGCAGACCGCGAACGTGCGGAATGCGTCACTTCCATGGCTCGCCCAATTATGCAGCGGCGCCCGCCGCTCCGTGCCCGTCGACGACGCGTCGCCCCACTGGTAATGCCGCAGCGCCGAAAGCCCCTCCCGGCAATTGTCCCGGTCGAACCAGCAGCGCTTAAAAACCGTCCGCGCCGAGTCCAGCCCCGCGTGAATATGCAGCTTCGGCGCGACGCGCACCCTCCGGCCGGCTCCCCGCAGCACCTGTTCCACCGATTTGCTCTTGTCTCCCGCCAGCCGCGAGTGAATGATCGCGTCCACCGCATCGTGCGGCACCCAATCGGTCCCATAAATGTAGGGCTTCTGCTGCAATTGCACCACGTACCACGCGATGGTTTTCCCCCGGTTTTCCAGATAGTCGATCAGCCGGTGCGCCCCGCTCTGAAGCGTCTGTACGAACCAAATCGCGGTCGCGTCGCCAAACCCCAGGTCCCAATACGTGTCCACCGGCCGATCCGCCTCCGCCCGTACTTCCCCGATCCGCCCCTCCCGCTCGGCTTCCTCGATCTCCGCCTGGTAAATCGCCCCTTCCGCCGCGCTCTGGCATTCGCCTTCCCACACGTTCAGGTAGGCTTTGTAATCGGTCCGCTTCAAATGCTCCAGCTCGATGCGCATCTCTTCGCTGAACCAGTCGTTGTCGCGGTAGCTCACTTTCTTCACCAGCGCACCGGGCGGAGGGTTGAGCACGAAACGCCGGTAGGTGTCGTCGGTCTCCATCCGGGGGTTGAAGCTGACCCAGATCTCCGAACCCGACTTGCGGATGGTCGGAATCACGACGTTCCAGGATTCCGCGCTCACATTGTGGGCTTCCTCCACCCATAAAATATCCGCGCCTTCCATCGACCGCACCGCGTCCGGATTATGCCGCAACCCCAGGAACAGGAATCTGGTTCCGTTCACCCCCTCGATGGACGCTTTCTGCACCGTGTAGTCCGCCTCCAACCCCAGCGCCCGCACCTGGTCCGCCAACAGTTGATGCACGCTGTCGGCGATGCTTTTCATGGTTTCCCGCGCGCAGGCGATGCGCAGCGGTTTTTTCGCTCCCTTAATGAGCAGCGCCCGCGCGAAACTCCAGGATTTCCCCGCCCCTCGTCCCGACCAGTACACTTTGTAGCGGGCGGGGTCGAACAAGGGCTCAAACGCCGGCGGAAAGTCCGCCAGGGCGGACGATTCGCGGTGGAGCGCGGGCTTTCGCCCGCGCCGGGCTTTAGCCCCGCTCCGGCTCTTGGTCCCCATGCCGCCCGACGAACCTTACGGTGAGGGAACGCTGTGGCGGCTCGTCCTCGGGTTCGCCCGTTTCCTCGGCCTTGCGCGGCCCGTAAAAGAACGCGGCCAGCTTATGACGCGCGTTGAGCATCGCCGACGCCGGCACTGTCTCGCGCCTGGTCCCCTGGCACCGCGCGCAGGTCTGCGCGAATCCCGCGCGTTTTATATGTCCCACGCCATTGCAAACCGTGCATGCCAGCTTTCCACAGGCGACCTCTGCGAGGGCTATAAGCGGGTCCTTCCCCGTGAGGCCCACGATTTCCTCCAGTGTCGCCTCCCGCACCGCCTCCGTCGCCGGCTCGCCGGATTTCCTGGATTGGGATTTGGACTTGGCCAGGGCCTTCTTCATCTCGATCTCAGCCGCCACCTTTTCGCAATCACTGGCTGGCGGTCGGCATAGCGGCACAGTTGTGCGCGGTCCAGTTTTTCGCGGTCCAGTTTTTCGCGCACTGCCAGCGCTCGCGCGATGGCCGAATCCGCGTCCGGCGCCACCGCCCGTCCCTTCGCCACCAGAATGCGCGGGGGAGCGCACTTGCCCATGTCCCCCGGAAATCTCAGGGGCCCGGTGTGCGACCAAGCCCTCCGCGGCGCCACTTCTCCTCCCAACTGCGCCGCCACTGTCGGGGAAATGTCCCTCCGCCGTCTCCTCATCTCTCCCCCCACTGAGCCGCCGAGGCGGCGTGGAGGGCGGGCTTCAGCCCGCGCGAGGCCTCAGCCTCGCTCCCCCGGCGGGACTGAAGTCCCGCGCGGACTAAAGTCCGCCCTCCACGCCGTCTACTCATGCCAAGTCCCTCGGTTCTCCAATCGCCAGCATCAATACCGGAGCGTGCTCGACCTCTATCAACAGCCGCGCCGCGCAAATCTCGCAATACGATCCCGCCATGTCCCGCCAATGAATCTCCACCCGCGCCGGCCGCAGGCAGATATCGCACGACTCGCCCCGCCCGCACATCTCGTTTCCGATCCCTATCGGCTCTCGCCGCCCCGTTTCCTATCGGCTGTCGCCGCAGGCCGGGGCCATTCCCCGGAGGCCTCCACTTGCCGCCATTCCTGCGAGAGCTTCTTCGCCAGCGCCGCATCGAATACTCCGCGATTGTGCCGCTCGGCGAACTGGCGATAAGTTTCGGCGAAGCGGTTCATCCGTTCTACCAGCGGGTCCCCCGCGCGCTCTTCCCCCGCGAAGAGGGGGAACCCCGCTACCAGCGCTATCACTGCCAGCGCCCTCATCGGCTAAACCACTCGATCAAGCTCTTCAGGCTGATCGTCCCGCTGCCCGTCGCCACCATTCCCAGCAGCAGAGTCGTCACCGCCACCGCAAAGGCGATCTTCGCTTTGCTCACGAAATCCTCGATGTTCTTCACGCTTTTGGTCAACAGCTCCACCTGCTGTTCCAACAGCGCGATCCGCACGTCGACACTGGCCTTGTTCACAATGGTTTCTCCGTGGCAGCCGTGCCATCCGGATTGCTGCGATGGCTGATCTCGTTCACCGCGAAATTTGCCAGCACCGCCACCGCTTCCATTGGCCCTTTGTACTTTGCCGGAACCAGCGGCGTCAGCAGATTGCAAAGATGCACCAAGCCGATCGCGGCTTGCAGCAGGCGCGAGGTCGTAATCCGCAAGGTCATTTCAGCCATCCGCTCGGCTTGGGCGGCGTTGTCGCCAGCGGCGGCAGCGCCGGTTTCTCGCGCTGGACGCAGGCGTTCCAGACGCGCCGCGCCTCATCGACGCTGTGGGCCGCGATAACGGCGTTAATCCAGGACATCAGAAGCTCCGCTTTCTTTTGGTCGTCGGTCATCGGGCTTGGGTTGAGGTTTGATCTGTAGATCCTTCTGTGTTTCGGGAGTTTTCCTGGCCGTGGCAGTGGCCACTCCGAGGCTTTGAAACGATTCCGCTACTACCTTCGCGTCGTGCTTCGTGTAACCGTGGCGACAGTATTCGGCATCCTCGGAATCGAAACAGACTGACCAGCGATGGGTGGCGCAGCCGGCGAGCGAAGAAAGCAAAAGGAGACAGGAGACAGGAGACAGGAGACAGGAGACGGAAGACAGAAGACAGAAGACAGAATTTCGCGCTTCTGACTTCTGGCTTCTGACTTCCGGCTTCTGGAATTTACCAGACATGGCCCACCTGCAGAACGCTTTGCAGCGCCCAATTCGCCGCGCCTACCTGCTTCGCCTCATGAACATCCACCGCCAGCGCGAAGCCGCTCTTCAGCCTCACCATCCCAATCGCGCCGACTCCCAACGATGGCGCCACCCCGCCGGCGCTGCCCGCCGCACCGGCGTTGAACATCTCCAGCATTGTGAAGTGAGACCAAGACCGAATCGTCATTGCGACCCCCGTACGCAGCGAGCTTGTCACGCTAAACGGCCTGGTCCGCGCGCTGTAGTAATCCCCACTCGTGAAACTGTAGAGCCCTCCGCTCCTGGTGATGAGCGTCGCAAAAGTGGCCGTGACGTTGAAGTTGGGCGTGGTCCCGCCGTTATAGCCGGCCCCTATGCCTACGTAGTTCGAGGACTGCGCTTCGAGCCGCAGCAACCCCAGGCACAGCACTATCAGCAGACGCACCATCTCAATTGCCCGCCGGCGCAGGCGCCGGGCTGAACCACAGGCTTGGCCCCATCAAGCCCTGGGTGATATGCGCGATGTAAGTCACGCCGTTCTGCGTCACCTGCTGGCCGTTGGTGATCGTGGTCAGGCTCGCGCCCGGCCCGGCATAGCACATCGTGCCCGACGGCAGTTGGTAACAGGTCCCCACCACCGGTCCGGTGGGAGGCGCCGGCGGAGGCGCCGCTTCCGCGGTTGCCAACGCCACCGCCAGCGCCAAGCTGGAGGGCTGTTGAGGAATGTAGGTGCTGGCTGACCACTGGCTCGCCGGTACCAGCGCCGCTTCCAGTTCGATCTTTGCCGCGATCGGTCCCGCGACGGTCGCCGGATTGGCGCAATCCGGTACCGGGGCGTTGATTGTCCCCGCGCAAAACACCTGGGCGACGGCCATCGCCTCGCTGGCCAATGCCGCCGGCGAATTGTCGCCCTGGTTCACCAAGCTCAGAATCGATTGATTCTCCACGGTTTGCTCCCAGTTCGCCATGTAAGTGGCGAGGAGCGGCATCACAATCGGCGTCCCAAAGAAGCTGGTAACCACGAAACCCTGGGGCGCGGTTGGCCCGGTCTGGGCATAAGTTGCCGAAATCAAACCAAATCCCGCTATAATCGCTTCCAATCTCTTCACAAAGACACCTTACACTGAATCTGTTTTGCTGTTAAGCTGTTTTGCTGTCACTGATGACGGAGGGCGACTTCACAGTGGATTCCAGCAAGCCCGAGGGAGGACGGGAGCTTGGCAGCCCGGGCCAATTCGTGGATAAGAAGTCAGAAGCCAGAAGCCGGAAGTCAGAAGCGTTAAATCGAGGGGGGTCTTGGCGCGGGTGGGGGCTACTGGCACCATTCGCGCAGGTGCGTCTCGTATCGAGCGCCAGAGCCGATCACTTCGCCAATGGCGCAGGCGGCTCGCGCGGCTGACGGGTGCCTCTACGCCTAGGGCGGTATGCGGAGCGAGGGATTTCCTGGGGGGATTATAGAAGAGCCGAGCCGTCTCCTTTTTCAGGACCGCTTCCGGATGGTCGCGGGGCTGTTTGAAGTCGGGGGCGGAGCGGGGAGGCAGCCTTCAATGCGGAAGATTAGGGCAGCATTATTGAGCTCTCTGCGGCGCAGCCAGGCGGCCAAATCTTCAGCCGAAAATTCAAAGCCATCGTCGCGAGGGTTCCAGGGTTGATGGAGCGCTTCCTTG
>DATDGT010000067.1:0-6175 GCA_036521975.1 Bryobacteraceae bacterium
CCACCGAGTCCAACGACAATGAAGCACGCCCACAAGGCGCCGCGAGGCAACTTGGCCTTTGCTACTCAGCGGGGCAGTGAAGGCGGATTATGAAATAGGAACGACAATTCGATAACAGTTATTTGTGCGGCCGGACTAAGCAGCCGACGCCGCGCCCATCGGCGCACGGTGGATGGATCGGGTAAGCGTGTCGGATCCTTACAGTGTGGAGCCGCTTGCTCCGCGGAGTCGCCCGCGCCGATCCGCTCGCAGGCTTGCCGTCGACAACGCAGGCTGAAATGTCCGAACGGCGCTAGCCAGTCGGGCAAGATGGTGAAGGTCTTCTTGCATGGCCGACAGATTCCGCGTCGCGCCCAGAAGATGTGACGCTGATCATCATGGCACTGACGGAGTCGCCGTCCGTGGCCGATGATGGTGTCGTCATGGCAGACCGGACATCGCCGGGGCAGAAGATCCAAGGGGATCACCCCGGGTCGATGTTGTCTTTCGCCTCTGGCAGTGCGATAAAAAGAATCAAGGCTGGCGTGAAGGCCCGCCGCTGACCGTCCCTGCCAAAGTTTCGATCTGCTGCCGGGCCTTCACCCTCCCGTAAAGTCAGTTTCGAACAAAAAAAGAATACTCCTTTACGCCGGCGGACGCGAACCCCTCAATCAGAACTTTGGCCAGTTTAAAACGAGTATACGGACGAAGCTTGTCGAGCTTCCCACAATCGGACAGCCCAGGATTTGGTATTTCCCGTATCGAGATTCGCTGTTGATTTTTCCCACCTGCCCAGAATGCGCGAATACGGCAGACCGAGCCCTGTGAGGACCAATCCGCACGAACCGTGGATCAATCTCATTGATGACGACGGATATCAAGCTCTAGCGGCTTGACTCAACCTTCAAGACTGTGATCTCATTTATGGTTACGTTGTATTCACGGATCTGCAACGGGGCATAACCACCGGATTGCACCGGATCTCGCCGGGACCCGCTGCTTGAAAAGAGGGATTTCTGATGAAGCGCACCGCGCTAATAGCTATAGTTCTTTTGTCTGCTTCGGCCGCCTTTGGCCAAACGGCATCGGCCACCGTCACGGGAACAATCACCGATGCGCAGGGAGCTTTCGTTGCCAATGCTCCCGTCACGCTCAAGAATGTGGAAACCGGGCAGGTCTATACGGGCGCCAGTACGGATGTCGGGAACTACACTGTGCCGCAGTTGCCGATTGGCGACTACAACCTGACCGTCACTGTTACGGGGTTCAAGACGTACTCCCATAACAATTTCCACTTGGCGGCGGAGCAGACCCTGCGCGAAGACATCGCGCTTCAAGTGGGCCAGACTACCGAAGCCGTGACCGTGACGGCGGAGGCCTCGCTGTTGCAGACCGAAAGTAGCGAACTGGCTGGCAACTTCACCCTGAAGCAACTGGACGACCTGCCGCTTCTCACGGTTGGCGCGACCAATGACGGCGTCCGCGATTATTTTGCCGCTTCGCGGCTCCTTCCCGGAATTCAGTATTGTGATAGCGCCACGTGCCCCGGAGGGGGAAGCGGTAACGCCATCACCGTGACCGTCATCAACGGAACTCCCAACAACTCCCTGACGACCCGGCTGGACGGCGCAACCATGAACCCCACCAGCTCCCGCCTCGGGGGCGCCACCATGGAGACGCAGTCCTCCACGGAGGCGGTGCAGGAAGTCAACATCCTCACCAGCAGTTTCGCGCCGGAGTTCGGAGCCGGCGGTGGAGCCGTAGTGAACGTGGTCACCAAGAGCGGCACCAACGTGTTCCACGGCACTTTTTATGATTACCTGGTCAACACGGCGCTGAACGCCGCTCAGCCCTACACGGGACTGAAGAACGCGGTTCACCAGAACGACTACGGATTCACGGTCGGAGGTCCCGTATGGATCCCGAAAGTTTACAACGGCAGGAACCGGACCTTTTTCTTCGTCAGCTTCGAAGAGTTTTATCAGAATCTGATCAACGACACCACTCCGGACACGGTGCCCACCGCAGCCTACCGGGCCGGAAATTTTTCCAGCCTCATCACCGCCGAAAATCGCCTGCTGACGACTGCGGCCGGCACCTACACCGACCCGCTGGGCCGCACCATCCCAAGCGGCACGATCTTCGACCCGAGCAGTACATTCACGGCGTCCAACGGCGTCCTGACGCGCAATCCGTTCCCGAACAACACCATTCCGATGACCTCGTTCGATCCGGTCGCCGTCAAAATCCTCGCGCTGGTTCCCCAGCCGCAGGGTCCGCTAGCCTCTCAGGTGGGCTCCAACTATCTCGCGCCGTACGTCGGAAGCCGCAGATCCTATATTCCGTCGATCAAGGTAGATCAGAATCTAGGCTCCAAGTTCCACGCAGCCTTCTACTTTCAGAAGACCAGCACCTCTACACCCCGAACCGGCACGGGAGCCGACGATCTTCCGAATGACATTACCGTGTCGGGAACTTCCGGCAATGCGGCCAGGACCTACCGGCTCAACCTGGACCATACGGTGACACCTCGGCTCCTCATCCACTACACGTTGGGTTGGAACGACTCCGACTTCTTATTGGGACCGGAGGACTTCCTGAACATCCAGCAAACACTCGGCTTAACGGGCGCAATCTCTCCAGGCCGCGGTCTCCCGCTGATTGCCACCGGTGTCTCATCCAATCTGGCAGAGGGCGGCATGGGAAATTTAGGCCCTCAATATGACCAGCATTTCTGGGAGCGCCGTCCCTCGTTCGTGACGTCCGCCACATACGTGCGCGGCGCGCATACCTACAAGGCCGGTCTTGAAATCCGGCAGATGAAGTATCCCAATTTCAATTTCACATACACCGCCGGCGAATACACCTTCGGTACGAACACCAGCACTGGAAACGCTTCGAACTACACCACGCAGACCGCGCTGAACGGCGTGACTCTGTCCAATGGCTTCGCTGGATTCGGGTTCGCTTCGTTTCTGCTGGGCGGCGCGCAGGCAATCGCCGTGAACGCGCCCATCAACCTCATGACGGAGAACTACCAATCTGCCATCTATCTGCAAGACTCCTGGAAAGTCAGCCGCAAATTGACGCTGGATTACGGCTTGCGCTGGGATTACGGAACCTACCAGAAGGAGCAGTTCGGGCGCTATGGAGACTTCTCACCTACCGTCGCGAATCCCTCGGCTGACGGGCGGCTTGGCGCACTGATTTATGAGGCTAACTGCAATTGCAGTTTCGCCCACAACTATCCGTATGCGATCGGGCCGCGTTTAGGCGCCGCGTACCAACTTGATCGCAGTACCGTCATTCGCGGTGGTGTTGGCGTGGTTTACGGCTCCCTCGACGCCTCCGCCGCTACTGGTTATTCGTCAAATTCCGCCAGCGCCTCGACGCCTGCGTTCGGGCAAATTGCCGGACTGCTCCAGAACGGAATTCCCTCTAGCGTCCAAGCTGCGTGGCCGACCCTCTCGAATCCGGCCGCGGGTCAGGGTCCTGGAGCCGTCGTCCTCGGGCCATCCCTCCTTGACCGGAACACCGGACGCCCCCTGCGCCTGCTCCAATGGAACATCACTGCGCAGCGCACCATCGGCCGCGATTTGGCTGTCGAAGCCGGTTATGTTGGAAATCGCGGTGTTTGGGAAGTCGCCGGCACCAGCCTCGCTCCCGAGAACGCGCTGAGTCAAAGTACTCTCGCAGCCCTCGGCATCCCCAGCTCGGACTTCAGCAATGTGACTCTGGCCACCGCATTCAATACCAGCATCTCCGGCCTGACCTCGGCAGAAAAGCAGGCATTGGCCGCCGTCGGGCTCACCCAGCTCCAGCCTTACGGCAACTTCCCGCAGACTCAGACCGTTCGCCAGTCGCTGTTGCCGTTCCCTCAATACACCGGGCTTATGGCTCCCTTGGGAGGGCCCCTTGGGAAAAATTGGTATGACGCGCTACAGACCAAGTTCACCAAGCGTTTCAGCCGCGGTCTGACGGCGAACGCCAATTACACCTACTCGAAGACCTTGGCTCTGACCGCCACCAACGATCCTTTCAACCGGAATTTGGGTAAGAATTTCAGCGCTTATGACGTTCCGAACCAGTTCCGCATTAGCGCCCAATACGAAGTACCGCGTCTCCACGAAGGTATCTTCAACAACAAGATCCTCAGCTACGCTGTGTCCGGGTGGGGTACGGGCTGGTATCTGAACTACCAGAGCGCTGCCTTGGTGGGCCTGCCCACCAGCGCCGGCAGCGCGCCGATCAGCGACTTCCTCGGCTACGGACCGGGCCCCGAGCAGTTGATCCCCGGCATGAGCCCCTGGTCGGTGAACTGGACGGACTACAGTGGCGTCCACCACACTACGCCTCTCAACATCAACTGCCACTGCTTTGACCCGACCACGACTCAGGTTTTGAACCCGGCTGCCTTCGCCAACGCTCCGAACGGCGCGTTCGCGGCCGATCAAGCCTCGATTCGGAGCTTCCGCGGCACGCGAGTCCCTTCGGAGAACGCGAACTTCAGCCGCACCTTCCGGGTTAAGGAACGCTACAGTTTCCAAATTCGTGCCGAATTCACGAATATTTTCAACCGCATGATTTGGCCAGTTGCGACGGGACAGACTACCGCGGTCAATATTACCGGGTTCAACTCGGCGACTGCCCCCACGGTGTACACTTCCGGCCCGAACAAGGGCCTGTACAGCGGCGGCTTCGGCACGATCGTCCCTGGGACGACTGCTTCCGGTCAGCGCGCGGGCACAGTGGTCGCCCGCTTTACGTTCTAATCCGCGCTCTGCACCCGAAGCTCAACCGAATGTTGGGATAAGCGCGGCAGCGCGCTTCTTTCCGCGCTGCCGCGGGCTTATTGGGCTGATAGGATCGGACTTGGCGTGGTGATCCGTAGGAACCGGTTACTCACGACGGAGGTCTATAAAATTGGAACGCGTAGTGTCCAGAAGCCCAAGTCGGCCGACATGGGTCGGATCGAATGCCGTGCCCAGGGGATGACTTCACAAGGTTGAAGGGCGCCCACTCGCTTCGATAGCGTTTCGTTCGTCAAACGAGTTGCCGGATGAAGGCCTCAACCTCGGCAGTTTGCACATAGGCGTCGCAATCCGCGAAGTTTGCGAGATCCGCCCCTCGGGTGCTGAGGATCATCCCCACCTTACTGTCGATCGCAGTCCTGATGATCAGTTGGGAGGCGCAACGCGCGGGCGGCAACCCGACGCCGTGGCCGTCGGCGCTTGGGGTCTTGTGGGTGTTCTTGCTCTTTGTTTGGGTTTGGCCGTCGGAAACCTCAAAGAAAACTTCAAAAGAGGGAACGCGGGCTGGTGCGCCGTCTAAGGGTGGAGCGGCAACGAGCGCTGGAATCGATGCGCGCGGCTTTGGACGACGATCGGAGTAGTCTTACGACGGAAATCAGAAGGGACACCTAAGAAACAGCCAATGTCAGGGAAAGTCACAATTGGCCTGCCGCTCACCACTCTGGCAGCCTTAGCCCAGACGAAGTCGGCCTTCGAGGTGGCCAGCATCAAACCGGGTCCACCGGTGGACGTGGCCAAGGTCGCAGCGGCACTGCAGGCCGGTGCGAAGATGCCTATCGGAGCAAATGTCGACGCGCATCGCGCGGAATATACGTACCTTGATCTGTTGACGAGTGACGGGCCACTCGTACAAAGCTCGGATTGAAATGACAGGCGCCCGAGGTTGGCCTGTGGGAGATTACTCCCGTGAAACGCTGGTTCCATGAATCTGGCCTCCCACCGGGCGGCTTAATTTGGTTGAAGGCTACAGTTCCCGGCAGGGCACGCCGTTGCGCGAAGCGGTCCCTATCGTCGGCAACCTGGAGAGTGGCCGAGAACGGCGCTGGGCCCGGGGGATCTTCCAGCCCTCGGTGGGTTGTCAGAGGGTAGCGGCCCGCCCCCGCGCCGGAGAACCCGATGCTCGAAAGGCGCAACAAAGCATCGCTGCGAAGATGACTTCGGAACAGATCGATCGAGCGCGGGCATTGGCAGGCGCCTGGAAGCCGTGCCGCGGCAAGCTGGAGTGTGAAGAACGCGTCCAGCTCCGCCCGTGAGAAGGGTAAGCCCCAATACTGTAACTTTGGGACAGAACCGTATCTTCGGGCCAAGCGTTCGCCGAGGTTATTTAAATAGTGTCGGGGACAGCCCCTCAACATGCGTTGCGGGGAGAGCGTTACACGAGAGTG
>DATDGT010000068.1:0-2649 GCA_036521975.1 Bryobacteraceae bacterium
ATGGCCATTTTCATCCTCATGCGATATTCGTCGGGGCCGATTTTTTCGAGGGATTCGCAGCCGGGGATGGCGCGGGCTAGCACCTCAGGGTCTTGCATCATTTGATAGGCGCGGTCCGGTGGGACTGCGAGCGTGGAGGATCCGGAGATTTTCATTTCAATTCAAGTCACGCACCACGTACTGCGCGCATGTGCGCTCGTTCGAAGGCGCTTTTGGCGGAGCAAGCTTCAGCTTGCAGCCTTAGTTTCAGCCCAGGTCCGGACGGAGGCTGAAGCCTCCGTTGCAGGCTAAAGCCTGCTCCACCAGGCATCGTCATCCCCTTCGGTGGCGCGCAGGGCTGGCTCGGGGCAGCGAGGCTGAAGCCTCGCGTGGGTAGAGTCGAGGATGGGCGCGGGTACTGACGCGCAGCGCCGCCCTGTTTCCCATCCCCGCTCATCAAACCGGACGTGCCGATTTCCGGCATCCGGCTTTCCGACGGTGTTCGTCATAGGCTCACGAATCCGCACAAGCCGACGACCGCAAACGAAATACGCCGCGCTCGCCATACACCTGCTCCCGAGAGAACTGGCGTGTGCCCTGCGAGGACACCTTGTGCCGCTTCCTCAGAAAGTGACGCACACGTTCCTCCACGTGTGCGTCTACCGCTCGATACGCCTTACTGGTGCTGCCCCGATGGAAGTACTGCTTCCAGCCGCGTAACATGGCGTTCAGCTTATCGCGTACCTCTTCCCAGGGGAGAACCACTCTGCGATCCAGCAGTTCGCTGACCTTCTCCCTGATCTTTCCCACGCTCTGGTTCGACGGCCCGAACCCTATATACCTGTGGCCCGTGCGAGGGTCCCATCGCGGTCCGAATGTATAGCCGAGAAAATCAAACTGCTCCTGCCTGGCGTTCTTGATGCTCGTCTTCTTCGCGTTGAGGGTCACTTGCAGTCGTTCCGTTACCTGCTGCGTCCACCTCAGCGCCTCCTCCGCTTTTCCGCGGCTGAGGATCACAAAGTCGTCCGCATAATTCACGATCCGCGCTCGAAACCGCTCTCCGCGCTTGGTCTGCCGAAATCCTTTCAACATCCGGTTCATATACAGGTTGGCGAGCCCAGGACTGACCACACCCCCTTGCGGAGTACCACGATCATTGTCCTTGCCGCCCGTTAACCTCTTCTTCCCCGTCTGGGCATCCTTCTCCTCGACCGGAGCCGTCAGCCACATCTTAATCAGATGCAGCATCTGCCGATCGACGATCCTCCGAGCCACGCACTGCATGAGCTCGGAGTGCGGAATGCTGTCAAAATATTTCGACAAATCTGCGTCGACCACATCTCCATACCCGGCTTTCAGCAATTCTTGGACTTTCTCGACCGCATCTTGCGCGCTTCGCCTCGGCCGGTACCCGTAGGCATTCGGCTCCAGATCCGCTTCCCAGATCGGTTCCAGGATCAGCTTCGCAGCGGTCTGCGCCACCCGGTCCCGAATATTCGGAATCCCCAGCGGCCGTTCCCCGCCCCCATGCTTGGCGATCATCTTTCTCCGCACGGGTTGCGCTCGGTAGGTCTGGTCGTGCAGCTCCTTCCTGAGTCCATTCAGCCATTTCTCCCGGCCCGCCGACTCGATGTTCTCGAAGCTTTCTCCATCCGGGCCCGGCGCCCCATCATTGGCTTTCGCCAGCCGATAGGCGTGTTCCAGGATGTCTTCTCGATACACCTTGTCGTAAAGCTGGTAGAAACGGAATCCCGGCTCCTTCTTCGCCTTCTGATATAGCTTGATCTGAAGTTCCCGGATTTTAACCGGTGTTGCCAGGCTCATGGCCAATCACCGCTCCTTCCCTTCTTCACCAACGTTCCCGAAGCAAGGGTCCTTCCCTCCGCCGGCATTACCCGGCCTCATCGGTACCTCTGACCCTCTCCGACGCCCAGATGGTCCGCCATCCCTTCCGATGCCGTTCGCCGGTCGCGACTCCGGCAACCACCCCGGGCCTCCCCTACTGACGCAGACTACCTTCCTGACATGCTGTGCTCACTACCCCGGTGGTCCGATCCGTGCTCGGTGGTTATCTTAATGGCGCGCTCCCGCGCCGGGTTCTTCCGGATCGATTCCGCCTTCCCCGCTTCAGCGCCGGGTCGGCACCACATTGGGCTTTTCGAGGCCTGCTCGAGCTTTACACGCGTTACGGCCTGCCAGGTTGCTCGCCCACCTTTCCGTGGACTTTGTCGCGAGGTTTCGGCTTGGCCAGTTTCCCAGCCCCACCGCTCGCCAGCTATCGAATCTAACCATCAACTATTCGAGTGGGTCCTTCCCCCACTGGTAATCTGCCCCTTTAGGGCACACGCTGAAGCCTGCCCCACTCTAGCGGGTTGACAAACTACGTTCTTCGTAGTAATATCTTCGTATATGGCGAAGAAGGAATCCGACCCACCCCGTCCCACCGACGCCGAACTGGAGATTCTCACCGTTCTGTGGAGCCGCGGGCCCTCGACCGTAAGGGACGTTCACGAAGTGATTACGCGGCGAAAACCGGCGCAATACACCACCGTGCTCAAACTGCTTCAGATTATGGCGGAAAAGCGCCTGGTGCGCCGGGACGAGACGCAGCGCTCTCACATTTACCAGCCCAGCCGTCCGCCGGAATGGACGCAGCGGCAACTCGCCGGC
>DATDGT010000069.1:0-15316 GCA_036521975.1 Bryobacteraceae bacterium
GCAGACGCTCAAAAACGCCGAAGGCACTTACTTTGGATCAAGCTGAAGCGCCATGCGTGCGCCTCGGCTCAAACCGGGGTTATCTCCTGAGTTTTCATTGCCACCTGGACGTTCAAACGGCTAATTCGGACGCGAGTGATCGTTACTTGGAAGAAGCCTCCCCGCTGGATCGGCCGGTAAACATTCCCGAAGCCACTGTATCGGTCACCTTGAAACTTCCGCCCCGGACCGCAGAACGGCTCCGAAAGTATGCGAGGAGCAGCGGTCTTACCATTGGAGCGATCGTAACCGCCGCGGTAAATGCGTTTCTGCGGACGCTAAAGAGGCATGGCTGAGCCGCATCGGAAGAGCGGCTCTTTTCAAATTCATGGTTCCTATTCCTTTGATCGTTTGCTCGAGCCGAAGCTCGCGCAGGCTTACGAGATTCTGGTCCCATGTCGCGAGCGCCCCGTCGGCGCTTGCGTGAAGGAGGTCGAATATGAGAATAGCGGCGATCTACGCGAGGGTTTCCTCCGAGCAGCAGCGGGAAGAGAACACGATTGCGAGCCAGACGGCGTCGCTGATCGAGTTCGCCAAAAGCCACGATCTGGAAGTCCCCAAAGAGTGGGTCTTCGAAGATGAAGGCTTCAGCGGAGCGACGCTGGAGCGGCCAGGCTTGGAGCGTGTGCGGGATCTCGCCGCCGAAGGACAGATCCAGGTAGTGCTGGCGTATTCGCCAGACCGACTGAGCCGCAAGTACGCGTACCAGATTCTGCTGATCGAGGAGTTGGCCCACCAGGGAGTCGAGACCCTGTTCGTGAAATCGCCACAAGGCGACAGCGCGGAAGATCAACTCCTGGTTCAGTTCCAAGGCATGATCGCGGAATATGAACGGGCACAGATCCTGGAACGTTCCCGGCGCGGTAAAAGACATCGAGCGCAATTGGGTGAAGTGAGTGTCCTGAGCAACGCTCCGTATGGATACCGTTACCTCCGTAAAACCGACCAGGCGCCCGCCGCCTACAGCATTGAGGAAGCTGAAGCAGGTGTAGTGCGACGCGTCTTTGCGATGTACACAGTGGAGGGGCTCAGCATCGGGGAGATCACACGACGGCTCAACGCCGAACGTATCCCGACTCGCAAGGCCAGCCGCTGGGAACGCTCGGTGGTCTGGGCTTTGCTGCGAAACCCAGCCTATCGCGGCCTGGCCTGCTTCGGCAAGACGCGCGTCTCCGCACGGGCAAGGGTGTTGCGCCCACAGCGTCGGCGGGGTGTAACTACGCCCAGCACTACGGCCGGCCACGAACGCCCGCGCGCAGAGTGGATCGAGATTGCCGTACCAGCCCTGGTGATGGAAGAGAGCTTCGCCCGTGCTCAAGAGTTGCTCCAGCAGAACAAGATTCGATCGCGCCGGCGTACCATCGCGCCCAGTGTGGTGCAGGGACTAGTCAGCTGTGCGAAGTGTGGCTATGCCTTATCCCGAACATCGACGCAAACCAGCGCACGTAAGATTCACTACTACAAGTGCATTGGCTCTGATAGTTGGCGGAAACTCGGAGGCCCGGTCTGCGACAATGGCCGATTCATCCGACAAGAGCTCCTCGATCAGATGGTCTGGGCTGAGGTGATCCGCCTGCTGGAAGACCCCACTCTGATACAGCGGGAACTGGATCGTCGCTTGGAAGCCGCGCGTGCCTCGGACCCAACGAGAAAGCGTGAGCAAAGCCTGCAGAGAGAGTTAACCCATCTCGGCAAAGGTATCGAACGACTTCTCAACGCATACCAGGAAGGACTCTTGTCGATCGAACAGTTGCGTGAACGCATGCCTGCGTTACGGCAGCGCCAGCAGGCCCTCCGTGCCGAGTGGCAGGCGATCGCGGATCAGACGAATGATCGTGCCGCATTCCTGCGCTTGGCAGAAACCCTCACGGCATTTCTTGCCCGCTTGCGCAGCACCGCAGAGACGCTTAGCGTCATCGAACGTCAAAAAATCGTGCGACTGCTGGTTCAAGACGTTCTGGTGGGCGAAGATACGATTACAATTCGTCACAGCATTCCAATTCCCTCGAGCTCATCCCAAAACGAAGGATCGGGCTCTTCAGTCGGCGGAAATTACCTTTTGTGTAAGGGGCGTGAGTGGACCTCCTTGGGGAGTCCCTTCCACGCTCGGGCTGACCAACCCGTTCTCCATCACCCCAGCATTTAAGAATGCCCGGATGAGTTTCAGCAGCCGCTTGTCCTCGACCCGCTTGGCGATCTGCCCCATCAGTTTGTCGTGGTTGACTCGATCGAAAAATTTCTCCAAATCAAGATCAACGCACCAGCCGTGGCCTTCCGCGATATACTGCTGCGCTTGTGCCACCGCCTGATGAGCCGACCGCCCCGGCCGGAACCCATAGCTGTGATCGGAAAACGTCCGGTCCCACCGCCTTTGCAGGACTTGCATTACCGCCTGCTGGATGAATCGATCCAGCACCGAAGGGACGGTCACTGCAAACTGCACTGGACCACGTTCCGTGTAACCGCCAATCGCGCGTCCGCGGCCCGGCGCGGCCGGCCGGAGCCACGGGGCGTCAAAGGGCGGCGGGAGCGAGGCGGCGGGGCCGGAACGGGCGCGCTTCTGTCGAGGTTGTCCCGGGTCGCGATTCGTGTTGCACGCGGGCGTGCTTAGTGAGATGCTTACCTTAGAGTGCGAGGTGCGCGGATGCCGGCGGCTATTCGCCGGTATGGTGCACAAGGACGAGTGCGGCGGAGCTGGACCTACCTTGGGTGCAGCCTCTGGGCACTGCGTAAGGCCTGCCATGAGAAGAGCGCGCATTAGTACTCGCCTGCTTTGTCTGTGGCCGATGGCGGCTGAGAAATCAGGGCGGCGAACTCACTTTGTCACCTCGGCATCGGCACATTCTCATCCTGATTGTCGCGCCGTAAAGTCTTAAGGCCAACATATGGGCACGATTTTCATTAGCTACCGAAGAGAGGACACTGAGGGGCAGGCGCGAGCTTTATTGACTGATCTTGAGGACATGCTGGGAGCAGGTTCGGCATTCATGGACGTGGACAATATCTCGCTTGGTCGCGACTTCCGGTTAGCACTCGAAGAAAGCTTGGCATCCTGTAGTCTCATGATTGTGTTGATCGGCAAGGACTGGCTTGCCAAGAATGAAGCAGGACAAGTTCGCCTAGAAAATCCCGACGATTTCGTCCGTCTAGAAGTTGGGACGGCACTGAAGCGGAACATACCGGTCACGCCCGTATTAGTTCGCGGAGCGCGAATGCCGCGCGCCGAAGAATTGCCTGAAGAATTAAAGGACTTGTCTTATCGCAATGGGTTCGAGCTTAGCCACAACCGGTGGAATTCAGACGTTCAGGAACTGATCAAGCGGTTGGGGCTTCGGCCGACAAGCCCGCCAAAACGCACATCGACAAATAAATCGACAAATAAGAGGTTGCTCGCTGTGGTGGCTGGGGCATGCGTATTCGCTATAGGGGTCGCAGGTTGGGTATTCATCGCGCCTAAACATCCCGCGGGTCATGCGGATGCACAGGCCCCAGAATTGCCACGAGCGGGTCCCGCGACGTCCGAATCTCGTCTGAACTCGTTTGTTAGCATTTTCGGTAACGGCCAGCGAGACGTGTGGAAACGCCAGCCACCTAACAAATGGACTGATACTGGGCCTTCAGGTGTTCCGGTATACTACGATGAGGTTGGCCGTTACATATTGAATAATTGCGCAGGAACCGTGGTGAAAAGCACAGTGAATTTAAATTGGTGGGGTTTCTTTCCAGACAAGGGATGTCCTGGAATGCCACAATGGATCAGCAACGACCTCAAAAACTGGGGGTATTTAACGTCAATGACTGAGGTGCAATGAGATCCCAATCGAGCTTTCCGAGAGATTGCCCGGATCTCCGTTGAAAGTTAGCAACCCTCGATCCTCATAGGTTACGCGACGGCGGCTCCTTTCGCAATCGATTTCTTAGAAACGGCGGTGGCCATCGAAGACAGGAGCAAGGGAATCTGGCGATGGCCGATGACTTTGCGGAACTGCCGCTCGGCAACCAGCAGACCGGAGCCGACCCAGCGCTCGATCTGATCGCCTGGCCGCCAGCGTTTGACGTTGCGGCAGACGGTCTCGACGATCGAGAATGCGGACTCGATCACATTGGTGCAGCACAACGTGCGGCGCAGCTGATCTGGCACGCGCAGCCTGTGAACCGTGAGCGTTTCTTCCAGTCCTTCCTCTAGGCTGCGCGCCGCGCTGGGATTGAGATCCATCAGTTCGCGATGGAGCCTCTGGAGTGCACGTTTGGCCTCGTCGTAATCAGCCATGGCGTAGGCGTTTTGCAGCTTACGCTTCACGTCGGCCTTGTGCTCTTCCGGAAGATGATCCACCACGTTGCGTTTCTTGTGGACTTGGCAGCGCTGAATGAAAGCCGCCTCGCCCGCATGTTTGCGCACCGCGGCGGCCAGCGCTTTGCCGCCATCCAGGATGTACAGCCGCGGAGTGGAGAAGTCCACGCCACGCTCCACCAACTCACTCAACAGGCCGCTCACTACGGCCGTATTTTCCGTCGCACCCTCGCGCAGCCCCAGCACCGTTTTGCGTCCATCGCATCCAATCCCAAGGGCTACGATCATCTGTCGGTCTTTGAACGGCGTGCCGTCGATCACGATGGCGCACAGCCGCAATTCGCCCAACGGCCGCTCCATCAGATCCTTCACCTTCTCCCGGCTGGCCTCGATGAAATTCTCGCTTACGGCCGACTTCTCGATCCCGTAGGCATCCTGGAAGTCCTTCACCACCGCGCCGTAGTTGCGCGTGGATAGTCCGCGCATCATTTTGTCCCACACGCCCAACTTGTGGTCCGCAAAAACAAGATCCGCCCGCTACGCAGCCTCCTTCGCGAGCCCGTATTCGTGATGCAAGCCGCCCAGTACGGATCTCTTCACCACCCGGTATCCGAAAGGCAACCGGTGTCTGTGCGGGTTGGGCGGGACCTGCTCCGACATGGGCTCCGGCAGACCAGGGCCTAACGCCGCATGTGGCCTCCCACGGTTATAATGCGTGGTCCACTCACCAATAATCCTTTGGAGATGACGTTCGTTGAACGGAATCAAGTAGTCCAGACACTCCCGGCGAAGGCTCCCGCCCACTCGCTCGCACACCGCGTTGGCTTTGGGGGCTCTCACGGGCGTCCGCAAAACTCGCACCCCCAGGTGCGCCAGACCCTGGTCGACGTCCTTAGCAAAGATGCTGTCGCGATCGTGGATCAGGAAGCGGTAGGGATGATCTCCCGGCAGCGCCTCCCGGAATTGCTGAAGTGTCCATTCCGCCGTGGGATGGGCCGTTACGTTTTGGTGGAGAATCTTGCGGGATCCGATCTCTATGACGACGAAGACGTAGAGGGTGCGGAAGGTGGCAGTGATCACCACGAAGAAGTCGGCGGCCACTATGACTTTGGCATGATTACGAACGAAGGTCAGCCAGCGCTGTTTCGGGTCCGGTGTGCGCGCCGGCCGGTCATCGCGGAGGTACTTGCCGACAGTGCGCGGGGAAACCTGAATGCTCAGCTTGAGCTTCAGTTCGTTGGCGATGCGCTCCTCTCCCCAGGTCGGATCCGCGGCCATTTCTCGGATGAGCCTGCGCAAGTCTTTGGGCAGGCGAGGCCTGCCAGACGGCCGTGATTTCCAGCGCCAGAACAGACGGAATCCCTTGCGGTGCCAGCGCAGGAAGGTATCGGGCTTGACGTTTACCAGGGCATCACGCCACGAGAACATGCGGCCCAGTATCACCATAACCAGTCGAGTGGAGTCATCGGCCCGGCGCGGCTTCACCTTCCGCTCCTGAAACAGCGCTAGTGTCTTCAGAAGACGAAAGGAAATAATCCAATGTCACAAACGAACGCAACTGCATCGAAGTCGAAGCTGGAACTCGATACCCGCCTTGATCCGCGGATCAAGAAATACTTCGCCGGCATGCCCACGCCAGTAGAAAAGCCTAATGTTTCGAGCCGTGAAGAGCTGCTCGCACAAGAAAACTCTCCCGCGGCCCAGGCTGCGATGAAACACTAAACGGCCCTGGTCGACTCGATGGACAGCGAAGATGTCGCCCCGTCAGCTGGCTTGAGCGTGCGCGTTGAGACCCTCACCTCGTCGCCCGACGGCAATACCATCAAGATCCGATACATCCGGCAGGATGGCAATGAGACTTTGCCTTGCGTTTACTACATCCACAGCGGTCGCATGGAGATGAGTTCCTGCTTTGAGGGCAACTACAAGACGTGGGGCCCCATAGTCGCCTCCAAGGGCGTCGCAGTGGCGATGGTTGATTTCCGCAACTCCGTTCACCCGTCATCGGTACCGGAGATCGCTCCATTTCCCGCTGGCTTGAACGATTGCATCTCGGGCCTGAAGTGGGTACACGCCAACGCAACCAGCCACGGCGTCGATCCGAAGCGCATCGTCATCGCTGGTGAGAGCGGCGGGGGCAACCTGACTCTCGCCGTCGGCATGAAGCTGAAGCGGGACGGTGAACTCGGCTTGATCCAGGGCCTTTACTCCTTGTGCCCCTACATCTCTGGCGAGTGGCCGTTGCCGCAGTATCCATCTTCGACCGAGAACGAGGGCATTCTGCTCAACTTCGGGGACAACCGCGCCACTATGGCTTACCGCATCGAAGCTTTTAACGCCCGCAACCCGCTCGCCTGGCCAAGCTTCGCCACCCGCGAGGATGTCGAAGGCTTGCCGCCGACGGTGATCAGCGTCAACGAGTGCGATCCATTGCGCGATGAGGGCATCGCCTTCTACCGGCTTCTGTTGGCGAGCGGAGTTTCGGCGCGTTGCCGCCAAATGATGGGCGCCTGCCACGGCATCGAGATCTTGCCGGTGGTCTGTCCCGATATCGGTCACTCCACCGCCAGCGACATGGCCAACTTCGCGATCTCGCCGTCGGGGAAACCCAATAACTAACCTCAACCGCATCGTCAGAAAGGAACAAAACCGTGTCAAATACTTCCGCATCGAAAAGGAGCGAAACCGTGTCAACTGCACCTGCAAAAGAAAAATTCCCGTTCTTTCCGGACAACGAAGAATACTGGTTCGAGACCAAACGCGCCTTCGGCGTCAGCAGCTACGGCGCCAGCGAGTTCGGCGAAGTCATGGCCACTGTCAGCCGCATTGCATCCGGCGATGATGACGGATGGTACAACGAATAGAATGCGACAGCCGAACGGGTTTTCGCAGAAGCCGAAGCGCAACGGGCTGCCGGCCATCGCGTGAGCGCGCGCGATGGATACCTGCGGGCGGCGCATTACTTCCGCAATTCCGAGTTCTTTCTGCATCGCAATCACGAAGACCCGCGCATCTACAGTGCCTACAAGAAGTCGATCAATGCCTATAAGCTCGGCTGTCCTCTCTATGACACGCCCATTCTTCCGGTTGAAATTCCTTATGAGAACACAACGCTGCCGGGATACTTCCATCGCGTCGATGAGTCGGGCACCAAGCGTCCGCTGCTGATTCTGCACACAGAATTCGATGGGTCAGCCGAAGAGATGCACAGCGAAAATGCACGAGCCGGCGTCGAGCGTGGCTGGAATGTCCTGGTCTTCGACGGCCCGGGTCAATATGGACCGATTCACCGTGAGCGCCTGCCGTTTCGTCCGGACTGGGAGAAGGTTATAACGCCGGTCGTCGATTTCGCACTTACGCTGCCCGGCGTTGACCCTAAACAAATAGCACTCATGGGCGTCAGTTTCGGGGGCTATCTGGCGCCGCGCGCTGCTGCTTTTGAGAAGCGAATCTCAGCTCTTGTCGCCAATGACGGAGTTTACGATTTCAGCGTAACTCAGTTGAAGTCGGTTCCGCCGGATCAGCGGGAAGCCTTTATTGCCGCGGTCAATCAGAAAGAAGCTCCCGAACTCGATCGCAAGATTGTAGAGGCGGCCAAGAGTTCGCCAAGCGCCAAATGGGCTGCAGACCAGGCCGGGTTCGTTATGGGCGAGCCCACGCCTCATGCTGTCGTCGCGAAAATGCTCAAATTCTATCTTCGCGACGGCATCGCGGAGCAGATCTCCTGTCCAACGCTGGTCCTCGATGCCGAAGAGGATATGTATCTGAAGGGTCAGCCGGACGAACTTTACCAGCACCTCACCTGCCCGAAGACCATGATCCGTTTCACAACCGCAGAGGGTGCAGGAGCGCATTGCCAGTGCGGTGCTGATCGCCTCGCGAATGCTCGCATTTATGACTGGCTCGATGACACGTTCAGCCGCGCGGGCAAATGATAAAGCCGCATCGGCCGCCGCTTTCAACTACCAGCGACATGGCCAGCCAGATCGCGCACCTCGCGGTCGGCTGGCTGGGTCAATCCAGCGAGAAACATCTCGACTAGACTTTTGAAGAGGTCATCATGGTCCTTTCAGACGTTGCATCCATTGCCACAGCCGTTAGCGGGTTGGCCGTTACGGCTTCCCTCATTTATGTCGGAATCCAGACAAAGCAGAACGTGCGCCACACAAGGGCTCTTATCCATCGGGGGACCGCTGCTCGCACCACGAATCTCCTGCTCGGATTCATGAAAGCCGAAGCCGTTACGACATGGATCGAGGGCAACGGAGGCACGCCTACGCCCGAGTTAGTAAGGCAAAGGCAGTTCTTTTATCATTGCGGCATCATAATGATTGCAATGGAGGACTACTTCAGCCAGCACGAGGACGGCCTGCTCAGCGACGAACAATTTTCACGCGGCCGCGTGACTTTTAGAGAACGGCTCAGGGAACCCGGACTCCGGGCGTTTTGGCTGAAACAAAGAGAGGCGATGCTAAAGGCGGCACCTCGCTATTGCGCGTTCATAGACAGTCTGTGTGACGGCGAACCGGCGGCGCCGGGCGACCTGGATGTACACCGAGGCGGAAAATCATAAATCCGAGTCTGACCACCTGGCATCAGGGGGCCCCTCTGTGGCTCGAAAAGGCTAGCGGGATTTTGTACACTTTTTATACCGAGACCGTGTCTTTGATGCTTTTGGTGACTTCACCGACTTTGTAGAATCAACAAGTTGTGAGCCTTCAGAATCTTGTCAAGTTCGTGGTTCGAATCCATGCCGGGGAGTCACACTTTATTTTCAATCACTTACATCGAAACAGCGCCAATTTTTGTACCGATGCTGTACGAACCCACCGTATGAGTGACCCGCAATTCGCTGTTTCTCCAGGGGTTCTTTAGCAGGGCCGTGAATCGTTTCGGGTTTGTACACCCGTCGCAACTCGCACTCGTTCCCGTTTGTCTGTTGCGTTGGTGGTGCCCACGTGCGCGAGATGGACACACGGTGGGTGTACGACAACACGTCCGTAGATGCAAATCACATGTTGGTTCTCCAAGCGCAGCGCGGCGAGATTCGTTTCCTTTATGAACCTGTCCCCTCGTGGTTGCAAGAGGCGCTTGAATTACCATGATTTGTCCAGGGACTCTCCTCTTGGTTCTTCCAGACGGCCTCCAGCGTTTCCGGCTTCATGTCGCGCGCGAATCCAAGTATTCGTTCAGTCTGGTCTGGTCGGCAGGGCCCCGCGTCCCAGCCAGACACGCCGCTCCCTGCGCCACGGAATCGAAAATGCTTCCGGTGTTCTTCGCAGTGCCATTCGTTGCGCCGCGCCGCCGTCATCGCCGAACAGGCGTTCAGATACGATGCGCGGATGGGACTCAGCCGATTCCGCCTGGAAAACGTTCGGACAGGCCGCGGGATGTCGATCCGAAATCGGAGTGCGTGGAACGAGCCCAGGAAGACGCCGCGATGGTGTGGCTCGAACCGATTCGTATTTCAGACCACCCGTCCTTCGCTTCGATCACGGAGAGACTCGAGCCGGCGCTCATGCGCGGCATGCCGACGGCGAAATCTCTGCGGCCGCGGCGCTGTACGAACGCTGTACAAATAGAGTCGCTTTAATGAGATTGTGGAGATGTAGAAGATTCTAGAATCAGCAAGTTGCTGATCTGAAAAGACACCGTTTGTTCGTGAGGGCGGCCGATCGAGGTTGTTGAAGCCCTCCAATCCGGCCCTCATTCGTCATATTTGCTCAACCGCCCCAACAGTCTACCTCAAATACACGCTTCTCGGACTCTGCATCTGACCGCCTCGATAACCTGCAGTTTGTTGGGATCGATGACCTTCACCTCGGTCTCATTGCAAACGAAGTTCGTAATGCGGATGTTCGTGAGCGGGGTCCGCAGCTTCACGAAGTTCGGCCCGAATTTCCGCACTGCGCACCATTCCTCCAATGCGTACCCGGAGTAGAGCAGCGACGCGAGCAGGCGGCGCGGGATCGAGCCCCCTCTCCCTGCAGAGATCGCTCAGCATGAAACTCCGGTCATTGAAAGATCCAGTTTCGGTTCTCGCCACATTGCAATGCACCGCGTTGAATGAGGTCACGGAATCTTCAAGGGTTCGGGCGTGGATGCTCATCAACCGCGATCGGACTCCGGCGGTTGTCAACCGGCGGAGCAGAAAGAGTTCGGCATCTTGTACGCCTCTGTAGAGGGTGGCCTCGCCTCGATCGAGATGGGATTGCGATTCTGACTCCGCGATCAGGTAGCTGCCGTGCTGGATCAAAATGACTCGCGCCCTAGCGAAAGGACGGATCTGGGAATGCCGGTAGACCGCCAGCGGCGCTGTCACGCTATCCGCCGCGGCCATTCCGTTCGCCACGAAGACGGCATCCACCTTGCCGCGTCTGGCGGTGTTCCAGAACTCGAAAAGAAGCCTCACTCCCGCACAATCTTTCCGAGGACCGCCGAACCAAAAATGCCGGCGCAGGTTTACACCCGCCCGGAATATCGCGGGAATGACCCAGGAATACTGAAAATGGTAGTCCCGATCCGGCGGCGATTGCGGGGAATATGCGAGTTCGCCCACAGAGGCGAGCCATGGTACGAACTTGTTGCCAGCCAACGTGGATGTAAAGAATCTCATTGGCGGCGCGGTTGCGGAATTTCGCCAGCGCGCTTCACCGCAACACCCACCCTCTCGGCCAGAACCACCGTCCCGGCTTTCGGCGCCAGTTTCACGAGCCTGCGCATTGCAGCGATCTCATCCCCATATTGCTTCATGCGTCGATCGAACGTCCGGCGATCTTTGGTGCAGACCAGCGTTTGAGGCGAGCCCACGCGCTCGGTTACATGCGTCATGTCGAGCCGGTGTCTGTCGATGATGCCATGAAGGTGCCTGCGGCGTTGTTTGTTCACGCGAAACCGATGAACACGTGCGGCGGCATCGCGGGCGAAGGCTTGCAGTTCTACGCAATCCGCACAACGACATTTGATCTCCACATCCAGTCGCCAATCCGATGGCGGTTCGGGGGGAGTCTCGTTGCGCCGCAGCAGGAACTCAGCCGCGCTGGTCCATAAATCCCGGATCGTGTCGTCAAGTAGAGCGATATTTTGCCGTCGCGCCGCACAGATCCGCTCGATCGCGGGAACCACCAAGGTCACGGGATTGAACACCTCCGGGCGTGAAATGATCTTCTCAGACGCGACGCGGCACAGAAACCCGCCATTGAAACGCGGCAATGCGTGGAGCCGGCTTTCCAAGAAGTCGACATCCGGCCGGCGCTCCTCCTCTTCCTCTTCCGGCTCCCAATCCGCGACATCCGCTTCTGGCTTGCTCGCGCCGATGCGACCAATTCCCTCGACCGCGGCCGCCGCGACGTCCGGAAAACAGTGCGACGGATCGCCGCTCAACGCCAGCAAGAGCGCGGCGCATTCGCTTGGGTGCTTCGGCATCTGGGCGGACGCCAGAGCCGCAAACACGGAGGTGGCCTTCGCGTCCCCAAGTACGTCAATCGCCGCCAGCAGCGGCTCGTTTTCCGAGCCGTCATAGCTCGGTGCAACCACTTCCCGAAGGAACCGCTCGAGCAGTAGGGGCTCGTCCAGCTTCGTTAGCGCGGCAATCATCCGAATCCGGTCCTGCGGCCCCGGCCATTCTCCGTCAAGCGAGGAGGTCTGCCACCGTTGCGAATCGGCGGGCCACGCTGCCAAAATCCGCTCCGCCGCGCCAAGCGCCTCCGGCCGCGAGCGCTTGCCGCCGGCAGTCAAGCGCGCCAAATAAGGGAGGGCGGCAACGACGCCGGCCTGAAGCAGCACGTCAATCGAGCGGTCCTGCCGCCAGAGGACCAGAGCCGCCCGATGATACGAACGCTCGTAAGTTGCGCCTTCGTTGCCAGACGCTTCGGTCAGCCGCTTTTCGTCCGGCGGCTCGCGGTCGAGCGCGCCAACCGGCAACAACTCGCCGGCGGCCAGCGGGATTCGGCCAAACTTCACCGCGCGGTCTCCCCGATCGCGCCATTCGTCAACGTACTGCCAGGAGTCGTCGACTGAGTCCACGGTAAAACTCGTATCCTCATCGCCGTTTTCCTCGTCTTCGGCTTCCTCATCTTCGTCGTGCCAGTAACGATTCCTGCGCGATCGGTAGAAAGGATCGTAGTCCGGCTCGGCCGATCCGGATTCTCCGATGTGGACGATCCCCAGGTGACAGTCACACTGCGCTCGCACCGCCGCTTGCGCCAACACCCGGGCTCTCGCTGCGTCAGCGCCCTTCAACGACGAAAACGAGAGTCCAGCGGGACTGTACTGATGGTCAAGTAACCACGCGATCTTTGCAGGAGCTTCCGCCGCCTTCAGAGATCGATCCAGGAGCGCGGCGATTTCTGCAATTTGGGATTCATACTCCGGCGCCTTCAGGACCCCACGCTTGCCCTTCGATCGCTTTTGGACAAGGTTGTAAACCAGACACACACGTTCGCCCGCGTGGACCGGAAGAACCTCGTGTTCGCAATCGGCATAGAACGCGGCGTAGGAAACCTCCGACGGATCGGCCGCATCGGTTTCAATGGTAACCTCGCGGGTCCCGTGAGTAATCCGTAGTGCGCCGCCGCGATAGGCCGAAGGAAGCGTCACCACGAGCGTACCGAACATGCCCGCGGTCTTCTCGGTGTCACGATGCGCCAGAAAGAAGCCGCCCTGGCTGTATACGAGCAGTTTATAAAACTTGGCCGAGACGATTGCGTCTTCGCATCCCAGAGCAGCCTTCACAGTAGACAAGATGTTTTCGAAGTTTGCGCCCCACGATTTCCCGCTGATCTCGACTTGGCTCGGAGCGATCTGCCATACATTGCGCACCGATGTATCGACGATCGTGTTCTCGCCCTTGCCGTACGGCGCCCGCTCCGCCCGGCGCACAAGCGCGGCGATCTGGGCTTTCGGCAAGGGAAACGAAAGCGGACCCACGCCCGTGATTTCGACCCTCGGCATCGGTATCTCCGCCGTCCCGGAGACGAAGAAATCACCCGGCTGCTTTACGCCGGACAGCACAGCCTCCAGCGGCTGGAGTTGCCGGTTGTACTCGATTTCAATCTGTTGCAATGCGCTCTCCGTAGCGGGCACATCGACCCCAACCTGTGATTATGAAACGAAGCGATTGCTAATGCCAAGCCGATCGGCTGCCGATACGGAGCCA
Organism: Bryobacteraceae bacterium; assembly: GCA_036521975.1. Lineage (GTDB taxonomy): Bacteria > Acidobacteriota > Terriglobia > Bryobacterales > Bryobacteraceae > Palsa-187. The sequence continues at coordinate 13,488 of DATDGT010000069.1, forward strand.
GAGCACGAGACGATTTCGCGAACCCAAATGGCACGAGTCAATGCGAACCTTCATTGTGTTGGCGATTCCGGAATGTTGACGATGCGATTCCTCCACTTTTCGGCATGATGCCGCCAGTCTTCTCTTACACCTGAATGCTCTTTACGCAGGCGGATACAATGATCCAAGCGGCAACACTCCGACGGCGAACAAACAGATACCGCCAACATCCCGAACATCAATCGGTACCGTCTCATGGCACAACGGCGCAGGCATCGAGATCCACTTCTTGATCGAGTCGCTTCGCAGGTCGGCCAAACTCCTAACCGGCAATCTGGGCCGCACCGAAGATGCAAAGACTCCTTGGGATGGCGCTCCGGTCGTGGTCCTATATCGCCAAGCCGCTGAGTTGTCGATGAAGTCGTTGATTGGTGAGGGCTGCGTGTTCCAAAAATCACCGGCCGACCACATTACACTCGCCAAGACGCATTCCCTTCGTTGGCTCGCCCAAATCGTCAGCCAGATCATTCGAGCTGTGGAATGGGAAGCCGAATTCACTTGCGAGGGCGTGAGCAATTTGGCGGCGTTCAGCGCCTTGATCGCCGAGCTTGAGGAACTGGAGCCAGTGTCCGCGGCGATCCTCGCAGACAAGCGGCGGGAACTGGGTGGAGTGCCGCCCAAATTGCGCCATCATCATGTGCTGGAACTTGCGCCAAGAATGGACGCCCTCATCGACCTGCTGATGAAGATGGCGGATGCACTGGCTGCGACAGCGGACTTGATGAACGTGGATGGCGGGAGCGGGAGCGGAATAATCCAGTGACGCTGGTCTTCGGCGTGTTGGGTTTCGCGGGCCCGGAGAGGCGGTCCCCTTTTCCATGCCGGACAGCAATAGCGGCACGCTGATCATCCGGATCGAGGTCATGAGCTCTCTCGGAAGGAGATCGATCTGGCAAGCTGCCTCAAACGGCGAGCAATGAGGAAGCACTTGCGGTCCGAGTATGCGCGCCGGCGAGGTCATTCTTTCGGGTAGCGTCGGAGCTGTTGAAGAAGGCTCCTTCTCATCAAACGTTCAGGCGTGTTGAGACGAAGCAGTCTAGCCGTGACTTCACCGACAAGATCGAGCGGTTCGATGAAACCGCCATTCAGCCGAAAATGGTGGCTCCACTGGTCCAGCCTGGGATTGAACAATGCGACTAAGTTGCCCGACCTAGAGATAGAGGCGATATTCGAGCCCTTGTATCGATTGCAGACCAAACAAGCGTACGCAAGGTTGTCAACGGTGGTCTCACCACCGTGCTGTCTGCTGATGATGTGATCGACTTCATGCGGGAAAGCAGCGTCGCGCTCATGAAGCAAACAATATTCACATCGGAACATCGCCCGCTGAACTACTTCAGCGCGTATTTCTACCGAAATTTTCAAGAGCGGCTGGCGAGGATGAGTTGAGCTTTGGCTTTCGCCAAACCGAGCATATGTTCAAGTTGCACGAAGCCATCCAACTCAGCGGTTTCCTCTTCTGTCAACTCTGATTCACGCTGGCGCTCCAGCAACTCCGCAACGCGCTTCTGGGCTTCGGGTGACGGACGGAAGCTGGCAACCTCCTCGGCGGTGGACCCACGAGCTACGAAGTCCACGAGTTCCATGTAGACGGGTTCGGTTGCGTTCATAGCGGACTCTTTCATTTTATCGCGGCTCCGGCCTAGCGGCCCCCTCCGTGCCAATATTGATGAGACAGTTCTCCTGGTCCTAATTACTGAGCAGGGCGAGAACAGGAATCAATGTGAAGAAGAACGGAATATCTTCGGCTTCTCCCACGGTCTTGCCTGCCGCTGAACGTAGGGAGGACG
>DATDGT010000070.1:0-9064 GCA_036521975.1 Bryobacteraceae bacterium
GCAGACGCTCAAAAACGCCGAAGGCACTTACTTTGGATCAAGCTGAAGCGCCATGCGTGCGCCTCGGCTCAAACCGGGGTTATCTCCTGAGTTTTCATTGCCACCTGGACGTTCAAACGGCTAATTCGGACGCGAGTGATCTTCCAAATCTTTAAGCGATGCTTCTTTCTTGACAAACTCAGCGGTAACGCTGCTGGATACAAACATTAATGCGTTCCCTGTGAGATTATCCTTTAAAATTGAATTTGTCCACGCGACATGCAACGGCGTAAACTGCACGTTCTCCTGGACGAGCGCAGGGACGGTCGTAGCTGTCGCATTAGCCATGTAGGTTTTGGCTCTCGTATAGATAGCGTCGTTCATGTTGAGGGCCGAAATAGGTATTGTCGTACCGACGAAATTTTCGTTTGACGTAAGTTCTGCAGAGAATTGCTCCCAAGCACTCGTAATCCGGGCTGCGGCCTGATCTCGCTGAGCCTTTAGCCCGGGCGTCTTCGTCTGGTCCGAGTCAGTTTGAAGCCTAGCCTCATAGGTGATCATTGCAGCGTAATCTGGCATCGTGTTTTGGTATAGCCGCCGGGTCAGTTCTCCGTAGGATACGATATGAACGAGAGCGTCCGGCACAAGGTCCGTATTCTGTTCTTTGCCTGACCGTTTGTTCGCGGCGATAAGATCTTGATCTGATTTGCTTGCTTCGTCCAATATTTTGAAGAGCCTCTCATTCGGATTGCCGTTAGAGGCCTGTTGAGGCAGGAAGGTCTTTATCGATTCAACGGGCAGAGGGTTCAGCAAATAGCTCTTGAGGTAGTGAACTGCAAACGATCGCAGCACGTAGGCTGATTTGTGATTACTGCGATCTCGATCGTAGATTTCGATGGCACCGGCGCTAAGTTCCGCTGCTAGATATTCAGCACGACGATCCCGTCCGCCTTGCCACGCCATGAAGGCACCAAGAACTCTTAAATCTGGATCGCCTTTCAGTAGCTCGGACGCTTGTTTAAGGCGAAAATCAACTGACCTGAAGCCGCTCGGCGTTTGATATAGGGCCGGTCGCGTCAGAATGTCGCGCAAGAGTTCGACTTTTCTCCCATATCCCACATAAGTAATGTTGGTTGGGTCCAGCGCCTTTAGCTGAGCAACATGGAAGTTTGCCTGGTTAAAATCTAAAGCAACCAAGCTTTGATTGTACGACGCAAGATGGCTATCGCGGAGGACGGCTGCGTCGCGTTGATGAGGCAGCAAGAACGATGCGCCATAGATAACCGCGAGACCGACTACAAGCATGGCTATCTGGCCAAATGCGACGCGAGTAAGACCAAGCTTCCACAACCGCCATACGGCGCATGTAAGCAATATTAGCAGGCAACCAGCAAGTAGTATATTTTGAATGATGCGCTCTAGTGCAAGTCCATCTTTAACAGCGATGGTATCGATTGTGCCAATGCGTCGTTCCAGGAGTTCGTCAGCGGCCGTGAGTTGTTTTGTGATGAGCTCATCAACCTCCTGCATCGAATTGTTCACGATACCTTGAAACTGGATCAGTGTGACTTGGGCGATCCCACCTATCTGGGTAATTCGCTCGTTCATCTTCTGGTCTAGTTGAACTATAAGGCGATTGCCGGTCTCCTCGAATACCTGCGCAGTGGGGGCCGACATGGCCGAGATACCAGTTCCGATTTGCTTGTTGACGTCGATATTGATACCCGTGACATCACTGAGCCAACTACCGGGGATCGGGGTAACCAATAACGTCAGCATCAAGACCAGTGTAGAAATGACTAACCGCGTTTTGGCGCTCTTCACAAGGCTTCCTCCTCATGTCGCTGAATGCCCTGCCAACTTGCAAGGAGATCGCCGTATTATACAACGTATTGAGCCAACGCCGTTCCCGAGAATTATCCAATGCAAGATCAGGAGCCAGGAAAGGCCGCGAAACGCGTCTGGTGGAGCGAGTTCCGCGGGCGGATGGTAGAATGAAAGCTGGCCTCTTCCCCGTCGAAGTGCTTTGTTTATTAGATAAAAAACATGGCGGGAGTTTCCCTCCGGCCCGCGCGGCCGGCCCCTTTTGAAGAGTACGAAATCGACGCCGCGTTCGACGAAATGGTGGACGTTCGCGGCGCAGTGCGGCCGCATTATGAGCGGTTGTACCAAGGCGTCCTGAACCTGGAGCCGGCGGAATTGCGCCGCCGCAAACAAATCGCCGATCTTTCGTTCCTGCATCAAGGCATCACCTTCACCGTTTATGGGCGCGAAGAAGGAACCGAGCGGATTTTTCCGAACGATCCGCTGCCCCGTATCGTGACCCATAAGGAGTGGTCCCGCATTGAGCGCGGCCTGGCGCAGCGCATTACCGCGCTGAATTTGTTTCTAAAGGACATTTACAACGAAGGCCGCATTTTGAAACACAGCGTGGTGCCGCGGGAAATTGTTTACACCTGCAAGCATTTTCGGCGACAAATGCGGGCGTTTTCCGTGCGCAAGGACGTTTATGTGGCGGTTGCGGGGACGGACTTGATCCGCACGCCTTCCGGCGAATTCGTGGTGTTGGAGGACAATGTGCGCGTGCCCAGCGGCGTGTCGTACATGCTCGTCAGCCGCGAAGTCACCAAGCGCATCTTCCCTCGCACCTTCCGCGAATGCGGAGTGGAACCGATCGATCACTATCCGCAGGCGCTGCTGGCCACGCTCCGCGCGCTTGCGCCCCAAGGCTGTTCCGAACCCGTCATCGCCTTGCTCACGCCGGGCGTCTTCAACTCGGCCTATTTCGAGCACGCTTTTCTGGCGCGTCAAATGGGCATCGAACTGGTGGAGGGGCGCGATCTGGTGACGCACGACAATTTCGTTTACATGCGCACCACCGCGGGGCTGCGGCGCGTAGACGTGATTTACCGCCGCATCGACGACGATTTCGTCGATCCGCTGGCGTTCCGGAACGATTCGGCTTTGGGAGTCGCGGGATTGTTCAACGCCTATCGCGCCGGCAACGTGAGCCTGGCGAACGCGCTCGGAAACGGCGTCGCCGACGACAAAGCGATTTACGCCTACGTGCCGGCCATTATTCGTTACTATTTGGGCGAAGATCCGATCCTGAACAACGTGGAAACGTTTCAGATGTCAAACCCCGTTGAGCGGCGGCACGTGCTCGACCGGCTGGAGCAATACGTAGTGAAAGCGGTGGGCGAATCCGGCGGCTACGGAATGCTGATCGGACCGCACAGCACGGCCGAGGAACGCGAGGAATTCCGCGGCCACATCGAAGCCGACCCTCGGAATTACATCGCTCAGCCGACGATTCTGCTTTCTCGCGCGCCCTGTTTGCTCGACGGCTCCGTTCAGCCGCGGCACGTCGATCTTCGCCCTTACATCCTGTACGGCGACAAAACCGTGATCGTGCCCGGCGGCTTGACGCGCGTAGCTTTGCGAAAGGGTTCGCTGGTGGTGAATTCTTCGCAGGGAGGGGGCAGCAAGGACACCTGGGTCCTGCACCAATAAAATGCTTTCCCGCGTCGCCGACAGTTTGTACTGGATGAGCCGGTATCTGGAGCGCGCCGAACATACCGCGCGGGTGATCAATGTGCAATTGAATCTGATGCTGGAGCGCGGAGCGGGTTCGGACGACGAGTATTGGGCGAGAGTGCTGCGGTCGTTGGGAGTGGAGATGACCGCGGACGAGGAAGCCCATGCCCAACCCTTGGCGGTGGCGCTTCTGCGCGAGACTTCGCATCCCGGATCGATCGTTTCGTCGGTGATCGCGGCGCGCGAAAACGCGCGGCAGGTGCGCGAACAAATCAGCTCGGAAATGTGGGAGCAGTTGAACCGCTTGTTTCACTCCGTGCTCCGCGCCAAGAGCGAACAGAATTGGGACGCGCGAGAGTTTCTGCAATCGGTGAAAGAAGGCGCGCATCTGTTCCAGGGCATCACCGATTCGACGATGACGCACGCCGAGGGGTGGCAGTTCATTCAAGCCGGACGGTTTTTGGAGCGCGCCGTTTCGCTTTCCACGCTGGTGGGCGCGTTCTTTCGGGAGCGGCCGTTGGCGCGAGAGGAAAGCGACCCTGAGCATTTCGAATGGATCGGGCTGCTTCGTTCGTGCACCGCCTTTGAAGCGTATTGCAAGGCGTACACGGCCGATCTGAAGCCCGACCGGATCGCGGAATTCCTGGTGTTGCAGCCGGATTTTCCGCATTCCATCCGTTTTTGCGCCGCCGCGCTGGAGCACGCCGTCAAAGAGATCGGGGGCGAAGCGCGAAGCCGCGGCAAATCGCGGCTGGAGCGCATCGCGGGAAGGCTGCACGCCACGCTGAGCTTCGGCCAAGTCGACGAAATCATGACGTCCGGGCTGGACGCTTACCTCGACAACGTGTTGCGCCAATCCAGCCAGGTTCATAGTGGTTTGTATCAGACGTATATTGCGTATCCGGTGGAAGTCGCGTTGGGGGCGTAGTTGTTGTCACGAGTCAGGAGTCAGGAGTCAGGAGTCAGGAGCCAGAAGTCAGTAGTCAGAAGTCAGGCAAGAACTATGTTCTATTCCATCCGCCATCTCACACAGTTTCGCTACGATTCGCCGGTTAACGAGAGCTTGATGGAAGTGCGCATGCATCCCCGGACGGAGGGCGGACAGCGGTGTCTCTCGTTTCAGCTCAGCGTAGAACCGCGTGCTCACGTCAATATGTATCGCGACTACCACGGCAATAGCATCCATCATTTCGATGTTCCGGGCAAGCACAAGGAGTTGAATATCCTGGCCGAGGCGCTGGTGGAGACGGCGGCGCCTCCGGAGCCGCCGGAACGGCTGGACCGCGGAGCTTGGGAGCAATTAGACGCCGAAGCCGCCGCGGGCGATTACTGGGAGATGCTTATGCCCAGCCATTTTGCGCGCCCCAGCGAAGCTCTGGAATGGCTGATCAGCGAGTTGCGCGTCGAAAGGCGCGCGGATCCGCTGACGTTTCTGCGCGAATTGAACGCCGCCATTTACGCGTGGTTCGAGTACGTCCCCAAGGCCACCAGCGTGGATTCTCCGATCGAGCACGCCATCGAGTCGCGGAAAGGCGTTTGCCAGGATTTCGCGCACATCATGACGTCGCTCGCACGGCACGTGCGCATCCCCTGCCGCTACGTCAGCGGATATGTGCTGCCGAGACCCAAGAATGCAGATCGGCAAGCGAGAACTTCGCGCACCGGCGCGACGCACGCGTGGGTGGAAGCGATGGTTCCCGGCCCCAGTATAGGGGATGGAAGGTGGGTGGGGTTTGATCCCACGAACAACCTGCTGGCCGGCGAGCGGCACATTCGCGCAGCCGTTGGCCGGGATTATGCCGACGTGCCTCCGACCAAAGGGATTTTCAAAGGCAGCGCCCAAAGCGAGCTGGCGGTGACCGTGCGCGTCGGGCGGTCGGATGCTCCGCCGCCACCTGAAAGAGAGCTGCGCTCGGCGGCGGAGTGGATCGCAGCCAGCGCGCCGCCGGAGGCTCCGCTGGAAGAAAATATCTACGCGCAGCAGCAACAGCAACAGTAGCGGTGCTGCTCGCCGGCGGCTGTTGCAGAAATTGCCTGGAGACCGCTCCCTACGGTCGCGGCTCTGAAGGTGCTTTGAAACGCACAGCCAAGCTCCGGCTTCGATACAGTAGCGGATGGGACGTCGGAGGTCTGTTCAAATATGCGTTATCACGCTCTCGCCTGTGATTACGATGGCACTCTGGCGTCGGACGGAATCGTCCATCCCCACACCCTCGAGGCTCTGGAGCGCTTGCGGAGGTCGGGGCGCAAGCTGATTCTGGTCACCGGCCGCGACCTCGGCGATCTGCTCCAAGTCTTTCCCGGGGCGGAGCTATTCGATCGAATCGTAGCGGAAAATGGCGCTCTCATTTATCGGCCCGAAACCCGGGAGGAAAAATTTCTGGGCGAACGGCCGCCGGAGAAATTCCTTGAGTATTTGCGGGAAAAGAATGTGACTCCGCTCTCCGTCGGCCGCTCCATCGTGGCCACAATCGTGCCGAACCAGAACGTCGTGTTGGAAGCCATCAAAGCCCTGGGACTGGAGTGGCACGTGATCTTTAACAAGAGCTCGGTCATGGTGCTGCCGTCGGGCATAAACAAGGCCACCGGATTGAGCGCCGCCCTGGCCGAGTTGAAGCTTTCTCCGCACAATACGGCCGCGGTGGGCGATGCGGAGAACGACCACGCGCTCCTGAATTCGTGCGAATGCTCGGCGGCGGTCGCCAACGCGATTCCCTTGCTGCGCGAACGCGCGGATTTCGCCGCCTCTCAGCGTAACGGCGCCGGGGTAGTCGAGCTGATCGATGCCATGATCGCTTCGGATCTGAAAGAGATCGAGGCGCGGCTCACCCGCCACGAGATCGCGATCGGCAATGCCAAGGATGGCGAAGAAATAAGGGTGCGTCCCTATGGCGTGAACGTCATGATCGCCGGTACATCGGGAGGCGGCAAGTCGAAGCTGGCTACGGCCATCCTGGAAAAACTGGGAACATGCGGGTATCAATTCTGCATCGTCGATCCCGAGGCGGACTTCAGCGGGTTTAAGGGCGCCGCAACCATCGGCGATGCCAAGCGTCCGCCGGATCCCCACGAAGCGATCGATCTGCTCCGGGATCCCCGCGCGAATGTTGTATTGAATCTGCTGGGAGTGCGCATCGAGGACCGGCCTCTCTTCTTCGAAGGTTTGTGGCCGCGCCTGGAGCGTCTGCGCGCCCAAACCGGCCGGCCGCATTGGATTGCGGTCGACGAGTGTCACCATGTGCTGCCGAGCTCCTGGAACAAGACGGAGCGCCTCCTCTCGGAGGACGTTCGCGGCCTTCTCGCCATAACCGTGCATCCCCAACACGTATCGGCCAGGCTGGCTTCCGCGATCGACACGTTCATCGTCGTTGGCGAGTCGCCGGGGGAGACCGTGAATGCGATCGCCGCAATTCTAGGGCGAGAACGGCCGTGCGCGCCCTCCAAATTGGAACCTGGCGAAGCCCTGTTGTGGCGGAAAGAGGACTCCTCCGGTCCGGTTGTTTTCCGAAGCCTTCAAGCAAGCGCCGATTGGCGCCGCCACCAACGCAAGTACGCCGTAGGGGAATTGGGCGAAGATCGCAGCTTCTATTTCCGTGGCCCGGAGAATAAGCTCAATTTACGCGCGCAGAATCTCACGCTATTCCTGCAAATAGGCCAGGGAGTGGACGACGATACTTGGATGTTTCATTTGCGAAATGGAGATTACTCGCGCTGGTTCCGGGAAAAGATCAAAGACGAGGGACTGGCCCAAGTCGCCGACGGGTTAGAGCGCGAGAACGGCATCCCAGCGTCGCAAGCGCGCTCGGGAATCGAAGAAGCGATCCGCAAACGTTATTCGGCGCCCGGATAAATCCCAGAAGTCAGAAGTCAGAAGTCAGAAGTCAGAAGTCAGAAGTCAGGAGTCAGAAGTCAGGAGTCAGAAGTCAGGAGTCAGAAGCGCGCGATTGGTTCTCCGGCCGGAATTGCGGAGGATTAAACGGGCAGAGCGAATGGGTTAATCCAAATCTTTTCGACTACCAACGAGATTTAATCGCGGCCACCTTCACTAATTCTTGAATGAGCAATACCACGAGCGCGCGATGGTTGGGTGTCCTTGCACTCGGATATTTCCTACTTCTGCTGTCACAGTTAGGGCTCGCTCAGAACCTCACCAACACGGACGATTCCGTGTTGAACTTGTCTCTCGGCCCGCTCACCGTCAATGGCGATCTGACCAACTCCTTTGACAGCACCGTCACCGTGAATGGGAGCTTGACCGGCGGCTCTTTGATCCCATCGCTGATCGTAACCGGCAACCTGAGCAACTCCTTTGGTAGCACGATCACGGCAAGCGGCTTGCTTTCAGGCGGTGGCCCAGTCACGCCAGTGGCCATCCAGGTGGATGGGAATCTGACGAACGACGGCAGCTCTATCGTGCAGATTCAGAATCACTCCGTGCTTTCGGTGTCTGGCAACGTAATCAATTCGGGCCAGTTCCTCATGGGGAACGCACTTGGCGACGTGGGCTCTAACGGCCTGGCGATCGGAGGCATGTTCATCAATAACCCGGGAGGGGTGTTGAGCTTGAACGCCAGCGGCGATGCGCTGTACACCGCTGCGCTGGTAAACGCGGGAACCATTAACGTGGGAAACGGGGCGGTTGTGAGCATTAGCGGAGCTCTGACTCAGACCGCTGGGCTGGTGGACGTACAGCAAGGCGGTTCCATCGATCCCTCGAATTACCTCGTGAACGGAGGCACTTTGCAGGTCGATGGAGCGCTAAGCGCGTTAAGCGTGACGCTTGGCAGCGGCGGCCTGGAGGGTATGGGGAACATCGCCTCGGCGATCGTGAACAATAGCGGGATCGTTGAACCCGGAACTCCCGGAGCGCCAGGCGCCCTCACTCTGACTGGCGACTTTACGCAAGGCGCTCAAGGCACATTCGTCGAGCAGATTGGCCCCACTAGCTTTGGGGCATTGCTGGACGCCGGTGAGATCGGGTTAGACGGCACACTCGAGATCTCACTACAAGACGGGTACATTCCCCCTGTAGGCGCGGAGTATTTGTTTATCGATTCTTCGGGGACGTTGAGCGGGATCTTCACGAGCATCATCGGCTCGGTCATCGATAGTAGCGAATATTTCGCCGTGGTTTATGATCCACCGGGTTACCCGAACGCCGTGGAGCTTTGCGTAGTGGGACCGGGGAGCCAGGGGTGCGCCGCAGGCCCGATTGAGGGTGGAGGCCCTAGCGGGGGAGGCGGCGTCCCGGACAACGGGACCGCCCCCGTAGCGAGCGTGCCTGAGCCCAGTTCTTTCCTACTGCTTGCCGGCGTGGTGCTGGCGATTGCCTGCTACGGGAGGAGGCGGTACCGGGGTTCAGCCCAGGTTCCTCCGTTGCAGACTAAAGCCTGCTCTTGCAGGGGCTAAAGCCCAATGCCGTTTAGTTTTCTGACGTGATTTTGACATAAGGGAAGTGGCTTCGAATATGTCGGTTGAAAAAGGATCCCTTGGAAACGGCGCGGAGCAACGCGCGATACAGACTCGGCGCAATGCCTGAATACAGGTA
>DATDGT010000071.1:0-11660 GCA_036521975.1 Bryobacteraceae bacterium
TACTTTCATTAGGCTGAGTCTCCTGAGATTGAATTGGTTCTTGTCTTGAACCCAATCCAAGTATCAGGGACTCAGCCTCTCGCCGACCGCGGCAGCCGCGTTTGCCAGCAAGTTAGCTGGCTAATTTGGACAGCAGTGAGTAACGATATGCTTGCCGCTCTGACAAATCGAAGTCCCGTGCCAGGCGACGCACTGCCTCGGGCAGCGCGACTCCACGCTGCAGCAGGCCACGAGCGGCATTTATTTGGCGAGCCTTCTCCGCTTTGGTGGAGCGCGCCATTCGTCATAAATATATTACTGTTACGACGCAAGTCAAGCAATTTATACCTTTCTCGCCACCCTGCAATTGTTCTTACGAACTGAAAATTACCTTTTGTGTAAGGGGCGTGCTTTCGCCACTGCTCAGTAACCTCGTGCTCGACGAACTCGACCGGGAGTTGGAGCGCCGGGGCCATCGCTTCGTTCGATACGCGGACGACTGTAATATCTACGTTCGCAGCGAGCGGGCGGGGCAACGGGTGATGGAGAGCATCACGCGATTCATCACGCAAAAGCTTACGCTCAAGGTGAATGAGGCGAAGAGTGCGGTGGCGCGACCGCAGGAACGGAAGTTTCTCGGGTTCAGCTTTAGCGCCGGTCCGGAGGTCAAGCGCGTCCTCGTTTCGGCTGTTAACCGAAGGGTTGTAGGTTCGAGTCCTACCTGAGGACCCGGGCGTATTGGGAACAAAGCATCGCCTTCCGGGCGATATCCGCCACATGCCAACCACTGATCTATCCAGCGCACGTCGATGCGGCGACGGCGGCCGACTGCGACAGAAGGAATCTGACCCGTCCGAGTCAAGTGAAGACAGAGCCGGTATGGCAGACCGGTGGCCGCCGCGAATTTCGGGATTGTAATCAACTTGGTCATCATCTACTCCGCACTACCAGGTGCTCCCGTACCAGTGGATGAGCGATGTTTACTTCGGCCTCGCCCTTTAGGCGCTGCGTTGTGTGGCTGCCGGCGTTGAGGGTGAACTGCTGTGTCCGACTGCGCAGGAATTTTATGCGGCGCCGGTTTCCGATTCCGATGAAGAGGTCCAAATCCAACAAAAGCGCTTCGGCGCGGGAAAGGATCCGGCAGCAGCGACCGTGCGCATTCCAGAACTCGATTTCGTTCGAAGTCCGGTCGATCATCTCGCGTAATTCTTCACCCTCGAAAAGCATGTCGTTCGGGGACTCCTCGGGTATAGGCTCTCCCGATGGTTCTGGTGCAAACAGGGCGCGATCGGGCGATGATGACAGAATGCAACGGTTTGTTCCAGTCGAAGCATTGTTCAAGGGACGGCATTTCGACGGACAGATCATCATTCTGTGTGTCAGCTGGTACACGAGTTTCAAATTGAGCTTAAGAGATTTGGTCATCATGATGGCGGACCGAGGCATCACGCTGACCCACACCACGATCCTGCGCTGGGTCCAGCATTATCTGCCGGAATTCGAGAAGCGCTGGAGCCGCTATGCTCGCCCGGTTGGCGGATCCTGGAGAATGGACGAGACCTATATAAAGGTTAGGGGCAGTTGGGTCTACCTGTATCGGGCCGTGGATAAGGCCGGCTGGACCGTCGATTTCTTCCTGAGCCGAAATCGCGATGTGACCGCTGGCAAGACCTTTCTCTGCAATGCGATGAAAAACCGGCGCACACCCACCAAGATCACACTAGACGCCTATGCCGCGTCGCATCGCGCAGTCCGGGAGATGAAGGAGACCGGGGAACTTCCGCGTCGAGTAAAAGTGCGATCGAGCCAATACTTGAACAATCTCGTCGAACAGGAACACCGCCGAATCAAACAGCGGATTCGGCCGATGCTGGGATTCAAACGCTTCGACCACGCGGCAGTCACCATTAGCGGAATCGAGTTGGCGGAGCAGATCAAGAAGGGTCAGTTCAAGACAGGGAAGTTCGGGAATCGGAAAGCGACTATGTCGGAACTGTGGAATGCGGCGCTTGCTGCTTGACTCCCGTTGCAGACCTCTTTCGCCAAAGGCCAGCCCACCTCATTACTAAGGCCGTTTTGCACCAGAGCCGAATCGTCTCCTTATGGTTTTCGCTTACTGGCTCCCGATGATACAGTTGTTGTCCGTCCGGCTACATTGGCTCGTAAGCGATCTGGCCAGGCACCCGCAGTTCGATCTCGGTCCCGAGTTCGCTTCGGCTCAGAACGCGAAGTCGACCACCGATACGGTCGGCCCGCTCGCGCATTCCCTGGAGGCCCCAGTGTCCATTCTTTCCCCACTGCAGGTTCTGAGGATCGATGCCACACCCGTTGTCGCGCACCGCCAAGCGCAGGGTTGAGGGACAATATTCGATCTCCGTTTCAATGTCTTTCGCTCCGGAATGACGGTATGCATTGACAATCGCCTCACGGACAATCCGGTAAATGTCGTCACAGAGGCTTACACTCAATTCCCTCTCCAGGCCAAGTACAATCACTCGAAAGCCGACCGCCGAGGAGAAGCCCAGATCGTTCGGAACACGGGCAAATGCCTTCCCGAGGGACGTCTTGCGCTCGTTTGGGGAGCGCAGCCCCTCTAGCACACATCGTCCCTCTGCTAGGACTCGGTTCAATAACTGCATCACAGTGCTAAGTCGCGGCCTCGCAGCGCAGTCCGTAGGCAAGCTTTCCACGGCGGCATGAAGCTGCATGGACACCGCGAAGAATCCCTGCAGCAGCGTGTCATGGAGATCTTGCGCAATGCGCGTTCGTTCGGCGAGCCGCTCTTGGTTAGGCGCCGCGACACTTGCGTCAGGCTCTCGTGCCATTCGCGCTGCGGCACCGGTAACGCCAACGGAGACGTTCATGGTGCGGGTAGCCTGGTAATGCGGGGGGGCCGATTCGTTTCTCAGCTCGTCGATGTCGACGCTGTCGAATAGAGTGACCCGACCGTCGAATCGATGCGTAAGCCTCTTGTCACCGATTTGCATGTTGCCTCCTGCCTGAGATTAAGGCAATCCGCGACTTCTGTCGTGGCCCTCGCGGTCACCGTTCGGTTGAAAGATCGTCCACATTCGGTTCGGCGGAAGTTCGGAGTTGTTGTTGAGGTTCGTTTTGGTGAAGCCCGGGGAGGCGGCGTTGACCTTGATCCCGGTCGACTCCAACTCGATCGCCATGGCGAGCAGCCGAGGCAGTACGCCTTGCACTGCTTGGTCCGGACGGCCCGACAGGTACGTTCTCGCACGCAAAACTCGAAACGCTCGCGTGGTGATGTAGTAGCGAGGTTCGGGGAGGCGCTTTGATCACACATTGATCACACCAAGGGCGATCCGTAGGTGTCGGGGCGCGGATTTGAGCGGATGCGTTTCGTTTAGAATGTATTACTTACGATTGGATCGGACGGCGTCAGGTGACCCGAAACGGTTTCGATTCCCGTTAGCGCTACCAATTCTTCATAAACTTACGGAACCCGCGCAGCCACCAAGAGTCCAGCGGAATTCAAGTTAATCCGAAATATTCGCGCTTCCACTGGTGGCTGTTTTTGAGTCACGCTTGACAAATTCGACGCGCTCCATCATTGGGAATGACGCAAGAGTGTATAGTTCTAGAATCTGGGATTCTGCCCACCTGCCTTCTTCTTCTATCAGTTCCTCTTGTTTGCTGTCTTTCATGCTGTCCGACTGGTGGCCAAATGCAGGAATGCCGAGTCGGACGCCGACCGATCACTCCCAATCCCGATGTGTCAGGATAACTTCGCAAAAACATTCACCACCCTTTCCATCAGACCACTTCACCCAACGATCTGTGCCTGCCAACTGGTCAAGCTGGACGTCGCTCAGCCTAATTTGCAAAATCAATGGTTTAGCCACTCAGCACCAGCCTAACGGAGGCCGCTTCGATTCTTAATGGAGGGTGTACAGATTTTGGAGTGTCCGTAAGTTATTGAAAATGGAGCGGGAGACGGGACTCGAACCCGCGACGTCCAGCTTGGGAAGCTGGGGAGCGTTTTAACGCCGGGGAAACTCCAGGAGGCGAGAATGAAGAAAACGATAGATGAGCTGCGCAGCTCCGAGTACCATGCACAACTCGGCCAGAAGCTCTATGCCGCTTTTCTGGCCCAACAACAAGGCATCTCACTCGACACGGCGCTCAAAAAGGTGGATGGCCCCGTTTCCGATGCCTGGCTCGTCGTGGCGGAATTTGCACTGCAAGCCTACCATTCAAACCTCGAAGACATCCTGAAAAACAGCCCACATGACCGAGCCGCGCTTTGGAAGATGTAACGATTCGCCATTGACATTGGGACCACCAAGCCATCTGTTCGCGGGCACTCGCAGCTTCGTCGAAGCATCCCCCTTCTCGCGCCTCCAACCCGTCTTCAGACTCCTTTGGTGTGCAGCCGTTCCGCCCGTCCTTCGGCTCCTGGGAAGGGCACGCAGCACTCGCTTTGCGAATTCGCCATCGTCCCCCATCATGTACTTGCAAGTCAAGGAATCGGCGAATGAGAGCTACGGCGAGGCAATCCACTTCCGAAACCGAGCGGCGAGCGCCGCGCCTCGCCCCAAGCCGCGAAATGCTGGCCCGCCAGGAATTGGAAGCCATTCGGGGAACCCCCTACTCAGACGAAGAGTGGGCTGACGCCAAGCACCGTCTGCTAGCGCTGGCCCGCCTCGTCCGCCGATGGGTGAAAGCAGCATGACACCACTTTCCGCAACTGAGATCCCTTGCGGTAGAGTTGTCAAGAGATGCCCTCCTCGGTTTACGTAATGCAGAAGCGCGCGCCAAAGCCAATCCCAGGTCTCGCTCGATCCTGCGTCCTGTACGCCCGCGTCTCGTCCAAGGAGCAGGAACAGGAAGGGTACTCCATTCAGGCGCAGCTTAACCTGCTACGCGATTACGCTGCCCAAGAGAACCTTGAGATCCTCCGCGAGTTTGTGGACGTCGAGACCGCGAAAGTTACCGGTCGCATGGCCTTCAACGCTATGCTCGCGTTCTTGAAGAAGACTCCCAACTGCCGAACACTTATTGTCGAAAAAACTGATCGGCTCTATCGCAACCTCAAAGACTGGGTGACCATTGATGACTTCAGCATTGACATCCACTTTCCGAAAGAGAACGTCGTCATTGGGCCGGAGTCGCGTTCTTCGGAGAAGTTTCTCCACGGCATCAAGGTGCTCATGGCGAAGAACTATGTCGAGAATCTTGGCGAGGAGGCCAGCAAGGGGATGCGTGAGAAGGCCAAGAGCGGGATCTGGCCTAGCTTTGCGCCAACGGGCTACCAAAACGTCCAGGGCAGCGACGGCAAACGCACCATCGCGCCCCATCCCATTCAGGCACCTGTCGTGCGCCAGATTTTCGAGTGGTTCGAGAGCGGCGAGTACACTCTGCAGGGCATCGCCGAAAAGCTGAGAACAGAAGGGATCCCCTTCGGAGCCCGCCGAGTCAACGTGAGCAGCATCCACGTAGTTCTCCGCAATCGGATCTATTCCGGCGAGTTCGAGTGGAAGGGAATTCTTTATCGAGGAACGTTCGAACCGCTGATCGGCAAGGATACTTGGGAACGTGTGCAGGATCGGCTTGACGCCCGCCAGGAACTTCGACACCGGAAGGTCATTCACGACTTCGCCTACACGGCGTTGGTCCGATGTGGACATTGTGGATGCAGCCTCGTCGGAGAGTTGAAGAAGGGACGCTACGTTTACTACCACTGCACCGGGAACAAAGGGAAATGCGAAGAACCCTACACGCGGGAAGAAGTCCTGCACCGTGAATTCGTCGCTGTGCTCAAGACGCTGGTGATCCCAGATTCAGTCCTGAAGTGGTTGGAACAGGAACTTACGCTCTCGACGCAGCAGGATGAACGTATCCGGCGGCGAACCATCAAGAACTGGCAGGACGAGTGGGACCGGCTACAGGGAAGGCTCGACGCCATGTACGAAGACAAGCTCGACGGCCGGATCACGTCCGAGCAATTTGATCGGAAAGCCAAAGAGACCCGGTCCAAACAACAGGCGCTTCGGGCGAAGATCAGCCAGCATCAGTCCACCGCCGTCGATCTGAGGGCCGGCTTCAACATGATGAAGTTAACCAGCATTGCCTGCCGCGAGTTCGAGCGGCAGATTGCTCGGGAACAGCGCAAGCTCCTGGAATTGGTGGTTAACGGAGCGATGTGGAAGGAAGGGCGGTTGGAAGTGACCCTTCATGAACCATTCCGAACATTGGCACGCTCGAACTCTGCAAGTGCAACAAATGACGGGGCGAAAGGCACTTCAGAGCCCAAATTTTCAGAATGGCTCCCCGGCATGGATTCGAACCACGATTCACGGCTCCAAAGGCCGCTGTCCTACCATTAGACGACCGGGGATCGGACCGGAAAACGCGAGCGCCTAACCGATGCGAACTCCAGTGTAGCAGCCGCGCGGAGTTACGATAGCCATCATGAAGCTCTTGCTGCCGCTAGCCTGGGCCGCCGCGATCGTGCTGGCCCAATCCTCCTCACCCGAGACGCCGCTCTCAAGTTTGCCCTACAGTCCCAGCCTGGACGTTTCCTCGATGGACCGCTCCGCCAACCCCTGCACAGATTTCTACCGCTATTCCTGCGGAGGGTGGATCAAAAAGAATCCCATCCCGCCCGATCAGTCACGTTGGGACGTGTATCAAAAGCTCACCGAGGACAATCTGCGCTTTCTTTGGGGCATTCTGCAGCAGGTCTCTCAACCGTCGGCAGGGCGCACCGCCGTGGAGGCGCAGATCGGCGATTTTTTCTACGCTTGCATGGATGAAGGCGCGGTGGAAAACGCCGGCGCGGCTCCGCTAAAGCCGGCGCTCGCGGCGGTCGCCACTCTCAAATCCATCGCCGATCTGCCGGCGTATGTGGCGGCTCAGCATTTGCTGGGGGCGATGATGATGTTTGAGTTCGGCTCCAACCAGGATTACGCCGACTCCTCGCGCGAGATCGCCTTCGCCAACGCGGGCGGGCTAGGGCTGCCCGATCGCGACTATTACTTGAAAACCGACGCCAAGAGCCAAATGACGCGGCAGAAATACCTGGAGCATGTGGCCAAGATGCTGGCGCTTTTGGGCGAATCCTCCGATCAAGGCAAGGCCCATGCGCAAACTGTAATGGAAATCGAAACAGCGCTGGCCAAAGCGTCGTTCACGCGTGTGGAACTGCGCGACCCGCAGAAGCTGTTTCATAAGATGAGCGCCGCGCAGTTTGAAGCTCTGACGCCTTCCTTCCGTTGGGCCGCGTATTTCGCCGCGGCCCAGGTTCGGGATACTTCGGTGGTCAACGTGACCGAGCCGGAATTCTACAAGCAGCTTCAGACGCTCCTCAAATCCAGGCCTATGGCCGATTGGCAGACGTATCTGCGCTGGCATCTGGTCCATTCCTACGCGCCGTTTCTTTCCTCGCCCTTCGTCAACGAGAATTTCGAGTTCTATAGCAGGCATCTTCGCGGTCTGGAGCAGTTGCCTCCGCGCTGGAAGCGCTGCGTGCGGGAAGTGGACGGCGACCTGGGCGAAGCGCTCGGCCAGGTGTTCGTCGCCCGGACGTTCGGGGCCGACACGAAAGCGCGCGTTCAGTTGATGACCAAGCAGATCGAAGACGCGATGGAGAACGAGATCCGGCAACTGCCCTGGATGAGCGAGGCGACCAGGAAGAGGGCGCTCGAAAAGC
Source organism: Bryobacteraceae bacterium (assembly GCA_036521975.1). Classification (GTDB taxonomy): domain Bacteria; phylum Acidobacteriota; class Terriglobia; order Bryobacterales; family Bryobacteraceae; genus Palsa-187. The sequence continues at coordinate 7,655 of DATDGT010000071.1, forward strand.
TCCATGCCGTGGTGAACAAGATCGGCTATCCCGACAAGTGGCGCGACTACAGCTCGGTGAAGATTACGCGCGACGATTATTTCGGCAATGTCGAGCGCGCCACGGTTTTCGAATCGCGGCGGCAGCTCGACAAGATCGGCAAGCCCGCGGACCGCACGGAATGGCAGATGACCGCGCCGACGGTAAACGCCTACTACGATCCGCAAATGAACGATATCAACTTCCCTGCGGGGGTCTTGCAGCCGCCGCTGTACGATCCCAAGACGGACGATGCGCCCAATTATGGGGACACCGGCGCGACCATCGGGCATGAACTCACGCACGGCTTCGACGACGAAGGGCGGCAGTTCGACGCCCAGGGAAATCTGAAAAACTGGTGGACCAAAGCCGACGCGCAATCGTTCGAGAAGGCCGCAAAATGCGTTTCGGACGAATATTCCGGATTCACGATTGTGGATAACATCAAGATCAACGGCAAACTGACGCTAGGCGAGGATCTGGCCGATCTGGGCGGCACGTGGCTGGCGTTTTTGGCGTGGAAAGAAGCCACCAAGGGCCAGAACCTTCAGCCCGTGGACGGTTTGACGCCCGACCAGCGCTTCTTTGTCGGCATGGCGCAATGGGCATGCGGCGACGAACGCCCTGAGAGCAAGCGCTTGAATGCGGTCACCAATCCCCATTCGCCTCTGGAGTATCGCGTGAATGGGGTGGTCTCGAACATGCCCGACTTTGGCAAGGCGTTTTCCTGCCGCGTGGGACAGCCGATGGTGCGGGCGAATCAGTGCAAGGTTTGGTAGAAGGCGCCGGATGGCCGTTTCCACCGACGCGAAATTAGCATAATATAGATAACGATGACGCTGCTAAGGAAATCCCTGCCCAGGCGGACCCTGCTGAAGGGGATCGGAGCGAGCGTGGCGTTGCCGTTTCTCGACGCGATGCTTCCGCCGATGCGCGCGGCCGCAAAGCCAGTGCACCGCTTTCAAGCCTTTTACGTTCCCAACGGAATGGCGATGGAATATTGGACGCCCAAGGGCGAAGGCGCGAACTTCGAGCTGGCGCCGATCATGGAGCCGCTGGCGCCCTATAAGGACCAGTTGTTGGTCTTCTCCGGGATCAAGGCAAGCTGGAACTACATTCACGCGGGAGCTTCCGGATCGTTTCTCACCGGCACGCCCCGCGGTGGACACAACGAGATCGAGATCATCGCCGACGTCTCGATCGATCAGCTTCTGGGCCGGCATTTCGAGCGGGAGACGCAGTTAGCCACGCTGGAAATCTGCATGGATCTGCCGGCCAACGCGGGAGCCTGCACGGGAAATCTGAGCTGCGCGTATCTGGACACTTTGTGCTGGCGCAGTCCCACCCAGCCGCTGCCGATGGACTGGAATCCTCGGACGGTTTTCGAGAAGCTGTTCGGCGACAGCGGGAGCACGGATCGGGCGGGGCGCGAGCGCAGGCTGGAAGAGCACAAGAGCATTCTCGATTCGGTGAGCGAAAAGCTCGTGGATTTGAAAAACCAGCTTGGTCCGCGCGATCGCGGCAAGGTGGACGAATATACCGACGCCGTGCGCGACGTGGAGCGGCGCATTCAGTTGGCGGAACGGCAGAGCGCTGTTGAGCTGCCTTCGATGGATGCGCCTTTGGGAGCGCCTCCGGTTTTCGAAGATCACCTGGCACTGATGCTGGATCTGCAGCTTCTGGCTCTTCGATCCGATTTGACGCGCGTGGTGTCTTTCATGATCAGCAAGGAGCAAAGCCCCCGGCCCTATCCGCAGATCGGCGTGCCCGAGGCGCACCATCCTCTTTCGCACCACAACAACATTCCCGAGCTGATCGAGCGAATGTCGAAGATCAACCGCTATCACGCGGAGCTGTTCTCGAAATATCTGGCGAAGCTGAAGGCCGTGCCGGACGGCGACGGCTCGTTGCTGGATCACATGACTATCCTTTATGGCGCAGGCCTCTCCAACAGCAACGGCCATTCCGGTGACAATCTTCCGCAGATGCTGGTGGGAGGGCACGCGGGAAAGATCCGGGGAGGGCGCCACATCAAATACGCCGATAAACCCTCGCAAGCGAATCTGCTGATGACCATCATGGACAAGATGGATTATCCGGTGGAAAAGGTCGGCGGCAGCACGGGCGAGCTTCCCGTCGATGTTCTGAGCGAGGTCTGACAGTGCTGAGATCTGTGGTGTTCCTGGCAGCCGGTGTGGCCGCCGCGGGCGCGGGACGGCCGCCGCTGGTCGAGGCGGCCAAAGAAGGCGACACCGCCACGATCCGCGCGCTACTTCAAAAGAAAGCCGACGTGAACGCCATGGACGCGGATGGCACAACCGCGCTCCATTGGGCCAGCTATCGCGACGATTTGGAAGCCGCCGATACCTTCCTCCGCGCGGGCGCGAATGTGAACGCGGCCACCGATCTGGGCGTGACGCCGCTGTGGCCGGCGAGCGAGAACGGCAGCTCGGCCATGGTGCGGAAGCTGCTTGCGTCGGGCGCCAATCCCAACCTGGCGCTGTTGAGCGGCGAAACGCCGCTGATGGTGGCGGCGCGCGGCGGCTATGCCGAAGTTGTCCAGCAACTGCTGGACAAAGGAGCCAATCCCAATGCGCGCGGCTCGCGCGGCCAAACAGCCCTGATGTGGGCGGTCGCTCAGAAGCATCCCGAAACCGCGAAGGTCCTGATTGCGCATCGCGCGGATTTAAATCTGAAGTCCGACGTCTGGACCGACGTGATGGCCATTCCTCCTCACGGTTACCTTCCCTACAACAAGGCCATTCCGCATGGCGGGGAGACCGCGTTGATGTTCGCGGCGCGCGTGGGCGATTTGGAATCGGCGAAATTGCTGGCGGCCGCCGGCGCAAACGTGAACGACGCGGATGCGTGGGGCGTCAGCGCGGTCACTCTGGCCGCGCATTCGGGTTTCACGGATCTGGTCGGCTTCCTGCTGGATAAAGGGGCAGATCCAAATCGGAACGAGTGCGGATTCACGGCTCTTCAGGAAGCGATCATGCGCCGCGATGGGAAGATGGCATCCGCGCTGCTCGATCATGGCGCCGATCCTAACATGCCTCTGAAGACCTGGACGCCCACGCGCCGCTCTTCCGACGATTTCAATTTCGAGTCGCAACTCGTGGGCGCATCGCCATATTGGCTGGCCGCGCGATTCACTGAGCCGGATGTCATGCGGCTGCTGGTGAAGCATGGCGCGGATCCGCTGTTTGTGCATCACGCCGATTACGTCGCCGAGCGAGGCTTCGGAGGCGTGGAACAGAAAGAGATGGCCACGCCGGTGATGGCCGCAGTGGGGATCATCCGGGCCAAGGCTTGGACGGAGATCCCGCGCGCCGAAGCGGAATCTCTAACGCTGAAAACGGTCAAGCTCGCGGTGGAGTTGGGCGCGGACGTCAACGTTGCGAATACCGATGGCCGGACTGCGCTCGACGGAGCCAGGACGCTGCGCTATCAAAGCGTGGTGGATTTTCTCGTAGAGAAAGGCGCCAAGCCGGGCACGGCGGGCGCGGGAGGCCGAGGCGGCGCTGGCGGCCGGGGCGGAAGAGGCGGAAAGTAAGACCGCAATCGGGGCCGGAGGCGGCCCGCAATCAACATAGGTAGGTGATCGCCCGCGTTCCCTAATATTGCTATCGTCCGCGTACCGCGCATACCGGAAACCTCTCCGCTCCAACTCCTGTTGAACTCGTCGAGCACAATCCTCGAAGAGCAAGCCTTGCGGCGCGCGAACTTCGGTTAGCCCGCGCGGCTTACGGCAAGGAGTCGATGGGTGTCGTCTAAGGGGAAATTTTCCGGCGAACTCAGGCGCTTGACTAATTCTGGCGCGTACGAATAGGCATTACAGTACTAAACCGAAGTTCCACGGCCTGCTGAGGCTAAATTGAAGACACTGCTGGCACTTAGCCGGAAACGGCCCGGAGGCTACTGACTACGAGGCGCCAAGCCGACGCGGATGCCGAGCAGGGAGAAGGCGCGCTGCTGGAGGGGCGTG
>DATDGT010000072.1:0-40954 GCA_036521975.1 Bryobacteraceae bacterium
GGTGACTCCCGAAGATCGGATTGCGAGGATGCGGTCCTCGCGTCTCTTCTGTATTAACGCAGGATTTTCGGGGTCCCCAAATGGGGTGCGATCTAGGGCGGCTCAAGCCGGGTTCAGTTTACCTGCATAATCCGGCTGACATGGACAAGTACCTCGACCGACAGCTTGTGGCTTATGAGTGCAGAGGCGTTTTGTGATTCCGGAAGCGGCTCGTGCTCTTCATCGTCACCAACCGGTGTCCCACTCATAGTGGAGCTATTCGATATTCTACGAGATCCCTGGTCTGCCTTGCGCTTTATTTCACACTTGATGCCGACGTAGTGAGATATCGCGTTGCTAGGCTGATCCCTGTTGTCTTCGGCGCGGTCTGTTCCGCGCGGCCTCCGACGGGCGCGCGGAAACGCGATCTACGGGCAGGCCAACAACCACGGGGTCTCGAGCATCGACGGGAATGCGCCATGGCCGCCGCGCTCACGTCGCAAGCGTCGGAGGTGTAAACCTGCAGCCAAACGGAGAAGGGCGACAAAGGGGCCTTCGTATCCGCTCCGAGCGTGGGTCGCGCGCATCTCATGGCGGCACTGCCCGGCGGGAAAGTGGACAGAACGTGGACAGAATCGCCGGTGAAACGGCCGCAGCGTTCACCGGGCTCGAAGAGGCGGAAGCTCAATCCTATCCGCGCGATACGAGCCCGGGGCGAACGGCTAGGCCCTTTCGCCGCTATAGTATCGTCACAGCGAAGCAGCGGGGGTTCTCCGCTTCGCGAGGCCGGATATCGTCAATGTGCGAGAACCGCGGGAAAAGGGAGGAAGGATGGACCAGGAGAACGGTCGCGGGGAAAAGCGTAGCCCGAAACAGGAGCAATTCATCGCGGCGCTGTTGAGCCAACCGACTATCGAAGCCGCGGCTAAGGCGGTGGGCATTGGGGACGTGACGGCGTGGCGCTGGCGCCAGGACCCGGCGTTTGCTGAGCGGTACCGGGAGGCCACCCGTGAGGCGATGCACCCAGGCCGCGGCGCTACTGCAAGGTGCGGCGCGCGAGGCTGTGGACACCCTGCGAGCGATCCAGAGCAACGGAGAAACCGAGGCGGCGCGCGTTTCGGCCGCGCGCACGATTTTGGACATGGCACTTAAGGCGGCCGACCTGGAAGACGTACAACGGCGCCTCGACGCTCTGGAGCAGGCCGTCAAGGAAAGGAAAACCCAATGAAGGCCACACGGAAGAGACTTCAGCTTGCACCGCTCTCCAGCACACAGACATCCTTCAAATTGCGGTAATCCTCGGCGTAGTCCAATCCGTAGCCAACCACGAATTGGTCGGGAATCCTGAAGCCCACGTAATCCACATTCACCGGACGTTGCCTGCGTTCGGGTTTATCCAGCAGCGCGGCGATGCGCAGAGATTTCGGCCGCCGCTGACGGAACAGTTGCAGCAAATATGCCAGCGTGACGCCGCTATCGACGATGTCTTCCACCACGATGACATCCTGGCCTTCCACCGAGACATCCAAGTCCTTGGTAAGCCTGACTTCGCCTGAGGTGCTGACGCCTTTCCCGTAGCTCGAAATACCGACGAATTCGATGCGGGCGGGAATGGTGATCGCGCGCGCGAGGTCCGCAAGAAAAATGCAAGCGCCCTTAAGGATGCCGATCAGATAGACGGGACCGTTCGGGTAATCGCGATCGATCTGCGCGCCCAGTTCCTGAATGCGCGCCTGAATCTGCCCGGCCGTCACCAGAACGCGCAGCGAGGACATAATCGTTCGATTGTAGTACGATAGCGGGCAGGAGATTCGATCAAGCTGCCGCGCGCGAAAAAGCTGCCCGAAGCCGAGCCCATGTGGCTCGTCGCCGTGCGCGCGGCCGACGCCAAACAAGCCAAGGATATTCGCGTTCTGGACCTGCGTGAGATCGCCTCGTTTTCCGACTACTTCGTAATCTGCAGCGGCTCCAATCCGCGCCAGATCCAGACTATCGCCGAAGAGGTCGAGCAGCGTCTAAAGAAACTCGGAGAGCGCGCCCACAGCATCGAAGGCTACGAGAACGCCGAGTGGGTGCTGATGGATTACGGAGATTATCTGGTGCATGTCTTCTCGGAGAAGGCGCGCCTGTATTACGATTTGGAGCGTTTGTGGCGCGACGCCAAGCCGGTGAAGCCGGCGATTTGAGCCCCGCGTCTCTTTAATGCGCACCACGCATTCGCTGTGCGCTCTCACTGCACCTGAGGATACTTGGAGCGGATCTGTTCCAATAATTCCGGCGATCCCGAGAACATATCTCCAGGATATCGAAAATATTTTAATATTTCCTTTTTAATCGCGTCGGCGTTATTATAATTCAGTCCCATGCCGGCCAGATATTGCAGCCGCAAATCCATGTCGGTGTTGACGTGCGCGCCGGTCAGCCAATAGCTGAGATCGCGGGCGCGCCCCGCGTAGGTGGCCAGCAGATCGGCAACGGACGTGAACCCCGCCTGGCGCAGGGATAGCGAGAGGCGCGGGTTCTCCTCGATCCGGCTGTTTATCTGATCCACGTTGATCCGCGCGTCCCCGTTCTGCCCCAGCAGAACCACGTCGTAGCCTTCACCATCAATGTCGTTGGCCCACACGGTCCCATTCGGGAAGACCTCGAAGAACGTGGCCAACTCGGTCTTGATCGTCTCCGGATCGCTCTCGTAGAGCGGGACCCATTGCGTGACCACTCCGCCGGGGTTGAGATGCCGCTTGCACACTTCGAAATATTCCTTGGAATAAAGCGTCGCCGTGCCCTTCACCCAGGGGTGAATAGGATCGGAGGTGATAATGTCGAACTTCTCGTCTGTGGTCAGGACGTAATGGCGGGCGTCGTCGTAAGATACCTGGGTTCTCGGATCGTTCAGGACATTATAGTTTTGGGCGTTGAAGTAACGCGTGGAAACGGGCGGAATGATTTTCTCAATCTCGCAAATTCGGATCTTTTCGATTTCGGGGTGCACCACGAACGTCCCCGCCGTGACGCCCGCGCCAAAGCCTACGATCAGCACGGAACGGGGATGGGGATGGATCAAGGCGGGGAGATGTCCGAGCATGCGTTGCAGCCGCATATCGAACGATTCCGTGGACGCTTCGACTTTGCCGCTGACGTGGAAATAGATCGCTCCTCCGTCGGTGCGGGAGACCACGACGGACGCGTCCCGGCCCTCCCCGCGATAGAGAGGCTCGCCCGTCCCGGTGGTTGTGAGCATGCGGCGTCCATAGGCCGCGGCGAGCCAGGGGACATCGTCGACTTTGGAGATCGCGAATGCCGCCAGCACCGCCGCCGCGGCCAGCGCCAACGTGCCCTTCAGCCGAACTATGGGCGCGAGCACTAGCAAAGCCGCTACGACGGAGATCTCGATCAGGAGCCGCTCGGAATTTTTCGATCCAATCCACGGAATAAACAAAATGCTGAAACCAAGCGCGCCCAGAATCGCGCCGACCGTGTTGGCGGCATACGTTTTCCCCACCAATCGGCCGGGGTCTTCGCCGGGCGAAGCCGCGGCCGCGAGCGCCAAAGGAAAGCTCGCACCCCAAAGCACGGCGGCGGGAAGGATGGCCCACAGGCAGCGGACCAGGTCGATCTGGAAATTGAACCACGCGCTCGAGGTGAGGAATGGGTTGATGGGCCAGTAAGGGAGGGAAGAGGAAAGCGCGTACGCAGTCCAGAAAATCGCGCCCGCCAGAAGCAGTTGGCAAACTCCCAGGGCGGCGCGCGGATGCTTGCGGCCCACGACGCTCCCCAGGGCGCTACCGATTCCCAGGCCGATCAGAAATACCGCGAGGATAATCGAAAACGTGTAGACCGTCGCGCCGATCATGATCGAAAGCAGACGCGTCCAGATCACCTCCGCTCCCAGGGCGGTCATTCCCGACAACCCAATCGCGACGTAGATCCACGCGCGCACAGGCGGAAGCCGTTGTGCGCGATCAAGAATGGAACCGCGCACGCCATCCGACAAAGCCGTCCGCGAGGGTTCGCCGCCAGGCTTGGCGAGAAAGCGGCTGGCCAAAGCCACTGCGAAATTTAGCGCCGCTCCGGCGAACGTCGCCGTCTGCATGTCATAGACGCGGAGCAAATAAAATCCAGCGAGCAAACATCCGAAAACCGCTCCGGCGATGTTGCTTCCATAGAGAAATCCGAGCCGGGCGAAGCCTTCGGAAGGTGCCACGCCCTCCTCCGACGATTCCACCCATCGCGCCAGCGCGGGCAGCGAAGCGCCCATCAGCAGCGTCGGAGGAAGCAGACAAAGGGCGGCTACGATCGCGCGCAGAGCAACGCCCTGCAATCCGTGCGTAGCGATGACGGCATAGACATGATCCAGCAAGGGAATACCGAACAAAACTAAAATCGCAAGCACGCCAATTCCCGCCTCCAGCGCCGCATACACGCGCAGGGGATTTTGTTTTGGGGAAATCCATCGGGGAAGCGCCAGGCTTCCCAGGCACAAGCCGCCCATGTAGGTTCCCAACAGAACTCCCAGCGAGACCGCGGACGACCCGATCGCCAATTGCAGCAACTGAAACCAGACGATCTCGTAGATCAGCGCGGCGCAGCCGCTGCCGGCAAACAGCGCGAGCAATAGGATCAAATGACGGTTCGGCAGAGGCTGCGTGGAACGGATGTCCGAGCGAGGCGAAGGAGCGCGAGCGGGCGCGGTGGAAACGTTTTGGGCCATGCGAGAAAGGTCATCATAGCGCGTTCTTCAACGTCTACCTCCATGCGATTTCTGATAAGTTCATGGTATGGCCGAAACACAAAGGAAGCGCACAGGCCGCCGCGCGCGGCGCCAAGCGAATGAGAAACTCGGAGGACTTGGCCGCGTCCGGCGAGTCCGTTGTGCGCGACCTTCTCGAAAGACACAAAGCGCCTGCTGGGTTTTTCTGATCGCTTCGTTTGCGGCGGCGCAAACTCAAGCGCCCGCGCCAAAGGCGCCTATCGATGTCAAGCCCGGCAGCATCACTTACGAAGAAATTCCCTATCCCTATCCCGTCGCGTACCTGCCGTTGACGATGTACGGACAAGAGGTCCGCATGGCGTACATGGACATTCCGCCCGCCGGGGCGGCTAATGGTCGCACTGTGGTTCTGCTGCACGGGATGAATTTCGGCGGCTTTTATTTCGGCGGCCCGATTGAGGCGCTGCGCAAGGAGGGCTTTCGCGTGATCGCGCCGGATCAGATCGGCTTCGGGAGATCGTCAAAACCCATCATTCCCTATAACTTCCACGACATGGCGGCGAACACGCGGAAGCTTCTCCAGTCGCTCGGCGTAGAGAAAGCCGCGATTGTCGGGCATTCGATGGGCGGAATGCTCACCGCGCGCTTCGCGGCATCGTATCCCGACCTGACCGAGCGCGCCGTCCTCTACAATCCAATCGGCTTGACGGACCCGCGCTACCAAACTCCCTGGCGCACAGCCGACGACGCATACAAGGCCACGATGTCGCAAACGCACGACCAGCTTTATCAGGGGTTTTATGCCACTATCCGCCGCTACTTCCCCACCCCGGGAGCCTGGAAGCCCGAGTACGAGCAGTTCGTCCGCATCCTATACGCGCCCACGCTTTCTAGCGAATGGCCGCGGCTGGCCATGGTCCGCGCGATTTATCAGCAGATGCCGTATCTTGACCCGGTGGTGTACGATTGGCCGAAAATCCGCGTCAAGACGCTGGTCCTGGGCGGCGACAAAGACGGCGAGGACTTCCCCGCCCGCGCGCGCCACATCGCCGATTCAATTCCGGGAGCGGAACTGGTCTTGATCCCCAATGCCGGCCATGTTCCGCACATCGAGGTCCCGGAAACGTTCAATCGCGAGTTGTTGCGGTTTTTGAAAGCGGACTTCTCGGCTTCGCGGTACCCCCCCTTGATAGGGAATTCGCCAGACGCTTCCCTGAAGATCGCGGTGACGAAGGAAGCCGAGCCGCAAACCCGCGCTTTCATCGCTCGACGATTGCAAGAGTTCAATGCCCCGCACCTCGGGGATCATCCCTTTGGAAAACCTTGATGTATACGTCGCGAGCGTACTTGACTTAGTCCAGCAGGTTAGCTAAGGTGAAGACGTGGCGGAAACGGTGAATATTCATAGCGCCAAGACGCATCTTTCCAAGCTTCTGGGACGCGTGATGGAGGGCGAGGAGATCGTCATCGCGAAAGCAGGGAAACCCATTGCCCGGTTGGTTCCGGAGCGCCCTGCTTCGGCCGCGAAGAGAATCCCCGGTGTCGACAAGGGCAAGCTCTGGATCGCGGACGATTTCGATACTTTGCCGGCACGGGAGCTTGCCAGTTGGTACGGCTCAAAGCCTCCCCGTAAATGAGATTCCTCCTGGACACTCACACCTTCTTGTGGTGGAATGAGGCGAGTCCAAGGCTTTCCCGCCGCGTTTCTGGTCTGCTCTCGGACCCCGGCAATCACCTACTCTTAAGCGTCGTGAGCGTCTGGGAAATCATCGTCAAGGCTCAAATAGGAAAATTGAAGCTGCCCTCGGCGCCCGCGGCCTACGTCGTTTCGCGTCTGGAGCACTATGGTATCGAGACTCTTTCGCTCCGACTTGGTCACGTCCTCGCCGCGGAAGAACTGCCAGCGCATCATCGGGATTCCTTCGATCGGATGCTGATTGCCCAAGCCCAGGTGGAAGGGCTGCCCATCGTGACGCACGATCCTAACATCGGGAAGTACAGCGTAGAAACGGTTTGGTAAAACCGTTTCCGCTACACCAGCTTGTCCGCAAGCGCTCCGTTGTTGGCCACAGCCTGAATTTGCGCCAAGCCGGCGCCGGAAGCGATCTCGGTCTCTTCGCCGCCGGAGGAATAGAACACGCGATTGCGCCACATCAGCTTGACATCGGAAAAGCGGACTCGCCCGCTGCCGCGCGATCCGCCTCCGCCCAGGGCGTCGTCTTCCAGTAGCCGCAAGCCCTCCAATAGCCGCGCCGCCAGCGCCTTGTCTTCCTCGCACAGAATATCCAGCACCATGCGGACGCGGAAGCGAGCGCGCGCGGGCACGCGCTCCAGCGTGCGCGGATTGGATTGCGAAGTGATCCGGTCGATGGCGTTTTCGCTTTTCACCTCGGTGATTTCGTCGTCCAGATTCTCGCGCATCTGCGGCGTGACGCTATCGGGATCGAGCGGCGCGTCGTAGACGGTGAGCCGCGCCGGACTGGCCGAAGCGGATTCCAGAGGCTCGCCTTCCACGCGCTCCATGCGGCCCGGATTGCGCCCGAACAGCAGGCAAATCTCGTCGTCCGGGCGATCGCTTTGATGAATGCGCACCTCCTGACCTCTGCGGCGGGAAACGTAGACCAGTTCGGAAGGCGAGGTCAGGCCCATCGCGTTTTCCAGCAGCGAACGCAGCTTGCCGCGCAGCGAGCTTCCCGGGATATACGGCATTCCAAACGCATCCTTGACCACGGGATTATCCGCGCCGCCGATTTCCAGCGATCCCTTGCCCGCGCCGATGTGCAATCCGGTCTCGCAATGCAAATCGGCCGAAAGGATCAACTTTCCGGCCAGCTTCAGTTCGGTCTGAACCGAGTGTGTACTCATATGGTTTCGTTTTTATTCGTTATAGGCCACAATTGCTTCGAATAAGTCCTTGAAGCGCTCGTAGCCGCGGGCATCGTTCTTGCGCGTGACCTGCAACAATAGCCGCTCCAGCGCGTCGAGGCTGCGCAAGGAATGGCGCGCGATGGTGTAAGCCAGACGCGCGCGCAGCATGACGAAATGATGCTGACGCTCGTTTTCCGGCGCGCGGACGGCGCGGCGCACGGCGTTGTACAAACGGCGGAGCTGGCTTTTTGTACCGCTGTCCATATCGCGCATGCGCGCCACGATGGCGTGGGCCTGATTGTCCAGATAGAGGCTATCGGAGATCAGTTTTTCAATTTCGATTTCGGGAGGGCCTTCAAACGGGCGTCCGCCAGGGGGGCGTCCGCCTTCACGCCTTTCCCCGCGGCCTCCTTCGCCGCGATTTTCCCGGCCGCGATCGCCCCCTCGGTTCCCGGGCCGATCGCCCGCGCCCTGTGGGGGACCGCGACGCTCGTCCCTCTTCGGCCGCTCTTCTCTTTTGTTGGACCGCTCGTCGGGGGGCCGCTCCTCCCGGGGGCGCTCCTCCTTCGGGCGCTCCTGTGGCCTCTGCTCCGGCTTGGGAGATTCTTCGACCGGAGCGGTCTCCACTGCCGCTGGCGATTCAGCCTTTACTTCCTCGTCCATATTTTGTGTTCCGTCTTCTAATGTACTGTGCCCCAGTTAAGCGGACAATCTCGCGCAGAGACCCGGACCGCTCCGTGAAGGTCGCGGCTCTATTAACCCGCCGTCATCGGCGAAGCCGCTTCCTCCGCTGACAGTCTCGCCCATTCTAGCGCTACGCGCCCCGCCGGGCGCAACTTAACGGTCACCGCGCTCCGGCCAATCAGATCGGCGATCAACGCGGCGCGAGCCTTCTGAAAGTCGCCGCGCGCCTGGCGAGGGGAGACCGGAGCCGCGGGCTCGGCTTTGCCGGCCCAGTTGAAAGAATGAGCCGCTCCCCCAGGCGCGCTCGGCGCGCCGGGTCCAGAAAGAATTCGGCGAATCCGGCGATGATAGCGCCACGGCCGCTCGCCTCCGCTTTTCCGGGCCTGCCGGCGCGACAAACGCGACTGCGATTCGCGGTAAATGCCGCATAAATCGCGGAGATATTGGGGTGAACAGCCGAACTCCGCAATCATCCTCATCAGCGAATCCCGCAGCGCGCCGGCTTCGGCGAACTGTTTCCATTCGAGCGTCCGGCCCAGCAGCCAGATACAATCCTTGTCGGAGGATTTGGCCGATTCCAGCCTGCGCCCGGCTTCCTCGAAGACCGCGCCTAGCGAAGCGTCCGCCGCCGGAGCCAGAGCCAGTGCCATGCTTATGGTCTTGCCTTCCGCGCCGGGGAAATCGGCCAGATTTTGTTCCGCGAAGCGGTGAAAAAGACGCTCCATCTCCCCCGCCAAGCCGAGCAGCGCGTCCCAGGCGCCGTAGACCGCGAAATCGTCGCCGCCGGAATAAATCACCGTCACTTTGCGCCAGTACTCGGGCATGGAGCAGATCACTTCCATTTCGCCGGCGAAGAATTGCTTGTACAACACGGAGAGCTGAATATGTTCTTCGATGCTTTGAGCGCGGCGGATGCGAATTCCAAAATTATCGGCGTCGCCGCGCAACACGCCCCAGGTTTGAAGACCGGATGCGCGCTCGGCCAATTCGGCGGTGGAGGCGGGGTGGAAACCGTCTTCGCTGAGAGCGGCGGTGCGCGCCAGCGGGATCGCTTCGGGTGAAGCCGTCAGCGCGAAGGTGTGCTTGCCCTCGCCGATGAGCGGGCCTCCGGGATAATCGGGCGACCAGCCCACCGAATCGGCGTCGCGCAGTTTCGCTGCCAAGCCGGCGAAGTATTGGTGCGCGGGCGCGGGATCGAATTCGGGAACTTCCCACGGCGTCCCCGCAAGTGGCGCTCCGCGCCTTCGATCCAGGATTTCCTGGAGCCGGCGCCGTACGTCGCTCCAATCGCCGAGATTTTCGGTGACGCTCCACAGGAGCTTCAACGCGCCGCCGCTCAGCCGACCGATATCGCCGGCCGCAGCTTCCAGAAAATTATCGGCGGCGGTTCGCGATTCTTCGGGCAGCACCAACAGGAATTGTCCGCCCCCGCTCGATCCCAACAGAATTTTGGCGAGACCCAACTCGCTCAATAAGGCGCGAGGCAATACCTCGCTCAGCAGACTGATCCAGTGGGAACGCCCCAGAAACACTTGGTCGGGATAATCGCCCGCGGGGGCGAACAGGAATTCCTCAATCCCTAGCAGCTTGCCTTCGAGAAAAATTTGAACGGACATTGGTCGGACGAAATCAACAGGGTATCACTGAGGCAAGTTGGCGGGCTAAAGCCTGCCCCACTCTTGCTCTACTGGGGCGCCGGCTCGATACGCAGCAGGGCGCCTTCTTTTTGATCCGTCAGCAAATATAGCAGCCCGTCGGGCCCCTGGCGAACTTCGCGGATGCGCTGGTGGAACTCGGTGAGCAGTGACTCACGGCGCAATTCTTCCATCTTCTGGTTGAAGAGAATCCGCTCGAGATGGCCCGTGCCCGGAATCTCCCCCGTCCGCAAGGAGCCAACGAAAACGTCGCCCTTCCATTTGGGCAATTTGTCTCCCGTATAGAAGGCCATGCCGGAAACGGCGATCGCAGGAACCCAAATCACGACGGGCGCTTCGAAGCCGACATGTCCCGGGGGCGAAACTTGCCACGGCCCCGGATACGTGCGGCCGTAGCTCACCAGCGGCCAACCATAGTTTTTGCCGGGTTTCAAGATATTGATCTCATCGCCGCCGTTGGGGCCGTTCTCGTTCTCCCACATCTCGCCCGTTCCCGGATGCACAGCCAAGCCGAGAGAGCTGCGGATTCCGAGCGCGTACACTTCCGGTCTATGCCCGGCTTGCCCCACAAAAGGGTTGTCAGGCGGGACAGAGCCGTCGTCGCGAAAACGCAGCACCTTGCCGCCCAGCGTGTTGGGATCTTGGGGATCCATTCCAGTGGTGGTCATGAAGAGGGTTCCATCGCGGGCGAACGCGATGCGCGAGGTCCCTCCTTGATCCAAAACAAAGATGTCCCGCACGTCGGTGAGCTGGTCGCCTTCCAGCTTGCCCCGCGCGATCGCCACGGGTCTGCGGTTGCCCTGCGCAGGCTTGGTGTATGTGAGGTAGATCCAGTGGTTGTCGGCGAAACGGGGATGAAGGGCAACATCCATAAAGCCGTGCACGGCGCCGGGCAACCCGGAATCGCCCGACCAATAGGAAGCGGGTACGCCCGCTATAGGTTTGGGATCCAGCACGCCGTTGCGGACGATTCGCAAACGGCCGGGCCGCTCCGTAATCAGCATGCTCCCGTCGGGCAGGAACGCCAGCGCAAACGGATATTCGAGCGCTTGCGTAACAGCCGTGACGCGGATTCGCTGGCCCTCACCCGTGTCGAACTCCATCGGCAATTTGGGCAATTTGCGCCCCGCGAGGCCTTGCGGCGCGACGGGGATGCCGTTTTGAAAGGGAACGTTTTGTTGACTCCAACCCACTACCGCGACAGCCAAGGCCACAAGCCCCGTGTACCGCTTGCTAACGCGCGCGGCTCCGTTCTGAGCCGCTACCGTTAGGGAGCGGTTGCCAAACGCGACGCTTTCTTTATCCATGAGCCGACCTCCCAAACACGCGGTTTCGAATCCGCTCAAAGCGCGGTTGTCCCCGCAGCGGATCCATCTTCGGATCCACGTCCAAAATAAAAAGCGGCGGAGAATTCTCTTCCCAGGCGCGCTCCAACTCGTCGAACGCCTGATCGATGCGCCCCAGTGCATAGTTGGGAACGATGAGGTTATAGGCGTCCACGTAATCGGTTCGCCTTAGATCCTCCAACTCGGCCACGATCCGCTCCGCCTCCTTCGAGTTTCCCATTTGAGCCCAACAGATCGCCTCATGCGCGCGGAAACAATGAGATTCCGGCGACATCACTCGTGCGATGCCGAACTGCCCGATGGCGGCGGTTGGCTGCCCGGCCAGCAACAACGCGTAGCCATAGAAGAATCGCCCCATGGGGAAATAGGGATGGAGATCCACGGCTTTCCTCCCGCAAGCCACCGCGCAATCGAATTCGCGGCGGCAGAGCAGAAGCAAAACCTCCATGGTGGGAAGCATGGGCCAGAGGGAATCGACCAGGTAAGCATCGGCGAGAGCCGCTTCTGCTTCGTCGAACCGACCGGTGGCTGCATACAGCATAAAAAGATGGCCTCGTAGGGAAGCCAGCCCAGGGGCGTCCTCCACAGCGCGAAGCAGATCCAACTCGGCACCGGCGGTCTTGCGCTCGAAGATGTGCAGGGCATGGCCGCGGAGTCCTTGCAACTCCGGCGTCAGGCTTTCACGAGCCTCCGCCGCTTCCAGCGCATCCTTGAACTTGGGATACACTTCCAGGGACGGGCGCAATCCGTAGGCCCCCAGCATCATATAACAATGCGCCATTCCCTCGAAGGGGCGGAAGTCGGCGCTGTCGCCCGCGGCCGCTTCCAGGAAACATCCCAGCGCTTTCTCCAACCCTTCGCGTGTATCGAGTCTGGCGAAATGCCAACCTCTACGGATCAGCGCCTCGGCTGGAGGGATCTCGAGCCGATACCCCAACCTTGGGCGGTAATGAATCCAGCAGCCGTATTCCCGCAGAACCTTCTTAGCTTCCCCCACTGTTACAGCCACAGTGTGCCGGGAGACGGAAACGCCCTCCCAGGCCTGGTGGATCATTTGTTCATAATCCACGTGTTTTCCGCAGTTTTGAATGAGCGTGCGAAGAGCGTGAAAGGCTTGGGGCCGTAATTCCACGTCGCAACCGTCCCGAATCAGCCGCCCCCCTTCCAAGTCCATTCGGAAGGGCCCAAAAGCAATCTGTCCCACAAGCGCGTCCCCCATCCCAAAAGTCTTTGACGCTGTTTTGACTATCGTTGATGGCAGTTTATCATAGAATTTCGTTCAGGCATAGGCCGTTGTATGCAAGAAACTGACGGGTACGAGAGCGCAGACGAACGTTATAGCCGCCAATGGCGATTTGCGCCGCTTGGGCCAGAGGGCCAGCGGCGGATTCGTGGCTCCCGCGTGGCCGTCGTGGGCTTAGGAGCATTGGGGTCTGCGGCCGTGGAATTACTGGCGCGAGCGGGGGTGGGCGCGCTGCGGCTCATCGATCGCGATTTCGTGGAGCTGAGCAATCTGCAGCGCCAGTTCCTTTACGACGAAGCCGACGCCTCCGAAGCGCTGCCCAAGGCCGTGGCGGCAGCGCGGAGGCTCGCGCATGTCAATTCAAGCGTCGAACTGGAACCCTGCGTGGCCGATCTTGCACCCTCCAGCGCGGGCGAACTTCTCGGCGGCGCCGATTTGATCCTCGATGGAACGGATAATTTCGAGACGCGCTACCTGATCAACGATTTTGCCGTTCGCGAAGGCGTGCCATGGATTTACGGAGCCGCGGTGGGCAGCTACGGATTGAAGCTGGCTATGGTGGGCGGCGCCGCAGCCTGCTTCCGATGCGTCTATCCCGAGGCGCCTCGCGGCGCGCAGCCGACCTGCGAAACCGAAGGCGTGCTGGGACCGCTGACGGCCGCGATCGCCTCGCTTCAAGCCGCCGACGCGCTGAAGATTCTCGCGCTGGGCCGCGAAGCCGTCAACCCCCGCCTGACCACTATTGATGTCTGGACCGGAGAAATCCGGCAAATCGCTCCGGGCGCGCGCGATCCGCGGTGTCCCTGCTGCGCGCGACGCGAGTTTCCATACCTGGACGGCCGGCGCCGCGCGCCCATCAGCTTGTGCGGCCGCAACGCCGTGCAAATTCACGAGCGCTCCCGGCCCATCGACTTGGCGGAGCTCGCCGGCCGCCTGAGCCCTCTGGCGCGCGTCCGCGTAAATGAGTTTGCGCTGCGCGCAACCATCGATCGCTATGAGCTGACCGTTTTTCCGGACGGCCGCGCCATTGTTCGCGGTACCACCGACGCGGGCGTCGCCCGCGGCGTCTACGCGCGATACGTGGGGATGTAGGATGGGAGCTTTCAGCGATCAGCGCACAGCGCCCGGCGCGGGACCGGGCGTTCACCCGAGTCCCTGACTCCCCGCCGCGCCGGGCTGCGTTGTGCGCTGAGTCAGTGGAGAGCCTTCAGCGATCAGCTTCTGAAGCGCTGCGCATGGAATGGCCCTCGTCTCCAAGATCGAATCCACCCTACACTGATTGCTAAAAGGCTGAAAGTTGAATGCTGAACGCTGAAAGCTTGTTTATTTTCCGCCGGCCAGTTTGGGGGTTAACATCCACTTCAGCACGCCGCGGGGAGGGCCTTGACTGTCCTGGACCGCGATTTTAAGCAGCGCGCCCTTTTTCAGATCGATGGCCAGCGGCGCTTCCAACAGAAAAGCGGCGAGGCGGCTAAGCTGCGGCTCGTGACCCGCCAAAACCAGTTCGCGGACGGAACGCTGTGAGCGAATCGCGCGCCAAACCTGCGGCGGCGGAGTATCGGGCGTGAGTTCCTTCATTTCGACCACGTTGTCGCATTGAAGCTCGGTGGAGGCGATGCGGGCGGTCTCCACCGCGCGCGTCAAAGGGCTGGTGAGAATCGCGCCGGGTCTGACGCCGGCCTCGCGAGCCTGTTGAAGCACGGCGCGCAGCTCGCGCCGGCCTTCTTTAGTGAGTGCACGGGAAGCGTCCGGCTCGCCGATTTCGCGATCCTCGGCCGTGCCGTGGCGAAGCAGGTAGATGTTCATGAGTCAAGGGGGCGTATCCTTTTCGAATGTAGCAGGTGGCGGCGGGAAACTGGGGACTTATCCGGAAGCGGTGAGCGGCCTGTATACCAAGCGGTACAGGCGGTGCGCTGCGCCTATCTAAATCTACACAATTTCATAGGGTTGCAGCCAAGACTTCCAAAAACTGCATGCAACTTTTCCCTTGACCACTGCCATTCGGCTGATATACACTAGCTTAAGTTTCCTCAGCTTCAAAGGAGAGGTTGTTCATGCGCTTCGTCGCGTTGTCTTTTTGTGGTTTGATTTTGTCCTTTGCCGCACTTGCCCAGTCTGATCGTGGATCGATCACCGGCACGGTTACCGATCCCGCAGGCGCGGTGGTCGCCAGCGCCCCTATCCAGGCCAAGAACGCGAACACGGGCGCCGTCTATCCGACTGCGACATCCGGTACGGGCAATTACACGCTCGCAGAGCTGCCAGTCGGCACCTACGAGATCACCGTCACGGCGCCAGGGTTCAAGAGAGAGATCCGTACGGGCGTAGAGGTGGCGTCTCAAACTACGTTCCGCGTGGATTTCGCGCTGCAGGTCGGCGCGGCCGCGGAGTCGGTCACGATTACGGCGGAAGCTCCGCTGCTCAAGACCGAGAGCGGCGAGCTGGCCCACAACGTCACCGTCGACACAATGGACAACCTTCCCATCCTCACTATCGGCAGCGATGGCGCGGGCGTTCGCAATCCTTTGGCGGCTCTCTTGTTGCTGCCGGGTGCATCCTTCACCAGCGATGCCATTCTGCGCATCAACGGCTTGCCGTCGAGTTCTCAGTCCATCCGCATCGAGGGCCAGGACGCGACCAACGGTTTTTGGAAGGAGATCAACTCTCAAAACCAAGCCGGCGTGGATGCGATTCAGGAAGTCGCCATTCAGACCTCCAACTTCGCTCCCGAGTACGGCCAAGCCGGCGGGGGATACATCAACTACACGATGAAATCCGGCACGAATCAGTACCACGGGTCGGCTTTCGATTACAGCGCCAACGACGCTTTGAACGCGGGCACCCCGTTCACCAACGCTGGCGCAACCAACTCGCTGAAAGACAACCAGCTTATACGAAACTCCCTGCGCCGCTTTGATTTCGGCGGCACTTTCGGCGGCCCCATCAGGATCCCCAAGGTCTACAACGGAACTGACAGAACGTTCTTCTTCTTCAGCTATGAGCAATACATCCAAAAGACGCTGACCACCGGCACGCTTGCTACCCCTCCCCACCGCCGCCTATCAGCAAGGCAACTTCTCCGCGGCGGAGCTTGCCACTCAAGTTACGCTCAATGGCGTGCCGCAGGTGGATGCGCTCGGCAACAAGCTGTTCGGCAACGAGATTTTCGATCCCAACACGCAGCAAACCGTCAACGGCCAGACGGTGAGATCCCCGTTCCCCAACAACACCATCCCCACGACGCGCTTCGATCCCTCATTCGTCATCGCGCAATCCCTGCTGCCCCAGGCGACGAACGCCAATCTGGTCAATAACTACATCGTTCCCTCGTATTTCAACTTCACCCACACCGAGCTTCCTTCGTTGAAGCTGGACCATAATGTGAGCTCGACGCAGAAGGTATCCGTTTACTACAACGCTACTCGCATTTATTCTCCGGCGGCGAATGGGTACACTCAGCCGTTCAGCGGCGCGGAACCCACCAACGAGCTGGCGCAGACCACCAGGGTCAATTACGATCAGAGCATCACTCCCACGCTGTTAATGCACATTGGTGCGGGCTTGCTGCAGCAAACGGTGTACACTTTACCGAGCGCTCAATACGACCAGCATCAGATTTTCGGAAACAACGTTTTCTATCTTCCCAACCAGTTCCCGGACTTGTTCGGTTTCAACGATACCACTACCCTCAGGGGCGGCAGCAGTGTCGGGATGGGCGTGGGCTTCTCGGCCCTCTTTCAGAAGGACACCCAGCCAACCTTCGTCAACAGCTTTACCTGGGTGAAGGGGAACCATACGTTCAAGTTCGGCGGAGAAGCGCTGTTTCAAGGCTTGCCGATCGCGAATGGATCGCGTTCCGACGGGGAGTTTGGCTTTGGGCAAGCCGAAACCGGCGATCCCTACATTACGCCCTTAACCACCACCGGCGGAAGCACTGGATTCGGCTACGCCAGCTTCGCGCTCGGCCTCTACAACAGCCTGGCGGTTTCACCCCAGGACACGCTCAAGATGGGAAACCATAGCTTCGGCTTGTACGCGCAGGATTCCTGGAAGGTCAGCCGCAAACTGACCGTGGACTACGGTTTGCGCTACGATTTCGCCACGCTTCTTTCCGAAGAACACGGGCGCATGCAGGACGCTGCTTTCAACCTCCCCAACGGCGCAATCGATGGGCGCCTAGGCACCGTTGTTTACGGCGGGAATTGTAAATGCCAGTTGAACGGCAATTATCCCTACGCACTTGGGCCGCGACTAGGAGTCGCGTACAAGCTCGACGACAAGACCGTCATCCGAGTCGGCGGAGGGATCTCCTACGGCACATCGCCTAACAACGCCTATCTGTCCTACAGCGTGCCGGACTTCTACACCTATTCCGATCAGCCCGCCGCGGGCATCCCGGCCGGCCAGTTGAAATATGGCAATCCGTTCGCACCCGGAAATCCATTCGGCAATGCTCCATTAAAATGGCCGAATTTCGCCCCGTTGTATCCCTTCCAAGTGGCGCCCGGTTATGCACCTCCGGAATCGCCGTTTATCGCCGTCGATCGCAACGCCGGAAGGCTTCCGCGCATAACCCAGTGGAGCATCGGCATGCAGCGAGAAGTTGCTAGAGGGCTGGTGGTGGAAGCCTACTACGTCGGCAATCGCGGCGCGTGGTTCACCGCTCCGCTACTCGAGACTTACTCGTATAACGCGCTGACGCCGGCGATGATTTCGGCGGCCGGCCTGAATCCCACCAGCTCCAGTGACTTGAGCTTACTTACCACCCCCATCGCCTCAGGGAACGGCACCCTTAACACGACCATCGCGCAACGTTTCCCGAACCTGAAAGTCGTCCTGACACCTGGCGGATTACCGGTCATCCCCGCGGTATACCCTGGATTTCCGGCGACCCAGCAGCTTGGCCAAGCGCTTCGTCCCTATCCGCAGTGGGATGGCGTTCCTCCCTTCCTCGGTCCTCCGCTGGGAACGACGTGGTACGATTCGCTGCAAGCCAAGGCGACCAAGCGCTTCTCGCATGGCCTGAGCGGCCAATTTGCCTTCACATGGCAAAAGGAGCTGGTGAACGGAACGGCTTCCGACACATCCTATTTAGTCCCGGCCGATCCGCGCATCAACGACGTCTTCAATTACGCACAAAACAAGCAGTTTAACCCGTACAGCCGCCCGCTGGTGGCCATTATCGCCTTCAATTACCAGACGCCTAAGGTTCCGGGCGACAGCAAAGGAATGAAGGCTCTTGGATGGGTGACCAAGGATTGGGTGCTAGCCTCGGTGGCTCGTTATCAGAGCGGCGCTCTGCTTCCCACAGCCGATTCCAACAACAACTTCCTGACCGAAATGCAGCGGGGGCCGGCCAACAATCCCGCCCTATGGGGCGGCGGATACACTTTCCAAAATCTGGTTCCCGGCCAGCCGTTGTTCCTGGTGAATCCGAATTCGCATTTCGACCCCACTACAACCCTGGTTTTGAATCCCGCGGCTTGGAGTGATGTGCCCGCAGGCACGTTCGGCACGGCCCCGGCGTACCTCAACAGTTATCGCTGGCAGAGGCAGCCTGCCGAATCGGCGAGCTTCGGCCGCGTCTTCCCGCTTTCCAAGGAAAGCAACAAGAGAACGCTCCAGATTCGCGTCGAGTTCCAGAACGTATTCAACAGGCTGTTCTACTCAACGCCCTCGGACACCAATCCAATTGCGGTGGTTCAGAAGACGAATCCCTTTTTCACTGGCGGCCCGACTGGCGCGCTCTCGAGCGGCTTCGGTTTCGTCAACTCTGTCGGCGGCCTCGGCGCGACTCCGCGCGCGGGCCAACTCGTCGCGCGGTTCCAGTTTTAGCCATTTCCACACGAGAGAAGTGTTTCAAGCCCCGCCCTTCCCGGGCGGGGCTTTTTGCTGGCCGGATAGCGCAGTCTGTGATCATCGAATCAACAGGTGATATCATGATCCGAACCCAGATCAGCTTCGAGGAAAGTGAGTATGACCTCGCCAAGAAAGGGGCGAGAAGTCGAGGCATTTCCCTCTCCGAGTTGGTCCGCCGGTCTCTTCAGCAAAGCTTGCCCGTGCCGGGAAAAGCGCCGTGGCTGCGCTATGCCGGTTTTGTCGAATCGGGCGATCCGAAGGCCAGCCAGAAAGTAGACGAGATTGTCTATGGATGGAAAGAATGAACCCGGCGAATCTTTATCGACACCTCGGCTTTTATCGCCTTCTGCGACCGTTCCGATAGCTACCATAGCGAGTATTTGCGGCTGTTTTCTGAACCGCCGCCCCTGGTGACCTCTTCTTTAGTGATTGCCGAGGGACACGGCTGGTTCTTACGCCGCTGCGATCAGCGAATGGCCATCCGGTTTCTGGCGCTCATTCGGGAGTTGAAGCCGCTGTGCTTCTGCTGTTTTGAGTGGAGGATCTCAAAAAGTAACGGCACTGCTCGGGAAATACTCCCATCAGACGGTCACACTCGCGGACATTCACGGTCTGGTTCTCATGCACGCCCGCCGCATTCGGGAGTGCTGGTCCGCAGATCGTGATTTGACCCTAACGCGGGCGCGTCTGAGCCCGGGGTAACGCCGCACGCGGTTTCGAAAGCGGAATGACCCCGCCGGCGACCGCGGGCCCAAGCGTCGGGATGAGCCCCGGCCCGGCAAGCGAAAGCCTCCGCCGCAGGCTGCATGCAGCCTTTTCTCTACAGGTTGCATGCAGCTTTTTTTCTTGACCGCTGCCTTTCGGCTAGTTAGATTCGGCCTCGCCCGGCGCGGCGTGGCTTTGCGCCACCAGCGGAATGCTACGCAGTCTCATAGGCTTGGAGCGCGGGCTTCCAAAGATTGGCATGCAACCTTTTTGCTTGGCGACTGCCATTCGGCTGAGATGAGTGTTGCCCCTCGGTGGAATCCCCCCCCGGAGTCGGGGCTTTTCGAAAAAGCGCGATTTTGCGCCGGAAATAGCTATGGCAGCGGGCCGGCTTGCGACAGCTCGTCCTCGATTTCCGCCAACAGTCCCGGGGGGCCTTCGGCGCGCACGCGCGCGCGAGCCTGTTCCAGGTACAGCCGGGCCGTCCTCCGGTCGCCCGTGTACAGATACGCTTCCCCCAGCAGAACCAGTACAAACGAAGTCTGCTCGTCCTCTACTTGAACAGCGGGCAGCAAATCGGAGATGGCTTCGCGGTCCCGCTGCAAATTAACGAGGACACGCCCCAACTGGATCCGGGCCTTGCGATAGGAGGGATCGGCGGCGAGGGCGCGCTGGTATTCACTTAACGCTTCGGCAGTGCGGTGCTGCGACTCCAGAAGTTCCCCCAGCCAGGTATGCGCCTCCGCATAGTCCGGCTTTAGCTCAATCGCCTTGCGCAGGGCCACGGCGGCGGCGTCGATCTTGCCCTGCCGCAACAACGCCGCGCCGTAGTTGTTGTAGAACTCCGGGACTTTAGGATTGAGGCGGACTGCGCCCGCATACAGAGAATCCACTTGGGAATCGAGGCGGTTGAGAAAGCGGGCCAGGTACAACAGTTGGATCCAAGCGCTCGTTCTCGCTGGGTCACGCTTAAGAATTTCTTCATACAAATTTGCCGCTTCGTCCAGCTTGCCCTGCTGGAGGAGGCGGCCGGCGGCCTGGAGCTCATTAGAGGAGCCAGCCGCCACTTCCCCAATCTGGTCCAGCACGGGATCCTCCGCCGGCGGAGATTTGCCGGAGTAGCGCTGCGCCAGCGCGAAGTTGGTCGCCGCATCGGCTTCCTTACCCAAAGCCCGGGCGGCTGTGGCCAAACCATAGTACGCGGCCCCGAAGCTTGGAAAAACCTCACAGGCCTTCCGATACAGATCCTCGGCGGAGGCCATGTCCTTCTGGGCAACCTTCACGCGCGCCAGGCCCTCGAGGGCCGCAGCCGATCTCGGTTCTTCCGCCAAAAGCGCCTCATACGCCGATTGGGATTCGCTGAGGCGGCCCAATTGAAACAGCAGCTCACCTTTTTTCAGCATGGCCGGAGCGTAGCCGGGGCGCTTCCGCAGCGCCTCCGACAGGGCTTTCAGCGCTTCATCGGGCTTCGCCATCTGCGCTAGCGTCAGCGCTAAATAGTATCTCCAGGCGAATTCATCCGGCTGTAGGCGGATGGCTCGTTGATAGGCAGCGGCGGCGAGCGGATACATGGCGTGTGCGTGCAGCACCATTCCGAATCGCCCGGAAGCCGGGCCGCTCAAGGGCTGGCTCACGGCCTGCTGATAGGCAGTCATCACGACATCACGCACCTCGGGATCGAACCCCTCCACTTGCGGCTTCGGAACAGGCGGCACCCGACCGGAACAGGAGCACAGGACGAGCACGGTCACGATTGCACCCGTTAGCATCTGGCGCGTCAAAGCTGCAATGCCACCCGCTCCACCCATGGCCGTAATCCGTCCGTAACGCGTCATGACGTTCAGATCCCCGGCCTTACAGCCGGGGCTGGGGTGCGAACGCCGCGCCGCGCCTCAGCCGGCCTTCAGCCCCGCCCGTCAGGGCGGGGTCTGGCTTACGGACGGATCACGGTCATGGCGGATCACCCGGAAAGTTGACATTTTATTATACCTGTGCAATTCTAATCGGCTTGCCCCATTCTCCGCGAGTGAAATCGACAGCGGTATTGGTCGCGCTGACTACGCTCTTGCTGTCGTGTAACTCCACCAGTCACAGCACTCCTCTGTTTACAGACCTGGCCCAACAGACTGGCCTCGACTTCTGGCAATCTTCCGGGGCGAAGGGAGAATATCTTTTGCCCGAGATCATGGGTTCCGGCGGCGCTCTGTTCGATTACGACAATGATGGCGACCTCGACATCTACCTGGTCCAAGGCACACCGCTGGATTCCCACACGGCCGGCAAGTTGCTGGTCCCGATGCCGGCAGGCTGGAAGCCAGGCAACCGGTTGTTTCGGAATAACCTCGCGCGTACCGGAAAACTCTCTTTCACGGATGTCACCGAGGAAGCTGGTGTTGGCTACCGTGGCGTCGGAATGGGTGTGGCAGCCGGGGATTACGACAACGATGGCTATGTCGATTTGTATGTCACCAATTACGGCCACAACGTTCTGTATCACAACAATGGCAACGGAACCTTCACGGATGTGACCAGCACTGCCGGAGTGGCATCGTCGGGTTGGTCGACCAGCGCTGCGTTCATCGATTATGACCGCGATGGTTTTCTGGACCTCGCAGTCGTTCATTATGTGGACATCGACACGCGGGCTTGCATTTGGCCCACCGGCCGGCGCGACTACTGCACGCCAAGGGAGTTCGCGCGAACGGTAACTCAGCTATTCCACAATCTGAGGAACGGGCGCTTCGAGGACGTCACTTCCGCTGTTGGGCTCGATATCGCGCGGGGGCCGGGGCTGGGAATTCTGACGGGCGATTTTGGCAGGACGGGATGGCCCAGTTTCGTCGTCGCCAACGATGGCGCCCCCAATCACCTGTGGTTGAACGAACCACGGAACCCGGGAGGGAATCCGGCCGATCGTGTGTTCCGCGAGTCGGCCCTGGCCCGAGGCATCGCGTACGCCTCCGACGCCAAGGCGAGAGCCGGGATGGGTTTGGCATCAGGCGACATGTACGGCGACGGGGGGGAAGAGCTTGTCGTCACCAACCTTCCCACCGAAGGTTTCACGTTGTTTGAACGGCAGCCGAGCCAAGACTTCGCCGATTCTTCCGCCCAAAGCGGGCTTCTCCACACGTCCCTCCCGTACACCGGCTTTGGTGTCGGCTTCCTGGACATCGAGAACCGCGGACTCCTGGACTTGTTCAGTGCCAACGGAGCAGTTACGGCGATTCAGGCGCAGCAAGCCGACCCCTACCCTTACCGGGAGCGAAATCTATTGCTGCGCAATCTCGGAAAGGATCGTGGCTTCGAGGACATCACGGCGTCGGTAGGGCCGGCCTTGCAACTCCAGAACGTGGGCCGGGCGGCGGTATTCGGCGATGTAAACAACGATGGCGGCATCGATATTCTGATCACCAATAACAACGGACCAGCGCGGCTGCTGTTGAACACTGCTCCCCGACGTGGACATTGGCTCCTGGTCAAGCTGGAAGGCGTTCACACCAATCGCTCCGGATACGGAAGCGTGATCGAGCTTTTTCGGAAGGACGGGACATCCGTGCGGCGCTGGGTGCGCGGCGACGGTAGTTACCTGGCGGCGAACGATCCCCGAGTCCATTTTGGTTTGGGCAAGACGCCGCAAGTAGACCGCATCCAGGTTCGGTGGCTCATGGGCGCCTGCGAATCCTGGAAAGTGGCGGCCACGGATCAGATTATGACCTTACGCGAAGGGACCGGCCAGAAGTGCCCCGCCACCGGATCCGGCAGTTGAGGTCTGGCGATTTCGTGAAAGCTTTGCGCGCGAAATCCGCACGATTGCCAGGCCAACAGGCCGCTTGCGACAATTCGGAACTACTTGAAACTACGTGAGTCGGCATTTGCGTCCTGTCCAAAAATTCTGTTAGACTGAGCGGTGTCTTATGTGGCCGGTTTTGGCGCTTTTGTTTCTAGCTGCCGATGACGGTCGCGGGGACGCTGACCGCCTCTTTGCATCGGGGCGCTACGACGAGGCCGCCAATGCCTACGTTCGGCTTCTCGAAACAAGCCCCAACGACCTAGGACTTCTTGAGCACGCGGGAAACAGCTACCTCGCCCAGAACCGGCCCACCTTGGCTATTCCATTCTTCAAACGCGCGCTGGCGCTATCCCCGAACGACCTGGACGCGGCGCGGCAACTGGCCACCGCCTTTTCCGCAATCAACGAATTCGGCGAGGCTCAGTCGCTGCTGGCGCATGTGGCACAGTTGGATCCGGCCGATGCGGTCACCTGGTTTCGGCTCGGGGTCCTTATGTATATGAGGGGTGCCTATCCTTCGGCCGTCGAAGATCTGGATCGTGCGCTTGCGCTTGGGTTTGCCGGACACGGGCTTTCCGGACGCGACTCCGCGCAGTACCAAAACCGGGCGGAAGTGGTTCGGGCGGTAGCCCAGGTCGAAATGGGCCGGCCGGCAGAAGCCGCCAAAGAGCTACCCAAATTGATGGCCAGGCCGGAAAATGCGGGCGACCTGACTCTGCGGTTCTCCTGGGTTGAACTGCTCTACGACGCCGGCCGGTATCAGGAGGCGATCCAGCAGGTGGATATAGCGCTGGCGTCCAGCCCGGAGAATTCCTCGGCTCATTTCTGGCGAGCGCGTATTCTCTCTCAGCAGCAAAAAGTTCCCGAAGCTATCGCCGAAGCCGAAAAGGCGCGCGATCTTTCGCCGGAAAGTCCCGGGCCCCGCGGTCTTCTCGTCCGGCTTTATCAAAAAGTGGGCCAGGCCGCCGATGCCGGCCGCGAGGCGGAGTGGCTGCGGGCGCACGAAGCCGCCGCTCCCGAACCCGCGCAGTGAAGGGCCCAGATGAGGCGCTTGCCTCGCTCGTCTTGCTTGCGGTCTTCGCACCATCGGCGGGCGCGCAAATCCGCTTCCAAGACATAACACGCAAAGCAGGCCTCCATTTTGTGCTCCACAACGGCGCCGCTGGCGCTTTTCACCAGATCGAACTCATGCCCGGGGGGGTCGCAGCCTTGGATTTCAACAACGATGGCTGCACCGATCTGTTTTTCGCCAACGGCGGCACTTCACCTTCGCTCCAGAAGAACTCGCCGGCGTTCTGGAATCGCCTCTATCGCAACAACTGCGACGGCACTTTCACGGACGTTACCGAAAAGGCCGGTGTCGCAGGCGCGGGCTTTTCCAACGGAGTGGCAGCCGCGGACTACGACAACGACGGCTTCACCGACCTGTTTGTCACAGGCGTCAACGGGAACATTCTCTATCACAACCGCGGTGACGGGACCTTTGAAGACGTGACCCGCAAGGCCGGGCTGGCGGGCGTTGACCCTCCCGGCAAAACGTGGGCGATCGCGGCCGGCTGGTTCGACGCCGATAATGACGGTTTTCTCGATCTGGTCGTCACCTACTATGTAGAGTGGAACGCCGCCACCGAGCGCTCCTGCGGAACGGGCAGTACTAGGACGTATTGCCATCCCAGCCAATACGCAGGCCTGCCTAACCGGATCTTCCGCAATAACCACGACGGAACGTTTTCCGATATGACCGCGAAATCGGGCATCGGAGCCGCCATTGGGAAAGGCATGGGGCTCGCATTTGCGGATTTCGACGGCGACGGTCTGATGGACATTTTCATCGCTAACGACACGTTGCCGAACTTCCTGTTCCATAATCTCGGAGGCTTTCGCTTTCGTGAGACCGGCATTGAAATGGGGGTGGCGCTGCCGGAAAGCGGGCGGCCCGTCGCCTTCATGGGCGCGGATTTCCGGGATTTCGATAACGATGGCTGGCCGGACCTGGTTGTCACCGGAATGGTGAACGACTCCTACCAGCTCTTCCGCAACCTCGGCCGCCTCGCCGGATTCGAGGACTTCACAGCCAAAGGAGGGCTGGCAGCGGCTACCCGGCGTTTGACCGGGTGGGCGGCCGCCTTTTTCGATTTCGACAACGACGGATGGAAAGATCTGTTTTTCGCCAACGCCCATTTCCCCGAACTCGGGAGCCTTCTGGGGACGCCTGCCCCGCTCCCGAATAGCTTATTCCGCAATACGGGCGGGCGATTTGAGGATATATCCACGGCGGCGGGTCCGGATTTTCAAGGCGCGGCTTTCTATCGTGGCGCGGCGTTTGCGGATTTCGACAACGACGGGAAGGTTGACGTAATAGTGACGGCCATCGGCTCGGAAGCGCGCCTGTTTCGCAACGTTACGCCCACAACCAACCACTGGCTCGCCTTTCGACTCCGCGGCACCAAGAGCAACCGGGACGGTATCGGCGCTCGCATCCGGGTCACGCTTCCATCGGGTAAAACTTTATTCAATCACGCGACTACCAGCGTTGGCTACGCGTCATCGAGTGAGCCTTTAGTGCGATTCGGACTGGGAGTGGAGGACCGGGCTAAGGCAGTCGAAATTACGTGGCCGAGCGGAACGGTCCAGCGCCTGATGGACGTCGCCGGGGGGCGCGTCGTAGCGGTTCGGGAGCCGTGAGTGTGCACGACGCCGGAGGTCGGAAGCTACTTTGGGCGGCAGTTCGGGCAGTGGCTAGCATACAATCCTCCTAACCCGTAGTTGCATGCAAGAGGCTTCCTGGACCTAGGGGTCGCATGATCCACCAATCCGTGGTGGAGGGTGGATCGAAATGTTTGCATGTATTTGTGTGTGCATTTGTGTTGACTCCTTAGCACTATCGGGATATACTCAACCGGGGGAGATCCGCCACATGGTACGTTTCGCGACGCTTGTAGGGGTATCGTGTCTGCTCGCGACAGGGATTTGGGCCCAGGAACTCAGCAGCATTACGGGGACGGTTACCGACCCGGCTGGCGCTGCCGTTCCGGGCGCCAACGTTGAAATCAAGAACACCGATACCGGATTCCTTTACAAGAGCGGCGCCTCCGCTACCGGTAATTACGCCGTCCCGGTAACGGTAGGGAATTACGAAGTCAGCGTTACGGCGCCGGGATTCAAGAAATTCGTGCGGTCCGGTGTTGCGGTCCCAGCGGCCACCGATGTTCGTGTAGACGCCCTGCTCGCAGTGGGAGCGCCCAACGAAACGGTCACGGTAGTGGCGACCGATGCGCCGTTACTCAAGACGGAAAGCGCAGAGGTTGCCTACAACGTCACGGTGGATACACTGGACAGTCTGCCGGTAACGCCGATCAACAGCGGAGTCGTCCGCAGCCCCTATGCAATGCTGAACCTGGCCCCCGGGACGAATTTTATCAATAACAGCGACTTCCGTGTCAACGGCATGCCGTCCAACACGGAATCGATCCTGATCGAAGGGCAGGATGCCACGAATAGCCAATGGCAGCAGCAAGTCAGCCAGGTGCAAATGAGCGTCGACGCGATCCAGGAAATCGCGCTCCAAACCAGCAACT
Source organism: Bryobacteraceae bacterium (assembly GCA_036521975.1). Lineage (GTDB taxonomy): Bacteria > Acidobacteriota > Terriglobia > Bryobacterales > Bryobacteraceae > Palsa-187. Next base: position 26,419 of record DATDGT010000072.1, read on the forward strand.
ATGCCCCTGAGTTTGGCCAGGCGGGCGGCGGGGTCGTGAGCATTATCATGCGGTCCGGCACGAACTCTTACCATGGTTCGGCGTACGACTTCATGACCAACGAGGACTTGAACGCCGGGGAGCCCTACACCTCGTCCGCCGGCACAAACCCTCCGGTGGGGCATGCCCGCCCCCGATCGCGCTTGAACGATTACGGATTCACCCTCGGCGGGCCGGTGCGCATTCCCAAGGTTTACGACGGACACGATCGCACCTTCTTCTTCTTCAACTGGGAGCAGCTCCGGAACAAGGCATTCAACTCGACTACCTACTACACGGTTCCGAATGCGGGCCTGCTGGCGGGCAATTTCGCGTTAGCGAATCAAGACCTTACGGTGGGCTCTTGTACAGCAAATTGTCAGTTGATTACCACAGATCCAACCGGCCAGAATATTTACCGGGGCGAAATTTTCGACCCCAATTCGGAGTACATGTCCGGTCAGTATCGGATTCGCAACCCATTTCCCAACAACATAATCCCACCGAGCCGGTTTGACCCGGTGGCGCTGAAGATTCAAGCCCTCATCCCGGCGCCGAACGAAACTACGTACGGCGGCGTCGACCTCAATTACCTCGCCCCGACATACGAAAACACGCCGCACACCACCATTCCGTCCTTCAAGATCGATCACTCGTTCAGCTCTACGATAAAGTTGTCGATCTTCTATTCCTTGAACAAACAGACCACCGAAAATAACAATGGTATACCCGGTGCGGGATTCAATGGCGTAGAACCGGGAAACCAGCGGACGCATACGGTGCGCATCAACTTTGACGAGACAATACGTCCGACCCTGCTGCTCCACGTGGGCATCGGCGACGCGCACACTGTGTTCATCAACGCACCGCCGGCCTACAATGCCGCCACACAGTTAGGGTTCAACGGCTTGGAGTCTAATTACTTCCCCTATCTCTTAGGAGGGTTTACAGGATCAGGGGGATTGAGCGGCTATAGCGCAAGCCCCGGATCGGGACTTATACTCTATCTTACCGACGAGAAGCCGACCGCCAATACCTACCTCACCTGGGTTAAAGGCAATCACACTTTTAAATTCGGCGGCGACTTGGTGGTCAATTCCTTCCCGTCGGTTTCGTCCGAGTATTCCAACTGTTGGTGCGAGTTCTCCGGAAACACAACCAACGCTCCGTACGTGAACGTTAACGACCTCACCGCCCCATACCAGGCAGGCTCCGGCTATGCCAGCTTCCTTTTGGGCGCTGTGAATGGCGGCGACTTCGCTCCCCCGGCGGATGCGCACCTGGGCCAGCACTCGATCGGCGTGTATGCGCAGGACACCTGGAAAGTCACCCGGAAACTCACCTTGACTTATGGATTGCGGTATGATTACCAAACCTACTTAAAGGAAGAGCATGGCCGCATTGCGAGCTTCTCGAGCTCCGTTTTCAACCCCACGGTCAACCGCCTGGGGGGCGTCGCCTTCGAAGGATACGGAGGACCCCACTGCAACTGCGAGTATTCCTCGATCTATCCTTTCGCGTTCGGGCCGCGTTTGGGGGTGGCCTACCAGATCAACAGTAAAACAGTGCTGCGGGCCGGCGGGGGGATTAGCTATGGGAAGACGGCCGAAGACGCGGATTTCTCCTATTCGATTGGCAGCATCATCCCGTTTACGACCCCCACTATCGACGATCCGTTTTTCACGCTGTCGCAGGGCATTCCCGCGGGTTTTCACACTTCCTACCCCAACTTCAATCCCGGCCAATTCCCCACCGTCATCAACGGCGTCGAAAACATCGGAAGCACTCCGTTTTTCCTCATCGGTCCGGGCGCCGGGCGTCCACCGCGGATTATGCAATGGAGCATTGGTTTACAGCGCGAGATAGCGCGTAACTTAATTGTGGAAGCGAATTATATCGGCAATCGCGGAGCTTGGTGGCAGGCCGTACCGCCGCTCAACCTGCTACCCCAAAGCCTGCTGGCGAAGGATGGCCTGAGCCTGGCCACCAACGGGGCAACCCTGCTTCCGGAACCGCTGAGTTCTTCCGCGGTGCAGGCCGCCGGTTTCGGCGTACCGTATAACGGTTTCCCAACCAGCGCCAGCCTGGCCCAAAGCCTGCTTCCGTTCCCGCAGTTTCAGTCCGGCTTAGCTCCGTCATGGGCGCCGCTTGGAGATACGTGGTATGACGCCCTTCAGGCGAGGGTGACCAAGCGTTACTCCCACGGACTCGAAATCTCCGCGCAGTTCGCCTTCCAGAAGAGCGAGACCCTCGGCGCGGGGAACTCGCAGGCGTTTGACGCTCTCTTCGCCGCGAATGGCGCCACCCCGTTCAATAACATCTACAACTACAAGAGCAATAAGGAACTGTCGCTCGATGACTTTCCCGAACAACTGGTCATCAGCGGGTCCTATACGACCCCGAAGGTGGGCAATGGGGCGGGCTTTAACAAGATCCTCAGTCAGATCGTGCATAACTGGCGCATTGCGGCCGTGCTGCGTTATCAGAACGGACAACTCTTTACGATCCCGGGGACCAATAACGGCCTTAGCAGCGAGTTGCCCAACACCACCACCTATGCGACGCGGGTTCCAGGGGTCCCTCTCTTTGCTTCGGGCATCACTCCAAACTGCCACTGTTTCAACGCGCAAGAGCAACTGGTCCTCAATCCAGCGGCGTTCGTGCAAACCCCGGTAGGGCAGTTCTCTCCCGATTCGCCGATACAAAGCGACTTCCGTTGGATGCGGGAGCCCGCCGAGAGTATGTCCCTCGGCCGTATTTTTGTCTTCGACAAGGAGGGCCGTTACAACCTTGAATTTCGTGCCGAGTTCCAGAACATCTTTAACCGCCACTTCTATTCGCTGCCGAGCGACAGCAGTTTGACCACGCCGACATCGTACGGCAACGGGATCCTGACGGCCGGTTACGGATTCATCGGCACGGCCGCGGGCGCGGGTGATACTCCACGCTCAGGTCAACTCGTGGCGCGCTTCCGCTTTTGAGGAACCTCTCCTTCGAGCGGAGCCGACGCCCATCAACAGCAGAAATCTCGACTGACGGCTCCGGCGATACTCCGCGCGCGGGCCAAATTGTCGCGCGGATCCAGTTCGAGCGTTTCCGCATAGCAAATCCTATTTCGAACCCCGCCCTTTTCGAGTGGGGCTCGACACATCTGGGGCCAGCCGCTTTTCGATCTGCCACAAACCGGTCCTCCATCGCTCTAAGGCGCAGATCGGTAGCCGCGTCGAGATTCGACTGATCGGCTTTGAGGTTCCGAAACTGGACGTTTTGACTCTTGAAGAACACCTCGAAGCCGCGCAGCAACTCCGTCTGAGCGTCGCGCACCTGCTCCTGGGTTTTTCTCCAGGATCTCCGTCTTTGTCTGCGCTATGAGCTGGATAAATGTTTGGATCAGGCGCTCCTCCAGCCGCTGCTCCAGCGCGCGGAGTTCCTCTCTCAGTTCGTTTCGCGTTACGGGTTGGTTGCCGTTGCTTTTTGCCACGTTCGCTCTGAGATTATCAGGAAACCCAAGCCCATATCAGAGCCAGTAGCTATGGAATCAACTGGATCACCAACACCCGCCCGTCGGAATGGAACGTTGCGCCAGTCGCCGTCTTCGCCTCCTTGGATGGCTGCGCAGGGGTGATGTAGGAAAGCTTCGCGACTCGCCCCGTCTCTTCCAAACTGCGCGCGACGAATTCGCGTTCGTCGTCCACGTTGGGATCGATCTTGTGCGTGGTTGGGATCAATTCCTTGAAGCCCTTGTTGCGCGCATCGTAATCGAAGCCGATGTCGTGAGTAGCCGCGCCTACCCACAAGTCCTGCCCATCCACTTGAAACGGCGCTTTCCAGAGGCGCAAGTGATGACGCTGCGCCACCACCGCGATAGGTTCGGCGTGCGCCAGTCCGAAATCCTGCGCGCGTCCGAAGAGCATCAGTTCGCTCATCGGCAACTGCAGATACGCCTGTTTAGAGAGGGTTGCTAGCAAGCCCTGCTCAAGGGCGGATTGCTTGGTCCGGTCCACCTTCACCCACCCCGCCGCTTGAAAGGCCGCGAGCACCTTCTGCTCGCTTCCGGGAAGGACGAAGTTGGTGTTGTCGCCGGGGTTGCCTTCGGCGTCCATGACGCGCCGCGGAATGCGGTCGATCATTTCCTTGGTAACCACTGGCAGCTTCAAGCTCTCAATGGAGACGGGCTGGTCGCTTCCGCGCGATTGGAATTCGACAATCGCGTGAAACGTCCCATCGACGCTATCGTTGCCGGATTTGTTGATCGATAGAAACAAACGGCCGGCGCGAGGAACTTCCAGACGCTTGGCCTCGCCGACCAGAAACGGCACCGCGACATCGCTCGATCCGATGCGTCCGATCAGCGCGCCCAAACCGGCGTCGTTCACCGGATAGGCCTTGAGCAGATCGCGAAATCCCCGCGCCAAGCCCGCTGGACCAGTGGTGCGCCCCTGCGCCAAAGTGAGTGAGCCGGAGGCGGTGATCACCACTACGTCCTGCGCGCGGAGATCGATTCCCGTATCCACCCAATCGCCGGCGGTCACATCGACGGATTTGGCCTGCGCGTCTTTGTTCTGTGCGATGGCCAACGCGGACGCGAGAATGAGTAAAGCGAGCCGTTGCATGGAGGGAAACCCTTTTTTTCAGTCTACTCCGGCAACCCTTAATCGCATCACGGAATCAAGGATCGCTTCCCCCGTGCCCCTCGGTTCTGCTATCGTACTTTGGAGAAACTCGCGCACAACGGACTCGCCGAGCGCGGCCAAGCCGGCGGAGCTTCTCATTTCGTTTGACGCCGCGCCCGGCGGCCTGTGCGCTCTCTCGAAACCTATGCGGGCGGTCGTGCAGCGGGTGAGCCAGGCGCGAGTGGAAGTGGACGGCGCGGTCATGGGGGAAATCGGTCCGGGCTTGCTGGTGCTCCTGGGCGTCGCGAAGAGCGACACCAGCGCAGATGCCGAATTCCTCGCGGAAAAGATCCTGGGCCTGCGGATTTTCTCCGACGAGGCCGGCAAGATGAATCGAAGTGTACTGGAGACGGGCGGTTCGCTGCTGATCGTCTCGCAATTCACTTTATATGGCGACGTTCGAAAGGGACGGCGCCCGAGCTTCGACCTGGCCGCGCAGCCGGAACAAGCGCGCGCGCTGTATGAGGATTTCGTCGCCGTGGCGCGGCGGCCGGGACTGAAGGTTGAGACCGGCGTCTTTCAAGCCACGATGGCCGTGTCGTTGGTGAACGAGGGGCCAGTGACGCTGATCGTCGAAAGCGTCAGGTAGTCACGCCTTGGAAGATCCGGCAGGGACAGCCGCGCTAAACAATTCCCGCATCTTCTGGTTGAACGCCGGGATATCCGCTGGTCACCAGATTGCCGTCGACTACGACCTCTCGATCCACCCGTCTTCCACCCGCATTGACGACAGGATGGCGACGGTACGGCCGCTCAGTTCTTTTTCTATAACCGGGAGATTCCCCGGCGCACGGTCGTGTTTCGGACGGGGACTGCTTCGGCGGCTATTACTGCCGACGCTTGGTCATCCGCATCCGCGTGATCGTGCCCACCGCCACCAGGATCGTCCCGAGCAGGATGATCGAGCCCGGTTCGGGCGTGGACGCGAAAGTAAGGAATTCCTGTGTGCTGGTCGACAGTCCCGCCGGATCGGGCGTCACCACGTCCCAACCGGTGGGCGTGTAGCCGTTCTGTACGACGTTGAACGCCGCGTTATATTGCGCCGCGACTTCGGAGACGAAGGTCGCGCCCTGGGTGTCCATCGAGGCCTGCCAGTTCGAGACATTCGATGGATAGAGGAAAATCTCCCAGGCCGCGTACTGATCGATGGCCTGCTGCTGCGGGTTCGTGGTTCCCGTCATCTGGGTGATCAGCCAGGCCGCCGCCTCGTAATCCTGCCAAATGCTGTAGCCGGTGTCGGAAGTAGAGTTTCCATATTGCAGCGAGGGGACATTGGCCTGATCCAGCACCTGAATATTCGCCTGCCATTCCAGGGGCGGCGCAACCTCGTGGTTGAAATCGATGCAATAGAGTGTAATGAGCTGGCCAGTGCTTTGGATTTCGGCCGTATAAGGACTTACGTAGTAATAACCCACGGGATTATTTCCCGGGCTGACCCAGTCTAGCGTCAAGGGATTCGCGCAGGCGGGGATGGCGGCAAGCGCGCAGGCGAGCGCAATTTTTGATTTATTCATGCTCTGTAAAAGAGCATTCTGTGACCCATGCGCGGCTTAATGTGACAAATAAATTGTCTTAGTACGAACTTATTTCCCGAGATTTACGCTAAAACCCCTAGGCGGGCGGGTAAATCCAGGGCCGTGGCGATCCTGTCGAGGATCTGATCCGCGCAGATCTCGATGCCGTCCAGGTCCGTGCGGCATTCCACTTCGGGAGATTCGGGCGGCTCATAGGGATCGTCGAGACCGGTGAAGTTAGCGATTTCGCCGGCCCGCGCGCGCTTGTACAGACCCTTGGGATCGCGCTGCTCGCAAATTTCGAGCGGCGCGTTCACGTACACCTCGAGATACAAATGCGAACTGCGGCGCACTTCTTCGCGGATCGAACTGTAAGGGGCGATCACCGGCGCCAGCACAATCACCCCATTCCGCGCCAGCAGATTCCCTACAAAGGCGATGCGGCGGATATTTTCCAGCCGGTCTTCCCGGCTGAACCCCAGGCCCTTGGAGAGATGCGTCCGGATGGTATCGCCGTCCAGAATTTCGGCGCGGTGGCCTTGCGCGATCAGGCGCTCAAGCACCGCCTGCGCCAATGTGCTTTTTCCCGAGCCGCTGAGTCCGGTAAACCAGACCAAAGCGCCCTTTTCAAAACGTCCCGTCCCGTCCACTCGATCGCTCGCGATTCGCATGATGTGTTTTTACGTTGAAAAGCAACTCTTAGGCCATCATATCGGCGCCGTCGGCGCCTTTCAACAGAGGAGTCGGTACTCAATGCTAGTCTTTCGGAAATTTGGAACGAAATTCGGATCAATAGCACCCCTCCGGAATGCAAAGCACCCGGCGCTTTCAACAGAATAGGACCTGGCGGCATGGCAGCGCGCTTGCGCTAAAACCCGCGCTTTCTATGTTCCAGCGGATCGCCGACCAGGTGGTTCTCAGCTTCTTTTCGCTGCTCTACAGCGGAGCAGTCCGGCTTCTGCGTCTTCGCCGCGGTTAAAACGCCGTGCCTATCTCCAACCTCCTCACCATCGATGTCGAAGAATATTTCCACCCGACCGAAGTGCAGCGATCGGTCGGAATGGATCGCTGGCCTTCCCTCCCCTCGCGCGTAGAATCGCAGACCGAATGGGTGCTGGATCTGTTGGAGCGTCACTCGGTCCGGGCGACCTTCTTCGTTTTGGGTTGGGTCGCCGAAAGGCACCCCTCTCTCATACGCCGCATTGCGGCGGCGGGGCATGAGCTTGGCTGCCACAGCTATGCGCACCAGTTGGTCTTTGACCTCACGGCAGAGGAGTTCCGGGAGGACACCGTACGTGCCCTGGATGCGATCGCTCAAGCCTCGGGCGTGGCCGCTCGCGCCTATCGCGCGCCCAGTTATTCCATCACCGCCCGATCGATGTGGGCGCTGGAAATCCTGGTGGAATGCGGCATAGTCTGTGATTCGAGCATATATCCCATCGCTCACGACCGCTACGGCATTCCGGGGTTCGCGCGTCACGCTCATACACTCGAAACGCCTTCCGGCGAGATTCTCGAAATTCCCATCGCCACCTGCCAATTGGCTCATGGCGCGCTCGCGCCGGTAGGCGGCGGAGCGTACTTGCGCCTTCTTCCCTATCCCTACACAGCCGCCGGAATCCGCCGCTTGAATGGGAGCGAACATCAGCCCGCTTGCATTTACTTCCACCCTTGGGAGACCGATCCGGATCATCCGCGGCTGGCCCAGGGCTTCGCTTCGCGCGTTCGCACCTATACCGGAATACGGGGAATGCCCAAAAAGCTTGAGCGGTTGGTTTCGGATTTCCGCTTTGCCGCTCTCGATTCGCTGTATCCCTCGGAAAAAGCGAAGGAAATCGGTGCTTCCGCGTCGCCCGCCAAATCCTGAATCGCCTGCTTGGTACTCCAACTGCTTTGTCCTGACTTCACTCTCGATGGAGTCACGCCCGATGAGCCAATCCCGCAAGCCCCGCGCGCCAGCGCCCGGGAAAACGCCTAACAATTTCGTCCTGGTCGTCTTCGATAGCTGCCGCTATGATTCGTGGATCGCGGCCAAGCCCAAGCACATAGAAAAGTTGGGAAAGATTGAGAAACGCTGGTCTTATGCGTCCTGGACTTCGCCTTCGCATTACAATCTGTTGATCGGCCTGATGCCGCACTCGAGCCCCCGCCACGTGTACGCTTCGGAATATTACAAAAAAGATTTCCTCCAATTCAACGCCCGTCTGGGCCGCGACGACATCGAGTTTCGCTCGCTGGTTCCCAAATTATTCCTGCCGACATTTTTGCGCGACACGCTGGGCTATCGTACCAATGCGATGGTGTCGCTGCCGGTATTGAATCCCAAAACCATCCTCAACACCGGCTTCGACACGTACCGGCTGATGGACAAGCATAACGACATGCGGGCGATGGTGCGCGATATGCGCTTCGCCGAGGACAAGCCCAATTTCTTTTTGTTGAACGTCGGCGAGACGCATTATCCCTACGCGCTTCCTGACGAGCCGCCGGATCAATGGCCGCGCATCAGCGGCGTCCACGGCGTCTTCAAGCATCTGGACGATGAAGTGGTCGGCGGCAAACTGATCGTCAAAAAAGACAAATTCTTCGATAATAAGAAGCTGAGGGAATTGCGCTGCCGTCAAATCACGGCTGTCAAATATCTCGATGGCGTGATCGAGGAATTATTCGACACAGTTCCTAAGAACACCTTCATCACCATCACCGCCGATCACGGTGAGTTGTTCGGAGAAGACGGCTACTTTGGTCACGGTCCGATTTATCACGAGAAGGTATGGGAAGTTCCGTTCGTCGAGGGCCGGCTTCGATGAAGCGCGGCGTCTCCGCGGCGTTGCTGGCGCTGGCGCTGCTGTGGTCGACTCACCAACTCGAAGACGCTTTTGGAGGGCGGACTTTAGTCCGCGCGGGACTTCAGTCACGCTCGGAGAGCGAGGCTGAAGCGCCGCGCGGGCTGAAGCCCGCCCTCCAGCCTCAGCTTGCATACGTCGGCCCGGGCGCGGGATTCGCTTTCCTCGGTTCTTTTCTCAGCCTGCTCGCCGGATTTTTCTTGAGCGTCGGCTCGCTTTTGGCATGGCCCTTCCGCATGGCCTGGCGGCTCCTGCGCCGGACCGAGGGTTTCCGCAACGCGCGAGTGAAAAAAATCGTCTTCCTCGGCCTGGATGGTCTCGATCCCAAGCTCACCGAAAAATTCATGGCCAAGGGATACCTCCCGAATCTCGCGCGACTCAAGGAAAGAGGCTCCTATTCGCGCCTGCGCACGACCTTTCCTGCGCTCTCCCCCGTCGCCTGGTCCACCTTCGCCACGGGCGTGAATCCGGCCAGGCACAACATCTTTGATTTCCTCAACCGCAATCTGAAAAGCTACGTTCCGGAATTGGCCGCCGCGCAGGTCCACAAACCATCGCGAATTCTGAAGCTCGGCAAATTCCGTATTCCGCTCTCCAGCGCTCAGGTCGAGTTGAAACGCAAAAGCCAGCCGTTTTGGAAGCTCTTAGGCCAGCAGCAGATCGGCTCGACCATCATCCGCGTACCCATCACGTTCCCCCCGGATAAATTCAATGGCCGCCTGCTTTCCGCCATGTCGACGCCCGATCTCCGCGGCACCCAGGGCAGCTTTTCGCAATTCACCACGCGCGTGGAGCAAGCCACCTTCGAAAGCGGCAGCCGCTATCCGCTCAAGCGCGTGGCCGATGGTTTCGAAGGGGCGCTTGAAGGCCCGGACGACCTGTTGGTGGAAAACGCCGGCGTGATGCGCATCCCCTTCCGTGTCCGAATGGATAAAACTCCGGTGCTCGAAATTCAGGACGCCTCCTATCCCCTGACCCCCGGAAACTACACGCCTTGGGTGAAGCTGAAATTCAAGGCGTCGCTGGGGATCAAAGTTCATGGCATCGCCCGATTCCTGGTCACGGAAATCGATCCGCATTTTTCGCTGTACGTGACGCCGCTCCAGATCGACCCGGAGCGCCCGGCGCTTCCGATCAGCTATCCCTCGTATTACGCGGCTTATCTGGCAAAGCTGCTCGGCGATTTTTCGACGCTCGGCATGGCCGAAGACACCTGGGCGCTGAACGAAGGTGTCATCGATGAAGACGAATTCCTCAAGCAAGCCTATTCGCTGATGGACGAGCGCGAACGCATGTTCCGCAACGCTCTGGAGAAAACCCGCCGCGGGGTGGTCGCCTGCGTATTCGATACCAGCGACCGCGTGCAGCACATGTTCTATCGTTTTCTCGACGGCCAAAGACAAGGAAGCGACGCGAACCATCCCTACGCGCGCACGATCGAGGATCTGTATCAACGCATGGATCGGCTGGTAGGCCTGGCCCTCCAGCACGAAGATCCGGACACCGTGGTGTTTGTGCTCTCCGACCACGGTTTCTGTTCCTTCCGCCGCGGAATCAATATCAATTCCTGGCTGCTGCAGAACGGCTACATGGTTCTGAAGGACGGCGCAACGGAAAGCGGACAATATTTCAAAGGCGTCGATTGGAGCCGGACGCGCGCATATACGCTCGGGCTGGGCGGAATGTATCTCAACTTGAAAGGCCGCGAGGCGCAGGGAATCGTCGAGCCGGGCGAGGAAGCCCAGCGGCTGCGAAAAGAGTTGATCGAAAAGCTCAGCGGACTGCACGACGAAGCGCGCAGCGAAGCCGGCATCCGCACCGTCTACGCCGCAGCCGATCTGTATCGTGGTCCCTATCTGGGCGAAGCGCCGGATCTCATCGTCGGATACAACGACGGCTATCGAACGTCTTGGGACGCGGCCGTGGGAAAAGTGACGTCCGAAGTCTTCGAGGACAATTGCAAAGCCTGGAGTGGAGATCATTCGGTGGATCCCGAGCTGGTTCCGGGCGTCTTGTTTTCCAACCGGAAAATCAGTCGCGAAAATCCCGGAATCGAGGACCTAGCGCCCACGGCGCTCGATTTATTTGGAGTGAAAAAGCCCGCATGGATGGAAGGCAAACCCCTGTTTTTGGCGTGAGTAGGGCAAGCTTCAGCTTACCCCCTGTTTTACGCCTGGACAAGCTGAAGCTTGTCGTATCTGTTTTACGAAGCCTGGACAAGCTGAAGCTTGTCCTACCTGGCCTTTTGATGCTTGCCGGCTGCGCGGGCACACATGTCATCGCCAGCGGCAAGAAAGTCATCGTGTTGGGTATCGACGGCATGGATCCTAACTTCGTCGAGCAGCATTGGTCCTCTCTCCCCAATCTCGACCAACTCCGCCGCGAGGGCGAGTTCAAGCGCCTCGAGACCACCATGCCGCCGCAAAGCCCCGTCGCCTGGTCCACCTTCATCACGGGCATGGATCCCGGCGGCCACGGAATCTTCGATTTTGTCCATCGCGATCCCAAAACGCTGGCGCCGTATCTTTCCATGGCGCAATCGGCCCAAGGCGCCAAGACCATCTCCATGGGCGATTACGAACTGCCCATTTCCTCCGGCAAGGTCGCCAATTTCCGCGCGGGCAAGCCGTTTTGGCAGATGCTCGCCGAGCATCATATCAGGGTCGACGTGATCCGCATGCCCACCGACTTCCCTCCCGTCCACTGCGACGACGGCATCGGCATCGCCGGAATGGGCGCGCCCGATCTGCGCGGCACCGAGGGCGAATTCACCTACTTCACCGACGAAGCTTCTCAGGCGAGCCACGAGCTGTATGGCGGGCGCATCGTGCATGTCGATCTGAAAGATCATTCGGCCGTCTTGCATATTCCCGGCCCCGACAATTCCCTCCGTAAGGACAAAGCTCCCACCTATGTCAATGTCACCGCGCACGTGGATCCACAAAAGCCGGTCGCGCGATTCGACTTGGGCGATACGCAAGTGGTGCTGAAAGAAGGCGAATGGTCGGATTGGATTCAAGCGCAATTCACATTCATCCGCGCTCTGGCCAGCGAATCGGGGATGTTCCGAATTTACGCCAAGAAGCTTCATCCGAATTTCGAGATCTACGTTTCTCCCGTCAACATCGACCCCACCGACCCCGCGCTTCCCATAACGGCGCCCGATTCCTACAGCAAACAGCTTGCGAAGGAAGTCGGGTTGTTTTACACGCAAGGCATGCCGCAGGATACTGCGGCGTGGCGGCACGGCGTCTTCAATCGCGACGAATACATCGCGCAAAGCCGCCAGGTTTCGGGCGATCATTTGAAACTTCTACGCCACGAAATGGAGCGCTTCCGCGACGGCTTCCTGTTCTTCCACTTCTTCGGCATCGATCAGGATTCGCACATGTTGTGGGGTAAGTATGACGACGAGCTTCTGGAAACCTACAAGGTTGTGGACCAGACCGTGGGCTGGGTGAGGAGGATGGCGCCGGATGCCACATTGATCGTGATGTCCGATCACGGCTTCGCCCGCTTCGATCGCGCAATGCATCTGAATACCTGGCTGATGAAGGAAGGATTTCTGACGCTCGACGATCCCAAAAACGTGGGCGACGAAGAACTGTTCCCGCATGTCGATTGGTCTCGAACGGAAGCGTATGCGTTCGGTTTGAACGCTCTGTATTTGAATCTGCAAGGGCGCGAGCCGCAGGGCACGGTCGCGCCAGGCCTGGAGGCGGACGCGGTGATGAAGAAGCTGGTCGAAAAACTTCTAAACGCCAAAGACCCCTTGAATGGGAAACCCATGATCGGCGGCATCACGGTGACCCACGATGAATTTCACGGGAACATGCTCGACAAAGCGCCCGATCTGTTAGTCGGCTACATGCCGGGCTATCGCGGCTCCTCGCAGAGCGCCATGGGCGCGGTGCCTGGGGACGTGGTGGTGGATAATAACGACGAATGGCGTGCCGATCACTGTATTTGGGCCAAATTCGTCCCCGGCGTTCTCATTAGCAACCGCGCCAGCGCCGCATCCGATCCGCATATCTGGGATCTGACCGTTTCACTTCTCCAGATTTTCGGCGTGGGACCGGGTCCCGGCATGATCGGCCATTCTATTTATTGAGGAATTATGTTCAATACCAGCATTAAACTGAAAAAATCTACGTTCCAGCGAGTCAAACGCTGCAGCGAAGCGGCGGGTTATTCCTCACCCGAGGAGTTCGTGGAGCACGTTCTTGCGAAAGAACTAGCCAAGCTGGAGGACGCTGAATCGGACGAGGAAATTGTCAAGAAGCTGCAAGGGTTGGGGTATTTGGAGTAGGTGCATCCCCTGGTCACTTTAATCCCCATAAGCGTGCTGTTAGGAATCGGCATGTTGTGGATTTTCGGCCGGACTTCCAATCAAGAGGCCATCAAGAAAGTCAAAGCTCGTCTGCAAGCGCATCTCTACGAAATGCGCTTGTTCACGGACGAGCCGGCGCTGATCTGGAGGGCGCAGGTGGGCCTGCTCGCGGCCAATGCGAAGTATATCGGATTGATGCTTGTCCCCGCGGTCGTGGCCAGCGTTCCGATGATCCTGATCCTGACGGAAATGGAGTGTTATTACGGCCGCTCGCCGATTCCCGTCGGCCGCGAAGCCATCGTCACCGCGCATTTGAAAGACGGGGCCCCTTCCAAGGAGAATGTTCCTGATCTTCAAGCTCCCGCGGGAATCGCAGTGGAAACGCCCGCGGTGTGGATCCCCGAAACCCGCGAGGTGAGCTGGCGCGTGCGCGCGCTTAAGCCGGCCAATGGCGAACTTGAACTGATGTTCCCCTCCGGCGCTGTGGCCAAGAACATTCGCGCGGGCTCGGGCCCGCAGTACGTCTCCGACCGCCGCGTCGCCTCGCTCTGGGATCTGATCTGGCACCCAGGCGAAACCCCGATTTCAAACGGCCCGGTGGACTGGATCGAAATCTCCTACCCTTCGGCCAGCGTTCACGCACTCGGAATGGATCTTCATTGGCTGATCTGGCTGCTGGTGGTGTCCATGGTCAGCGCGCTGATTTTCAAGCGCCGCTTCCGCGTATCTTTCTAAGGGAAGTCTCGTTCTGACTCGAGCGAGAAACCGCTGCTCCCAATAGCGTTTACCCGGCCTTCTCCTGAAGCCAGATTTTGATAAGAGACTGGTACGGGACGTCTCTCTTGCTGGCCTCCACCTTTATGCGTTCCAGCAAGGCGACCGGCAGGCGAAGAGAGATCGATTTCGTCGACGGCTTTAGGTTGGGGAAGCGAGCGGGGGTGGCCTTCGACCAATCCAGATAAGTGGTCGAGTCGTGCGTTTCCCAAAACTTTCGCTCGTGGGCTTCCGATCGGAACTTAGTCCGGCCGCACAAATAACTGTTATCGAATTGTCGTTCCTATTTCATAATCCGCCTTCACTGCCCCGCTGAGTAGCAAAGGCCAAGTTGCCTCGCGGCGCCTTGTGGGCGTGCTTCATTGTCGTTGGACTCGGTGG
>DATDGT010000073.1:0-25506 GCA_036521975.1 Bryobacteraceae bacterium
CACGCCCCTCCAGCAGCGCGCCTTCTCCCTGCTCGGCATCCGCGTCGGCTTGGCGCCTCGTAGTCAGTAGCCTCCGGGCCGTTTCCGGCTAAGTGCCAGCAGTGTCTTCAATTTAGCCTCAGCAGGCCGTGGAACTTCGGATTAGAGGAGCTCGTTCCATTTATAAGACTCACCTGGTAGGGCTCAGCCGTCTCCGCGTCGGAGAAGGCGAAATTCTTTTGGGCGACGCCTGTCTCGTAAAATCCCGTGAGGTCCAGGCTTCCCCCGAACTTTAAGGTGTGATTCCGGCGGACCCAGGTCAGGCTGGCGACGTTGTTGAAGACCGAATAAAGGTCGTCGGCGCGGACAGGGGGGCCGGCAAATGTTGCGCCGCCGCCCAAGCTATTGAGGAGGCCGGTGACGTCGGGGAATGACGTCGGGCTCGTGAAGGCCTGGCTGCAGAGACCGAGATTACCGCAAGAATCGTAAACGGGGGTCACGGACGGGCGTGCCAGATCGTCGTAGTTGAAACCGACGCCCAGATGCAACAGAACCGTCGGCGTGAGGGTGTGATCGTAGTTCAGGCGCTCGACGTTCGTGGAGGTCGCCGCGCCGAAGGACCCGGAAATGGGTTGAGGCAGCCCGTCGTCGCCGAAGCAGGTCGAGCAGGGGCTGCCCAAGCTGCTCCAGTAGAAGGAAAGCTTGTCTTTGGTACCAATGATCTGATCAAGCTTGAGCGAGGGAATAAGGATCGTCCGGCCTGCATTCTCCGTATTCTGGAAATTATTGAGGGCGCTGTTGACATTGCATATGCCGCCCGCGATGCAGAACGGCTTGGGGTACAGAGCCTGGATCTTCAGGGAAACCGGGTCCATCCGCGTGGCCGGGATGATGTTGCCCTGAAATGGATTGGCGACAATTTGTCCGTTCGCGGCGGCGTGAGCGGTAAGGGGATCGAAGATCTCATTGGCGAGGATGGTGGCGCCGGTGGGATCGGTTCCGATAGCATGATTCCCCGCGGCCGCTATAGCGCCGCTGAAATTGCCCGCCTGGTACGCTGCCGTGGGAATCGTGATCGGGGCCGGCAGGGCGATCTTATCCTGAATTTCCTGCTCCCAACCGAAGAAGAAAAACGTCCTGTCGTGGCCGTTGTAAACTTTGGGAATCCATGCCGGACCACCGAGAGTCAAGCCATAGTCGTTGCGGTTTGTCTGAGGGCGCGACAATTGGCCATTGCCGTTATTGGTGAAGGGCACCCCCGCGTTCAAATCCGCATTCTCCAGATACTCGTAAAGGCTGCCGTGGAATTGGTTCGTGCCCGACTTCATGACCATGTTCACCACCGCGCCGCCGGTTTGCCCGTACTCGGCCGAGTAGTTGCTGGCCTGCACGGTGAACTCCTGGATGGAGTCCTGGCTGGCCTGGTTTTCCTGTTGGGAATACTGCGCCATGGGGTTGGTGTTGTTCATGCCGTCAACCAGCGCCGTCTCGGTCCCGTATGGGTTGCCGTTGATATGCACCACAAGTCCCACGGAAGCGTTGTTCGGACCCAGCGCCAGCGCCCCAGGCAGCATCTCCGTCGCGGCGTAGGGGTTGCGAACGCCGAAAGTGTCCGCGCCGAGTTGGAGCAGCGGCAACTCGTCCATGGTTTCGGTGGAGACGGTCTGGCTTAACTCGCCGCTTTCCGTTTTGAGCAAGGGAGCCGCCGCGGCGACGGTGACCTCTTCGGTAGTGGCGCGGACCTCTAAAGCAGCGTCCACGCGAATGGTTTGGGCCGCTTGCACCTCGAGGCCCGGCCGCACAAACTTCTTGAAGCCCGGCGCGGTAACCGTCATCTGATAGACGCCCGGGGGCAACTCACTCATCGTGTAATTCCCGGTAGCCGAAGTCGCTACGGGATACTTGGCATTGGTTGCGGTGTTCGCGGCTTCGACCGCGGCATTGGCGACTACGGCTCCCGCGGGATCGACCACCGTTCCCGTAATCGTGCCCCCGGCTTGAGCCAGTGCGGCGGCCGGAATCAGGAAAAAACTCAGTGCAATTGCCGTGAAGCGCATACGATTCACTCCCTCACTTAAAATCAATTGGCTGGACATCGATTTTGCGACGCTGGAGAGCGCATAGGCCGCCGGCCGTAGGCGAAAACAGGATTCGCGGGTCCAGCGTGCCGGCTCAAATGGACCTGGTCCAAACGCCCCCTTCAACGAGACTTTGGAAGCAGTCTACTCCAGGGGTTCGTTCTTGTCAACGATCATAGCTTGTTCGTGCGCTGATACCCCTTCACCACCAATGGCGTCCATTCTGCATGCAAAAACGGCGAATTTCGCCCCTTGACAACGGACCTTCGGCGATTTAGATTTGTCCGATGGTGTCTTGTTCAAAAGGAGATCTCGTGAAAACATTTTCAATCCCGATGGTTTTTCTTGCTCTGGTTGGCGCGATTTTTGCGCAAAGCGACCGCGGAACAATCACCGGAACGGTTACCGATCCCGCTGGAGCGGTAGTCGCCTCCGCGCCCGTCGAAATTAAAAATGTGGAAACCGGCGCCGTGTATCAGGCCGGCACTTCCGCCACCGGGAACTACACGCTTGCGCAACTGCCCGCCGGACAATACCAGCTTTCCGCGACCGCGCCGGGATTCAAGAAGTACGTCCGGCCAAACGTCATCGTGGAGGTCGCGCAGGTCTATCGCGTGGATATTGTGCTGGAGGTTGGTTCCAGCACGGAATCGGTAACCGTCACCGAGGCCGCGCCGCTGCTCAAAACCGAAAGCGGTGAGTTGAGCCATAACGTTGCCATAAGCACCATGGACAGCCTTCCGGTGATGGCCATTGGGGCCAATGCGGGCCAGGCCGGCTTGCGCAACCCGTACGCGGTGGTCCAATTGCTGCCCGGAAGCACCTATTCGCCCGACGTCGATATTCGCATTAACGGAACGCCCGCCAACACCCAAACCATGCGCATCGAGGGCCAGGACGCCACCAACGGCTGGTTTGAGCAGCAATCGGAGGTGCAGCCCAGCGTGGACGCGATTCAGGAATTCGCGATTGAGACCAGCAATTTTGCGGCGGAATTTGGCCAGGTAGGCGGCGGTTTATTCAACGTCACCATGAAGTCCGGCACGAATCAATTTCACGGAAGCGCCTACGAGTATTTCGTGAATGAAGCGCTGAATGCGGGAACGCCGTTCACCAATAACGGCGACGGCGGCTTGTTGCGCCCGCGCCAGCGGAGAAACGATTACGGGTTCACCCTCGGCGGGCCCGTGAGGTTCCCCCATTACAACGGCCGGGACAAGGCCTTTTTCTTCTTTAGCTTTGAACAGTTCCGTGAAACCGTGATCACTAATAATGTCACCACCACCGTACCGACGCTGGCGTACCGCAGCGGGAATTTCGCCCCGGCCCTTACGAATCGCAACTTGGGCACGGATGGACTGGGCCGTCCGATTCTCGAAAACACGATCTACGATCCGAACTCAGACTTTAGCTCGGGTGGACTGACGTACCGCAATCCGTTTCCCGGTAACATGATTCCTGCGACCGACATGGATCCTGTCGCGCTCAAGATTCAAAACTTGATTCCCCTTCCCACTAGTTCGGGGTTGGTGAACAATTATTTGCCCACGTATTCAAATCCCAAAGTCAGCTACATCCCTTCCGTAAAAATCGATTACCTGCTAGGGCCGAGGTCCAAACTTTCCGGATACTGGTCCTTCACGGATTACCATTCGCCAAACGCAACGGTTCTGCCCCCGCCCATAACCGGCGGAGTCCCGGCCGCCATTGGGACCAACACGGTCCGGTTGAATTTCGACCAAACCCTTGCGCCCACGCTGCTGCTCCATTTCGGGGCGGGCCTGGTGGACATGCACCTGAATCAGCCCGACGCCTCTTTCAATCCCCAGCAGGAGCTAGGCTTAACGGGCACCAACGTCAACCTGTTTCCGGTGATCGGAGGGTTGAGCGAGGCGCAAGGCGGTTTGGCCGCCGGCATGGGCCCGGGTAACGCGCTCTTCATGGTATATTACAAACCCACGGCCAACACCAGCTTGACCTGGGTCAAGAATAATCATACTTATAAGTTCGGCGGCGAATTTGTAGCCGATGGGTACAAAGCCTTCAACGAAACCTATACCAACGGATGGCTGGAGTTCAGCCCGAATGAAACCGGAATGCCGGCCCTGAATGGCGTAAGCCTGCCATCCACGGTCGGATTTTCGTACGCGAGCTTTTTGCTTGGCGCCGTGGACAATGGCTACGACGGGATCCCCAATACCACTCGGATGGGAAGCCACGCGATATCCGGCTTCGCCCAGGATTCATGGAAAGTTACTCGACGGCTGACCCTGGACTACGGCTTGCGCTACGATTTTTCCACGTATTTGAGGGAGGAGCACGGCTTTTACGGTATCTTTTCGCCCAGCACCCCCAACCCCAGCGCGGGCGGACGATTGGGAGCAGTGATTTACGAAGGCTATGGGGGCGGCCGCTGTAACTGCGAATTCGCTCACAATTATCCCTTTGCTTTTGGCCCGCGCCTGGGGCTGGCGTATCAAATCACGCCCAAGACAGTGCTACGCACCGGAGCGGGCGTATCTTACTACAAGACCGATGACAACAACGCCCTTTCTTTCTCCACCGGGTCTGAGTTCATCTATTCCACGCCGTCATACGGCTATCCGTCCTTTACGATGGCGAATGGGATGCCGTATAGGATCACGTTCCCCAATTTCAATCCCGGCCAATATCCGCTGCCAGGTACCGTCGCGCCGCCTCCTCAACTGATGGATCAAAACGCCGGGAAACCGGCCCGGCAGCTTCAGTGGAGCCTGGGGATTCAGCGTCAAATCGCGCGCGATCTGCTGGTGGAAGCGACCTATGTCGGCAACCGCGGCGCGTGGTGGAACGCGGGGGGAATGATCGCTCCCAACGCCAATCAACCTCAGACTTTGGCCGGCTACGGCCTCCCGATCAGCAACCCGGCTGACCTGTCCGTTTTGGCGGCTCCCCTTCTTTCTTCTATCGCGATTTCGCGCGGGTTCGGCCCCGCTTATCCCGGATTTCCGCTCAGCGCTACTGTCGCGCAGTCGCTGCGGCCATTCCCCCAATTTGGAAGCCTCACCAACTGGCATTACGTTCCCGACGGCGACACCTGGTACGAATCTCTTCAGACGAAAGCCACCAAACGGTTTTCGCGTGGCCTGGAGTTTGGCTCCGCGTTCACCTGGGCGAAGCAGCTCACCGAAGGAGTGGAGGACGATTTCGGCCGTGGCGACGGCGTGATCATTAACGACGCGTTCAACCGCCGGAACCAGAAGGATCTCTCGGTGTTCGATCAGCCGTTCCAATTTGTTTTTTCGGGCGGCTACACGACCCCCAAACTGAGCGGCGGCAATAAATTCACGAGCAACAAAGGCGTATCCTGGATCGCCCGGGATTGGCAGATCGGGACGCTTTTACGATACGCTAGTGGCTTGCCGATTCCCACTGCCACCTCCACGAACAGTCTGTCGACTTACTTGTTCCAGAGCACGCTGTTCAATCGCGTTCCCGGCGTGCCGCTGTTCACGCAGAATCTTAACTGCCACTGCTTCGATCCCAACACGACGTTTGTGTTGAATCCGGCGGCATGGTCGAATCCCGCGCCCGGACAGTGGGGGACCGCCGCGCCATATTACAGTGATTTCCGATACCAGCGCCGGCCCGTCGAAAACATGAGTCTCGGACGGAATTTCCGGATTAAGGAAAGAGCCAATTTGCAGGTTCGCGCGGAATTCACCAACGTATTCAACCGGACCGAGATGAATAACCCCACCGCGACCAATCCGCTGGCCACGCCGACCAGAAACGCGGCCGGCCAAACCACGGCGGGCTTCGGCTACATCAATAATGCGACCACGTTCAGCGCGCCCCGGCAGGGCCAATTAGTGGCTCGCTTCCAGTTCTGAGAGAATTGGCCGCGATGGTATAAACTCGTTCTGTCGTGTTCGCGCACACAGGCGGATGCGCCACTACGCGGGAGTTCGAAAAGAGAAGAGGAGAAACCACGATGTCACGGTCCACAACCAAGCGATTGCTCAATGTTGTCCCGCTCCTTAGCGGGGCGGCCGCGTTCTTCTTTTTCTTGGCAATACCCTCCAAGACCCAGGGCACCGCCAACGGGAATTGGAGCTCTTATGGCGGAGATACGGCAAACACTCGTTATTCTCCGCTGAATCAAATTGACTCGAGCAATTTCTCCAAGCTGGAAGTGGCCTGGACCTTTAGCACCGCCAATCTGGGTCCCGCGCCCGAGACCAATCTGGAGTCGACGCCGCTGGTGATTGATGGAGTGCTTTACTCCACCGCCGGGGAGCGGCGCGATGTAATCGCGCTCAACGCCGCTACTGGCGAGTTGCTGTGGAACCATCGCGAGGACGAAGGCAAACGCGCGGAGGTTTCGCCCCGCCGTCTCTCAGGCCGCGGCCTGGCGTACTGGGCAAACGGCTCCGGACCAAATAGTGATAGGCGCATCGTCTACTTCACGATCGGGTATCGCATGATTGAGCTGGACGCGAAGACCGGCAATCGAATACCCAGCTTTGGCGTAGACGGCGTTGTCGATCTCAAACAGGATGACGATCAGGAGATCGACCCGCTGAGCAGTGAGATCGGCATCCATGCGACCCCGGTGATCGGCAGAGACACCATCGTAGTCGGCGCCGCGCATAAACCTGGTGGCGTGCCCACAAGCAAGACCAATGTGAAAGGGTTTGTGCGCGGATACGATGTTCGCACCGGTAAGCGCAAGTGGATCTTCCATACCGTTCCCAAGCCGGGCGAGGTGGGATTCGACACGTGGCTGGCCGATTCCTGGTCCTACACCGGCAATACAGGAGCCTGGGGACAGTCCTCGATCGATGAGGCGCGCGGCGTCGTTTATGTCGGCGTAGAGGAGCCAACGGGCGATTTCTATGGCGGTCCGCGCCCCGGGAATAACCTGTTCGGCGAAAGCCTCGTCGCGCTGGACCTGGAGACCGGTCAGCGCCGCTGGCATTATCAGTATGTCCATCACGGCATCTGGGACCACGACAACCCCTCGCCGCCGATCCTGGCGGATGTTCTGATCAAAGGAAAGCAGGTTCCCGTAGTAGCGCAGCCTAGCAAACAAGCGTTCCTGTATGTGTTCAACCGGGAAAGCGGCGAACCAATATGGCCCATCGTAGAGCGTCCGGTGGAGAAGGGCGATGTTCCCGGCGAGTGGTATTCGCCCACTCAACCTTTCCCGACCGCTCCTCCCGCCTACGAGACTCAAGGCGTCGATGAAAGCGACTTGATCGACTTTACTCCGGAGCTGCACAAAGAAGCGCTGGAGATCGTGAAGCACTACAAGATGGGGCCGATCTTTACGCCGCCGGTAGTGAGCAAGGCCGAGGGTCCTTGGGCGACCCTAACCTCATCACTGTCCGGCTCCAACTGGATGGGCGGATCCATCGACCCGGAGACCGGCGTGGTCTATGTCGGCTCCAGCCACGGCATTATTGGTATCGGTCTGGTGCCCTCAGGGACTCGTTCCGATGTCGGGTACATTTCCGGGCGGGCGCAGGGCGCGCAAGGGGTGCTGACAGTGGAAGGGCTGCCGCTGGTAAAACCGCCCTATGGGCAAATCTCGGCGATTGACCTGAAGACAGGCACAATTCTCTGGCACGTCCCGCACGGCGACACGCCGGACAATGTCCGCAATAACCCCGCTTTGAAGGGCCTGACGATTCCCCGCACCGGGCGCAACGGCGCGGCGATCACGCTGGTGACCAAGACGTTGGTCGTCGCCGGGGAGAAGGGAGTCGTGACCATGGACGATGGCCGCAAGGGTGCAATGCTTCGGGCCTACAACAAGGCCACCGGGCAGGATGCCGGCGCAGTCTACATGCCGGCACCCTCGACCGGCGGTCCCATGACATATATGGTGAATGGGGTGCAATACATCGCGATCGGGATCGGCGGCAACATCAACGGACGCCCTCAGGCGCAGTTCATGGCGTTCCGGCTGCCCACTAGCGGGGCCCGCAAATAAACGTACAGGCGGACCATAGACCATGCCCGGCGTCAGTTGCTGGCCAGCATAGATGACGGGCGCCAAACGGTGACGGTGCGATCCGCGCCAGCTTGGACACATACTAACCGAAACCGCTGCCGGCGCGCGCCACGCCAGATCACGAAACTTGTATTCGTTCTGGAGTTGTAGGTGATCGACGTCAAAGAAGTGCGATACTACTTTGGTGGAAACTCTGGGCCGGTACCAGATCCTCGGCGAACTGGGGCGCGGAGGATGTGGGATCGTCTATCGTGCACTGGATCCTTCCATCGGACGGATGGTCGCCATCAAGACGATCCGTGCTGAGTTAAATTCTTCCACGGGCTTGGAAGTACGCGAGCGCTTCCGCCGTGAAGCGCGCTCGGCCGGCGCGCTGTCTCATCCTAACATTGTGACCATTCATGAGTTCAGTGACTCCGGCGACCCTATGTTCATCGCCATGGAGTTCATTGATGGCCACACGCTTGGTGAATACATATCTCGCAGCGGCCTGCTGCCGGTGGAGTTCGCCTTAGAGGTGCTGCATTCGGCGGCCGATGCGCTCGATTATGCGCACTCTCACCACATCGTTCACCGCGACGTGAAGCCTGCGAACTTTCTGATCGACAAAAGCGGCCACCTCAAGATCACGGATTTCGGCATGGCGAAGCTGATCGACAGCGACGAGGGCCTGACCAGCACCGGCACGGTGGTGGGAACGGCGCAGTACATGCCGCCCGAGCAGATCACGGCAGCGCCCGTCACCGGCCGCTCCGATCAATTCTCGCTCGCCGTGATCGCTTACGAAATGCTAACGGGCGTGAAGCCCTTCCAAGGCAACTCCTGGGCCAGCCTCATGCACGCGATTGCCACCGCTGAGCCGCCCTCGGTGACCCAGTACCGCGAGATCCTCGGCGAGGACGTGACCGCGGTACTGCGAAGAGCGCTCTCTAAAGGTCCTTCGGCGCGGTACGCCAGTTGCTGCGAATTCAGGAATGCACTGGAACACGCGGTGCTCGGCGCTACCATCGGGCGGCCGGTACTCGCCGAGACGCTCAAAATGCCCGTGCCACTGCCGCCTGAGCTTGTTGAAACGCAGCTTCTGAATCCGCAAACCCCTGCGCCCGTCACGGTCCGCGCTCGCGATATGGCGCCAACCGTAAAGAAACCTTTGCCGCTGAAATCCGTCGCGATCGGCATTGTGGCAGCTCTGGTTGTTCTCGGTGTGTGGGTCGGCATACGCTCTAGAGCGACCCCGGCAAAGGCTCCCGCGGACGCACGGCACTCTGGCGTGGCCTCGCCCGCCGACGGCTATAGAGGGTCCGCTGCGCCGTCACCTCCACGAGTCGACTCAGTTCCGGGCGCTGCCGCACCGGCGCCCCGCGGGTCCGGGACAACTGCGAAGAACCCTGCGAAAGAAGCCGCTCTGGATACAGAAAAGGCCACAGCCAAGGCTACAGCCAAGGCCGAACCTGTTAAAAGCGCCCGAGCACTGCCCTCTCCCGCTCCACCCGCACCAACCCCGGTTTCGCCGCCTGCGGCCGGCACCCAGTCAACGCCGGCTCAACCCGCTGCACCGGTTCTCCCGGGGTCCACCGCGCCACCAGCGCCCGCGCCCCCGGTTTCCAAACGCGCGGAACAGGATCAGGCTGCCCCCGCGGCGGACGATCAAGCCAAACGGCTTGTGGAGGAACAGGCACAGGCCAAGGCCAAGACGGAGGAGCAAGCCAAACTCGCGGCCGACGATCGAGCCAA
Source organism: Bryobacteraceae bacterium (assembly GCA_036521975.1). Taxonomy (GTDB): domain Bacteria; phylum Acidobacteriota; class Terriglobia; order Bryobacterales; family Bryobacteraceae; genus Palsa-187. Next base: position 9,790 of record DATDGT010000073.1, read on the forward strand.
GCGCCTGTCGGACGATCAGGCGCAGACCAAAGCCAAGGCAGACGAACAAGCCAGGCTTGCGGCCGACGATCGAGCCAAACGCCTGGCGGACGATCAGGCGCAGGCCAAGGCCAAGGCGGAAGAACAAACCAAGAACGCTCGGGCTGCGGATTTTCAGGCTGTCTCGCGCGCCCTGAATGCCTACCAGACGGCCTACGAACGCAGAGATCCGGCGGCGCTGCAGACGATCTGGCCCTCTATCCCAAAGCCGCTTCTGGACGAAATTCGCAGCAGCTTCAGAGACGCTTCCGAGGTAAGCATGGACCTGCGCCCGCTCGCGGATCCGGCTATCTCCGGTAATATCGCCACGGTAAACTGCGACCGGATTTTGCGCCAGGTGATTCTGAAAAGAGTGCTACAAGCATCCAACCGCGTGCGCATCGTGCTGATCCGCAACGGATCTGGTTGGGTGATTCAGTCCGTCGATGCGGTCAATTAATAATTGGAGGAAGCTCATTGCGAATGCCTCTCTCGGCTTCTCGTGTCTTTCGCAAGGTCCCAGCGTTAATGGCGCCGCTCGTCGCCGTCTGCTTGTGTCCCGCTCAAACTCCCATTGTGCAGGGCACTATTGTCACTGGCCAGTGTCTGGGGCATGAATCCGAGCCGGGTTGTGTCTTGCCGAATTTGTTCGGTCCGCAAGGGTTGACCCTTAATAACAATCCTGTTTTTCCGCATTATGCCCATTTCATCGGCTCGGCGCAGGAGACGTTGAATGAGGGAGTGGGCACGGCAATTGCCACACAACTCGCCATCCTGCCGATTATCTCGCCCTCTTCCGGCTTTACCTTCAAGTACGATAGCGCCGCTGGTGTATTCACTCGATCCACCACCAGCTTCGGTCCCGTTTATACCGAGCGAGCCGAGACCATTGGCCGCGGCAAAGTTTCTTTCGGGATGAGTTATCAACGATTCCGCTTCGGCAGTCTGGATGGAACCAACCTCCACGACATTCCCGCCGTGTTCACCCACATACCCGGGACAGGACCGGGCGGGGCGGTTGAGCCCTACGAGGCGGATGTCATCCAAACCTCCAACAACCTGGATCTGAACATGGATCAACTGATGCTGTATAGCACGGTAGGCGTCACAAACCACCTTGACGTTTCCATCGCCGTGCCCATCGTCTCCGTACGCTTCGGAGTTACGTCGAATGACACTATCATTCGAGTGTCTGGCCCGACCTTCGTATCGTCGCCCGGCGGCCCCACGTTCCCCAACCCTCACGAATTCTCCAACGGCACATTGAACAACACCTATTTCAGCACCGGTACCGCATTCGGGGTCGGCGACGTAACGCTCCGGGTTAAAGACACCATCTTTCAGTCTGGAGGCCTAAACATCGCTGCGCTGCTGGATGTCCGCACCCCCTCGGGCGATGCCCGTAGATTCCTTGGCTCCGGAGCACCCGGCATTAAGCCCTTCGTCGCCATCTCCGGAGGTAAGCGCCTCTCGCCCCACCTGAACCTGGGCTATCAGTGGAACGGCAGCTCCATTCTGGCAGGCAATATAACGGGAACTACCGTGACTGAAATTAACGAAGTGGAGACGATCCAGAATGGGCCGGCCACCTCCAGCCGGTTGCCCAGCCAGTTCTTCTATTCTCTGGGCGCGGATTATGGCGCGACTAAGCGCGTCACGCTCAATTTCGATTATTTGGGCCAAGTTTTGGTCCACGCGCCGCGCGTGTTCCAATCGACCATCACGACGGCGAACATTCCCGGCGGTACAGGCGCCCTTACCCTCCCCACCATTACCGCGGGCAAAGACACCGTCGGACTAAACAACGGGGCCGTCGGTTTCAAGTACAATTTCTTCGGCCAGCTCTTGCTCACAGCAAACCTGCTATTCCGCATGGACAACAAAGGATTGCGGCAGGATGTGACGCCTTTGATCGCGGTGTCCTACGTTTTTGGGAGCTGACAGAATTATCGGTCCACCGCGAGCGCGTCCAGGGCGATGGTCTTTTGGATGTTGCGGCGCGCCAGTTCCACCAATTCGTCCACGCGCTCCACCATCTTCTGGAGCCATGCGAAAGAAACCTTGCGCGCCAGCGCTTCGATTTCCCCGCGAATGTCGCGATTGCGCACCTCCGGCATTCCATGGCCCAGGCGGACCACGTCGCCGATCAACGAATACAGAGCTTCCAAATACCAGTCCAGCTTCTCGGTGCGCCTCGCCGCGATCGCCTCCGAATATTTCATCCAGCCCGCGAATGTCTCCAGACCGCTTGCGGTCTTCAACAGCGCAAGCATCGCCTCGCGGCGCCGGTCGTAAGCCTCCAGATCCATCGACACCGCCATCCCCGGCGATCCTTCCGCCAGTTGCAGCCGCCGCTCGGGATCGTCCACCTGGCGAGTCGCTAGAAACGGGCGCATTTGCTCATCGGCGAGCCGCGCGAAATGGAACGGCACCGCGCGCGAGCGAATGGTGGGTATCAGATCGTAAGCATTGCGCGCGGTCAAAATCAGGATCAGATGAGGGGGCGGCTCTTCCAGCGTCTTCAACAGCGAATTGGCCGCTTGTTCATTGGCGCGATCGATCGAATCGATCAGGAACACGCGCCATGCTCCGCGCAGAGGCTTCAGCGCGGCCCGATCCTTCAGCAGCCGCATTTGCTCGATGGTGATTTGCCGCAACGGTCCGTCGGGCGCGAAAGTGAGGAAGTCGGGGTGGGAGGCGAACACCAGCGGATTGTCCTTGCGCTTGTCGGGCGGCCACTTTTCCCGCTCGTCGATCCGTCCGGCATTAGCTTCCAGGCTGAGGTCGTCGCATTCGATTCGGCCCGCCGGATCGCCGAGTAAGCGGGCCGCGAGGCGCCGCGCCAGGGTCGCCTTGCCCACTCCTGCCGGACCCGAGAACAACAGAGTTTGCGGAATCTTTCCCCGCTCGATCGCCTCGGCTAAGGCCTTTGCGACCGCGGCATTCCCGAAAAATCCCTCCCACTGCACAGGCACGCCCCTCGCTGCGTCAAAATATCAGTAGGGCAAAGTTTAGCTTCAGCTTGTCCTACAGGAGAAATTCCATCATGGCACGAACCTTCGCGGCGCTGGCCTTACCGGCTGTCCTGGCGTGGGCCGCGACGGCTCAATCGCGCACTCCGGTGCTGGTTGAACTGTTCACTTCCGAGGCCTGCTCGAGCTGCCCCCCCGCCGACGGCGTCCTCGCCAGACTGGACCGCGAGCAGGCCGCCGGCGGGGTGGAAGTCATTCCCTTGAGCGAGCACGTCGACTATTGGAACAACACGGGATGGCGCGACCGCTTCTCTTCTCCGTTGTTCAGCTCGCGCCAGCAGGATTACGGCCAGGCGCTGCATCTCGAAACCGTATATACGCCGCAAATGGTGGTCAACGGTCAGGCGCAGGTTCTGGGCTCGGATGAAAACGCGGTGCGAGCGGCCATTCGAGCGGCCGCGCAGGGTCCCCGCGCGACCGTGGCGTTGCGGGTCGCCGGGTTGGACAGCGCGTCCTGTCAAGTTCGTGGCTTTCCGCCGGGCACACAAACCGCCGACGTTCTACTCGCGGTGACGGAAAGCTCTCTGGTTACCTTCGTGTCAGGCGGCGAGAACAACGGCAATCGTTTGCGCCACAGCGCGGTAGTGCGCAGCCTCCACACTTTGGCGAGGTTGGACGCGAAAAAGGGCGGCGTCTATAGCGCCGACGTCCGCCTCAATCTGCGCTCGGATTGGAACCGGCAGAACCTCAAGCTGGTGTTGTTCGTGCAGGACCGTTCCAGCAAGCGAATCTTAGGCGCCGCCGCCGCGCATCTCTAGCGGTGTGCTGAGGTCAAGGCCGTTCGGTCCGGACTTGGTCGACCACGTCGCGCACAGCTTCTATCACGGCCTTCGGCTTCTCCGCGTCTTCTTTGATCACCAGACTGCCGCGCGTGGACAACGCGGCAAGCCGGGGCTGGAGTTCGTGGAACCAGTAATCGTTCAGCGCGTCGATCTCTTTCGTATATCGTGGGCTTGGGGACCGAAACAGTCCGGAACCGGAAAGCACTACGAGGGGACGATTCCCGAAATTGCCCGCGGCGCGCACTTCCGCCATGCTCTCATCAAGGACGCAGCCCTCGCCCTCAGTCTGGGTGGTTGCGGGATTGTTCGATAGAAAAATCAGTTCCTGGCGTTGTGCGGGCGTCAAACTAGCGAGGCCAAATGGTCGGCCGGCTCCGGGGCTTCCCAGTAGGCGAATGAGACCCACCCGGAGCATAAGCGGGCGCAAGACATTGCACCCAACGCGTTGTATCACGGGAGGCAAGGATGCCAATCCCCCCTTCATAGACTCGGGCTCGTGCGCAAACACGTCCGGATCGTCGGCATGGATCAAGACGGCTCCGGCGACTTCCGCGGGGTACAGGCCGTTGTAGACTCGCACATGGAACGCACCGGCCGTTGCGCCAATGAGCACGTAAGGCGGAGGAACCGCCGCCGCGCGTAACAGAGCGTGAAGATCGCTCGCGATAGATTTGAACGTGCGCGGCGAAGGATCGGGATCGCTCCACCCGTAACCCGCGCGGTCGTACCAGCAGGCGCGCGTAAACTTCGCTACTTCGGCCTGGATATCGATCCACGCGTACCCGGCGGTGTGGCCCGCGCCCTCGAAAATCACGCTGGGGGCGCCTTCACCCGAGCAGTAGATGTTGAGGGTCCGGCCGCCGATGTCCACCGCCCGGCCGATGCGCGGATACCGGTTCCGGTCCCGATGCCGGCCGGTCTGCTCGTAGGTGATTCCGGCGGCGATCAATACGACAGCCAGACCGAGAATCGCCAGCGTCGCTCGCTTCATCCACCAATCCTCAATGAGTTCGATACCGTGGCGTGGTCGAAGATGCACAGCATTTCGAGGCTGAAACGACGGCGGAATGCCGGCGGGCGCAGCCTCAGGAGCTGTTGATGCAGGAGCCGCATCATGCTCTTTTCGGGTGCGCCAGCCGCAGGAGCGAACCCGCCTCCCGAACCACCCGCTTGAGGCGGTTGATGTCCGCCTCCAGAACGCGCCTTCCCAATTTCGTAAGGCGGTAATAGCGTCGCCTTGAATCGTCGTCGGAGGCCGGGCACGGAGCCTCGTCCACCAGTTCGCGGTCCATGAGCTTTTGGAGATTGTCGTAGAGCGTTCCGGGACCGAGCCGGTATTGGCCCTCGGACTGGCGAGCGACCTCCTGCATGATTCCGTATCCGTGACACGGCTCCGCCGCCAGGCACAGCAGGATGTGAAGAGCCGCCGGTGAAAGCGGCAGGAACGGCGTCAACTCGTCATTCATATACCATCGGATATCGTTATATCGTATTCCGAGTCATCTGTCAAGAGGAGAAATAGGGCCGTGTGCGCGACCAGCGCCCCAAGCTGAGGCGCGTGCTGGAGGCGGATCAGGCTGGAACCGCGTGGGTTTCCTGCTGAAATAAAATAGTGACAGCCTGGAGTTGCAAGGTGGAAACTCCCAACAGGATCCCTAGGTCGCAACAAAGGGTCGTGGACTGGGGAACGCCCCGTGAACTACTTTAAGCTCATCCGCTCCGGTATCAATGTCGCTCCCCTATTGGAAGAAGTGAACTCGCAAGGGCAGGTGTGGCTAGTCGATACTGCCCGCCAAGACCGAATCCGGGTCCAGCGCGATACGAATACGATTTTCATCAGAGCCGCCGCTCACCGGCCCGACCTGCACATCAACGAAAACCAGGAGACGGGCCTCACCTCTGTGTCGAAATTATTTCCACGAGCTCTGGCCTTCATGACAGAGTTCGCGCAGGAAATGAATTGCCATCTGTCTCGCGCCACCATCGTGCGGCTGAAGCCCAAATCACAGGTCTTTCGCCATATTGACGAAGGTTCGTATTATTTTCTTCGGGACCGCTTCCATCTTGTGCTCCGGAGTTCCACGGGAAGCGTCCTCATGAGCGGCGGCGAAACGGCGCGCATGAAGGAGGGAGAGCTCTGGTGGTTCGACAACAAGCAGTATCACGAGTCCTACAACGAATCGGACGACTGGCGCATCCATTACATCTTCGACTTACTGCCTGCGCATTACGCGGATTTGGCCGTCAATCCCATTCTTTTGCTCCCTGAGCCTGTCAGGGATCGGCAACCTGGGCCTCCTGCCCTCCGGGACCTTGTCTCATCGGCTATCCGAGAACGCGCGATTCTGCACGCAGAAAATCAACGGCTAATTTCGCCGAACGGGAATAGCAACAAGTGGCTGATCGATATGCGGCGGCTATTCATGGATGCGAAGTTCCTGGACGCGGCCGCCGAATTATTCTGGCAGGAGTGCGGCGGCCTCATGCCATTTCAGGTCGGCGGGATGGAGACCGCGGCGATTCCCTTCATTTCCGCCATCATCATGAAATCGTTGTCGCGTGGTACCCCGATAAATGGGTTCACCATTCGTAAGGAGCGCAAAACCTACGGCACCGGGAGTTCGATAGAAGGAACAGTAACCGGGCTTCCCATCGTGATTGTCGATGATGTCCTGAATTCGGGAAGGAGTCTCGAAAAGGCGCGAGTTGTCCTGGAACAGGAAAACAAAACCATTGCCTCGGCCTTTGTGCTTATCAATTACGACAGCCCGGAAGGCAGACTGTCGCGGCAGAGGCGCGGCATTCCTGTTGTCTCCGCCTTTCGTCTCGAGGAGTTTGGCCTTTCCGTCGAAAGGCCGAAGCCGCGGCCTATGGTTGCCTTTAACAACCGGTGGCGCTTTGCCTCGCCTGATCCAAATTTCTTTCACTGCGTTCCGAAGTCGTTTCCCGCGACCGACGGCAAGCGTGTTTATTTCGGCAGTGACTGTGGCGTTTTCTGGTGCCTTAGTGCTCGCAACGGAACGCCGGAGTGGACCTTCGCGGTCAATGCCAGGGGACACAAAAATATCTGGTCGAGCCCGGCAGTTCACGACGGCAGGGTCTATTTTGGCAGCTACGACGGGAACGTCTATTGTCTCGACGCCGAAACCGGCACGGAAGTGTGGCGATTCACCGGCTCGGACTGGGTAGGCTCGTCCCCCGCGCTCGCCCCCGAACTTGGTCTTCTTTTTATCGGGCTGGAATTTGCTGTCGAGGGTAAGCGGGGCAGCATAGCCGCACTCAGGCTTGAGAACGGCGAGAAGGTATGGGAGTACATGACGAAGCGCTACACGCACGCTTCCCCCGCATACTGGCCGGAGCGGCGCGTGGTAGCGTGTGGCAGCAACGATAACGAGATGTTCCTGTTTGACGCGAGAAGCGGTGAGCTACGATGGCGGTTCGAGACCAGAGGCTCTATCCGCCACGCCCCGGCTTTTGACGGGAAACGGGGACAGCTCGTCACCGGCTGCGCAGACGGTTGGATCTATATCATCGATGTGGAAACGGGCCAGGAGGTTCGGTCTGTCAAAACGGACAACACCATTTATACGGTTCCGCTCGTTGTGGATAACAAGGCCTACATCGGCTCCGCCGACAAATACTTGTACGTTCTCGACCTGGACCGGCGCATTGTGAAGACGAAGATTTTCGCAGGCTCCAGAGTCTTCGGTCCTCCGAAACTCCTGCAGGGCAAGATTTACTTCGGAGCCTGTAACGGCATTGTTTATGAGCTTGACCCTGCCAGCGAAGAAATCACGGGCACGCATCAACTTCCGGACGCCGTCACCAACGCGCTCACGTACAATGCCGAGACAGGGGATTTCTACGCCCTTACTTACGTAAACGAGCTTTTCGCGTTCCAGCGCCAGAAGGAGTGAAACGATTCGTTCCAGGACGGGAGCTTTCAGCGATCAGCGTTCAGCTCCTGAAGAAGTGCGGTCAACTCGCTAAAAGCTGACCGCTGAATGCTGAATGCTGACAGCTCTACTGGGCGAATTGGTGAAATATACCGCCATTCGGGTATCCCATTCCTGATTCCGAAGACGTATCATCTTGCTGTCGGTGATGTGAATCGCTTGTTTTGGGAGGTGATTCATGGGCGCTGCGCGAAAAAAACGCCTGGAAGCTCAGCTTGCCGCTGGCCGCACTTCCTCCGTGGGCGGAGTAGCGAGACGCCACGCGAGCCCCTGGCCACTTTATGCCGTCGTTACCGGATCGGTTCTGACCATCTCTCCAAGCGTCTCCTTACCGTCTCTCCTGGCGATCGAGCAACCCTCCGCGGGTGCGGAGAATACTTCACTGAACCGTGCGGTCAGACTGGCGTTGGCCAAGCGGAATTCCGAGCCGAATTTCGAAGGCGCGGCGCCAGCGGTTGCCCAGGCGGCGCCGTCCATCGAAGCCGGCGGCATCGTCCCCGCGTACGGCAGGGTAAATATGATTCAGCCGGGCGAATGGGTCTCGATTTATGGGACGAACCTTGCCGGCGGAACAGCGGTTTGGAACGGCGATTTTCCCACGTCTCTGGGCAATACGAGCGTGACGATCAATGGTAAAGCCGCGTATCTCTCCTTCGTTAGCCCCGGGCAAATCAACTTGCAGGCCCCGGATGACACGGCCTTTGGCAACGTATCCGTGGTCGTTACAACCAGCGCCGGTCAGGCGGCCGCGACGGTTACTTTAAGTCCAGCTTCGCCATCGTTCCTGCTGCGCGACACATGGCATGTGACCGCCATCATCCTCAGGTCAGACGGTTCCGGAGCTTTCGGTAATGGAACGTACGACATCCTGGGCCCAACCGGGGATTGCTTTGGCTATCCAACGGTGGGTGCGGCGCCAGGCGACCAGGTCGAACTGTTCGGCGTTGGGTTCGGGCCGACGGCCCCCGCAGCCCCGGCCGGGGAAGTATTTTCCGGCGCAGCGCCAATCACCGAACCCTTCTACCTTTACATTAACGGTATCCAGGTTGTAACGACCTTCGTGGGGCTCTCAAGGGCCGGTCTTTATCAGATCAACTTCGTGGTTCCACCCGGCCTCGGTGAGGGTGACGTTCCAATCCTGGCGTATGTCGGTAGTCTGCCAACCCAGAAGAATCTATTATTTTCGCTCCAGGGTTTATCGGTGGTCTGCACTACTCCCGTCGGCGATGGTGGCGACGGGGGCGGGGATGGAGGCGATGGTGGTGATGGGGGAGCCTTTGGGGGAGGCGGTGGTGATGGCGGAGGCGGTGGTGATGGCGGAGGCGGTGGTGATGGAGGAGGCGGTGGTGATGGAGGAGGTGGTGGCGATGGCGGCGGTGATGGAGGCGATGGCGGCGACGGCGGGTGTTAGAAGCGAGGGTTCCTGAATTCTGGATTAGCCATAAGAGAAGGTAAACGCAAATGATATCCGGTTCCGATCTGAGAAAGGGAATGTTGTGGTTGATCGTGGGCGGGCTGGCTCTGACGGCTGTCGGCCAAAATGCGGGCCAAAGTGCACCAAGGATGGGGCCCGTACCTCGTGATCCCCTGGAACTGGTAACGGGTCAAATCCAGGTCGCCGGCACGTCCGCCAGTCGAGAGGCGGTGCTCCAGCTTCTTGCCAAGGCGCGAAATAGCTACGCATTGCGAGATGCTCGCCAAGCCTGGGATCTCAAGGTCAGTTTTACGGTCGACTCCCTCGGCGAGACGAACTATGACGGGGTTTGGGAGATGGAAGATGTGTTTGGTCCGGGGCAAGGTCTCCACTGGAAAGCTAAAACCGCCGAATACTCCATCGCAGGGATTTTCGCGGCTAACGCGATCTACGTTGAAGGTACCGCGAGCGCCATTCCGCTCCGCCTGCAAGAGGCGCGCGCGATGCTGTTCAATCCTCTTCCGTCCCTTGTATACGCAGGTAGTGGATCAATTCGAACGTCTACAGCCCGCTTTGACGGTTCACCGGTTACCTGCGTCCTGCTGGCCCGTTCACGTAAAGTCCCGAATCCGGCTCTCGGGCGCGGATGGGACGAAGCAGAAGAGTGTATCGATTCACAATCCGGGTTGCTCCGGGTACACTCGGAGGCGCCGGGGCGCTACGCCGTTTACGACTACTCGAACGCCCCTCAACTCGGCAGTCACCTCCTGCCTCGAATCGTGACCGTAACTGAAGCAGGCAGAGTTGTATCGAAGATTTCGGTCGAGAGCCTGCAGGGGATACCCGCAGCCGATCCGGGCTTGTTTGTCCCTACTGATGGAATGAAGGCAGCAGGACAGGCGATTGCGATGACGTCCGAGACGAAAATCTCGCGCATTCAGGGACAGGGTCCGTTTAGCGCGACCATGACGGTCAGGCCGGTCTGTGTATTTGGCATCGTTACTCCGGCGGGGCAACTTGTCGAGGCGCACTCGTTACAGCCGTCCGACCCGAATAGTGAGGCAGCCGTCAGAGACGCTAAAGCGATCGACTTTTCTCCATCGACGCGTGCCGGAGCACCACCGCAACAGCATTTTGTCTTCGTGATAGAGAAGTTCGTTTCACCGGAATAGACGCGACGGATATTCTGACTCTAGGGCTGTCCTTCCCGCTTTTCTTTACGCGCACAACGCATTCGCTGTGCGCTACTGGAACGTGATGTTCGAGGAAGCCTCGAAGTGCCGGTGGTTTTTGAACTCGGCGTCTATCCGGTACCGGGTGCCATCGTAATAGCGAACCAGGAAGTTGGCCCGGATAGGCAGCAAGTGGGACTCCTCCCCAACTTTCACGTAATCCCAGGAAATGTGTTCTTCCCTCTCCGCGAATTCAATTTCCGCCGGGAACCCGCTAGCGTCTTCGTCTAACTGCATGATGTTACCGGCAGGATCGTCGATGAAGACATGCCCGGTTCTTGCGGGATTGTAGCGTTGGTAGCCAAAAAAGAAGAATGGGAAGCATCCATCCACCGGCGTGGTGAACCGGTAGTCGAGTAATGGCCGTCCACGAACCTTCGAACGCCCTTGGTACTCGAGCGTGGTGGGACACGTCGGGTCGAATAGCGGACGGATTTCGGTTCCGAAGCCTTCATACCATTTAAAGCCAGGAAGCGCCTCAAAAGGCTGGTCCCAGGCCTTTCCGTTTCTGCGGATACGCTGGCGGGCCGCATGATTTCCCCGGAAAGTGATCTCAGATTCGACGGTATCGAAATCGCGCCAGCTCGAGGATCCCGGGCTGCTTCTATACCGTTTCGCTGTTTCATCAGCCACGAAGTTGGGCATACTTGCCGCGTACTCCAAATTGACTTGCCGCGCGTGCGCCAGTTCTTTGCCGCCTGGAGCCTTCAAATCGGCGATCTGGATCGGCGGCGAAACCGCTACTGGACGCTTCAGCAGGTTTTTCCCTTCTTGGAATGGAACCACCGCGAGTATTTTCGATAGCTCTTCCGGTGCGGGTCGTCGAATAAGCCGAATCGCCGTTACCTGCAGAGATTGGTACCTGGACGTAGCTTCTTCCCAAACAGGCTGGATTGGCTTGCATGTGACTTCCACCTGGTCACCCATGCTGTACTGAGCGACGACCGACGTTGCGTCGAGAGGCGGCGTGTTCGGAAGCATGGCGTCAATCACTCGGTGATCGACCAGCCGGACGGAGATTGATCCGTTTCCAACCCGCTCCAAGCTCCCGGAAAAGGAGCTGCCGGTTACAAACCCAAGACCCGGCCGCAAAACGAGAAGGGGAGCGAACAAACGCAACCAAATGCTCATTCGAAATGCTTTCGATGGGAGCATACACTGCGCACTATTTATAATACGGCTGGCGAGAGCTTGCCGAGGCTGCCCTGCCCTACCGCTCGCCGCGGATGAGGTCGTCGAAGGTCTCGCGTTCGCGGATCACGCGCCAGGAGCCGTTTTCGATCAGCGCCTCCGCGGGGCGCGGACGCGAGTTGTAGTTGGAGGCTTGGACGAATCCGTAAGCACCCGCGGTGCAGACCGCGAGCAGATCGCCGGGAAAAACTTCGGGCAGATCGCGATCGCGCGCCAGGAAATCGCCCGTTTCGCACACCGGCCCGACCACGTCGGCGCGCAACGTGGGTGGGCCGCTCTCCCTCAGCGGCACGATTTCGTGGTAAGCCGAATACAGCGCCGGACGGATCAAATCGTTCATCGCGGCATCGACAATCACGAACTCCTTGCCGGCGGTTTGCTCTTCTTTACGCGCACAACGTTTTCGCTGTGCGCTTTTGCGGTACAGAACCCGCGTCAGCAACACGCCCGCTCCGGCGACGATGGAGCGTCCCGGCTCGACGGTCACGTGCAGGCCCTTGCCCGCGGTGCGTTCGCACAGGGCCGCGGCGAATGCGCCGATATCGGGCGCGACGTCTTCCGGTTTATACGCCACTCCCAACCCTCCGCCGAAATCCACATGGCGGATCTCGAAGCCCTGGGACCGCAGCCTTTCGATGAGCTCCATCACCCGATCCACCGCCTCCATCACCGGCGCGAGATCCAGGAGCTGCGATCCGATATGGCAGCTCACGCCCTCCACCAGCAGATTGCGGTGCTCGCGCGCGCATTCATACACCGCTTCAGCCTCGGCGATGTCGACGCCGAACTTGTGCGCGCGGCGTCCGGTGGAAATATAGGCGTGGGTGAGTGCGTCGACATCCGGATTCACGCGCAAGGCCACGCGAGCCTTCATGCGGCGGCGATGGGCCAGCGCGTCGATCAACGCCAGCTCGGGCGCGGATTCACAGTTGAAAGCGAAAATGCCGGCGTCGAGCGCCGCATCCACTTCCTCGGCGGTTTTTCCCACGCCGGAGAAAACCACTTTCGCGGCGTCGCCGCCGGCCTTCAGCACGCGGAACAGTTCGCCGCCGGAAACAATATCGAAACCGGCGCCCGCTTGGGCGAGCAGACGCAGAATGCTCAAGTTGCCGGCGGCCTTCACCGCATAGCAGACGCTATGCGGCGCGTCGCCTAGCCCCACGTCATAGGCCCGGTAATTTTCCAAAATCGCCGCAGCCGAATAGACATAACAGGGCGTGCCGGTCTTGGCCGCGATTGAGGCCAAATCCGCGCCGTCGAGCGAAAGCGAGCGGCCTTCGTAGGCGAGCGGTTTCATACGCCCGCTTCCGGAGGAAAATTCAGCACCAGTACGGTTTGGTCATCGGTCAGCGGCGCGCCGTCGCGGAACCGGTCCAGGCCAGCGAAGATGGCCGAGATGATCGCATCGGGAGCGTCGGGTCCATGTTGGCCCAACAGCTCGATGATGCGCGCGCGTGAGTATTCCTCTTCTTTGGGGTTGAGTTGATCCTCGACGCCGTCGGAATAAAGCACCACGGTGTCGCCGGGCTCCACGGCGAATTCGACGTCCTCATAGATGCGCTCCTCGAGCAACCCTATGGGCACGCCGCAGACGGAGGGCCTGAGGATCTCCCCGCGGCGCCACACCAGCGGGGGTTCGGAGCCGGCGTTGGCCAGCAACAAGCGCCGCCGGTCCGGCTCCCATTGAGCGACCAGCAGAGTGACGTACTGCGCGTCTACCTTGCGCTCGAGAAGCGTTTCGTTCAAGGACCGCATCAGCCACGCGGGACTGCGCGTGCGCGGCGCGAGAATCCGCAATAGTCCCGAGATCAAGGCGCCGTAGAGCGCGGCCGCCGCACCTTTGCCGCTGACATCGCCGAATGCGATCAGGGCGCGGTCGCCGCCCAGTTCGAAGAAATCGTAGACGTCGCCGGAAATCTCGCGCGCGGGACGCGACCGGATTCCCGCGCGCATGCCCAGCAAGTCGGGCGCCTCGCGCGGAAGCAAGACGCGCTGGAGCTTTCGAGCGGCCTTCAGGTCCTGCTCCATGCGCTCCTTGCGATGGGCGACTTCTTCATAGAGGCGTGCGTTCTCGACGGAACTGGCGATCTGCGCGGCCAGCAGCGTCAGCGTTCGCCGATGATCTTCGGTGAAGTAGGCAATTCGTTCGCTTTCGACGTCCAGCACGCCCACGACGCGATCCTGCACGATGAGGGGCGCCGCAAGCTCCGAGCGGATCTCGGGATAGGTGGCGATATAGCGAGGGTCGGCGCTGGTATCCAGAACGCGGACGGCCTCGCGCGACTCCGCCGCGGCGCCGGTGATTCCTTGCCCCAGCGGAATATTGTCTTGATGCACCCGCTGGTCGTAGCGCACGCTGAAGCGATGCCGCAGGACGCGCTTTTCGGCGTCCACCAGATAGATGCTGAAGGCGTCGTACGCCATCAGCGTGCGCACCCCCGCCGCGATCTTGTCCAGCAGCCGGTCGAGGTCGAGAATCGAGCTGAATTCGCGCGCCAGTCCCGCGAGCGTGGTCAGCGTGCGGTTCTGCCGCGCCACTCGCGCATACAGACGCGCGTTATCGATGGACGCCGCCACGCGCGCGGCGATCAGCCGGATCAAACTGCGGTCCTGCTCGGTAAAAGCCTTCACCTGAGTGGACTGAAGATCGATGACGCCCACCAGTTTTCCGCGCGCCATCATGGGCGCGGCGAGCTCGCTGCGCACGGCGTCGAGCGCGTTGAGGTAGTTCGGATCGAGCGTGACATCGTCTACCAGAATGGGAGTGCGCATGGCCGCAGCCCTTCCCGTGACGCCCTCGTTCAACGGCACAATCAAACTGCGCACCACTTCCTGACGGTGGCCGAGGGAATAGCGGATGGATAATCCTTGCGTCCGCTCGTTCCACAGCAGAATCGCGAACAGATCGTAGGGCACGACGGTCTTTACGATGAAGGCGACGTTTTCCAGGAGTTTATCGAGATCGAGAGTCTCGGCCGTTACCCGCGACACTTCCAGCAGGAAGTCGAGCAGCTCGGCCCGCTCGCGAAAACGGATTTGCGCGGCTTGCGGCATGGTTCAGTCGGAGACCGATTCTATAATTTTGACGCCTGAGCTCGTCCCAATGCGCGTGGCGCCGGCGCTCACCATGTTTTTCAGATCTTCGAGCGTTCGAATTCCGCCGGATGCCTTTACCCCCATTTCGGGACCCACCGCGCTCCGCAGGAGCGCGACATCGGCGACGGTAGCGCCATGGGGGCCGAAGCCGGTGGAAGTTTTCACGAAATCCGCTTTGGCTTCCTTGGCCAGAAGACACGCGCGGAGCTTTTGTTCCTGGTTGAGCAGAGCGGTTTCCAGGATGACCTTGACGATGGCTCGGTAAGGACGCGCGGCCGCCACGACCGCGAGGATCTCGCCGGCCACCGCCTCATCGTTCGCGCCGTGCAGCTCGCCGATATTCAAGACCATGTCGATTTCGCGCGCGCCGGTTTTGAGCGCCACGGAAGCCTCGCACACTTTGCCGCTGAGAGCGCTCGCGCCAAGCGGAAACCCGGCTACCGTGCACACCTTGACGGGCGAGTCGCGCAGTGCTTTCGCCGCCAGCTCCACCCAGTAGGGGTTCACGCAGACCGTGGCGAATCCATATTGCCGGGCTTCTTCGCAGATTTTGCGGATATCATTCGCGGTCGCCTCCGGCCGCAGCAGCGTGTGATCGATCAGGGGCGCGATTTCGCGTCTAGTCATTTCGTCACTTGGGGGGTACCGCCAGTATAAGGCACCGGCCAACTTGAACCGCTCCAGTTTTGGCCTGTGACTGGAGTTTCTACATTTCGTGCAGTTGGGTTGGGCAAGATGGTGGCACAGGCTTTTAACCTTGTGAAAAGCCGCCTGAAAAGGCGGCTGGGGCCAGGATTGGCGCTCGACCCACTTGTTAACTAAGAAAAGTTTTTTAAAAAAACCGCTCCTGCCCCGATCTCGAGGCGTAACTCCCTTAAATACAACACGTAACGCTCCGCGCCGAACGCGACGGCCGCGTTATTTTTGCGTTATTTAGCGTTATTTTTTGCGTTATTTTTGCGTCTCACTGCGTTAAACCTCGCGTCATCTTAGCGT
>DATDGT010000074.1:0-28574 GCA_036521975.1 Bryobacteraceae bacterium
GGTGACTCCCGAAGATCGGATTGCGAGGATGCGGTCCTCGCGTCTCTTCTGTATTAACGCAGGATTTTCGGGGTCCCCAAATGGGGTGCGATCTAGGGCGGCTCAAGCCGGGTTCAGTTTACCTGCATAATCCGGCTGACACAAAACAGCCATTGAGCCACTCTACCGGACCCCTGTCACTTGTCCACGGCTGCCTTGTCATCTTGTAGTGCGCTAGAAGAATGCCGGTCCTGTACGGCAAGTCCTCTGCGAAATGTCTGTCGATTTCACCCTGATCAAGGTTCATCATTGTTTATCTATTTTAGCTCTGCCATTTGACATACGGCCCCAACTGACCCCAACCCTACAATTCTTTTCCGGGTGCTGTCCGCCGCTCCGGTGGGACTACTCCCAATGAACGGGGATCTGGGGAGATTAATCCTGGGCGCCCGGCTCGGCCCAATCAGTTTCAAGCTTGTACTGTGCACCGGAAAGTGAGATAAGCAGCATCATGACCGTATGAGGACTGCCCGCACGTTGGCTTTTCGCAAGATCCAAACTCGGGCAGGACCTCATCTCCCGTAAAATCCCGGCTGGAAAAGAATAGCGCCTTTCGCCTGAGCATCTCCCACTGCCACGGATTAAAAGGTTAATTGCCCGAAACCTCGCGAGGCAACCGATCCGAGAAGGAGGGAATGTCGTGCAAGGGCGGCATTACCATTAGATGCGACAGTCTAGCAGTTTGATCAGGTCGACGAATTAAGAGATACCGAGTTGACCACAAACTCGGCTTGCGAATTCCTCCAGCTTCCCCACGAGGTCGGCGGCCCGATCAGGAGAACCAGAGAATAGCTCCGCTTGCACTGGCCCCCAGTTCTGACGAAGAGACCGGATATCGTTCTGTGTCTGGGCGAAGAGGTTCTGTCGTCGCCAAATGAATGAACCCAGCGGAGCCCAGAAGCCAAATTGCAACCCCCGAGCGAGGTCGGCGTAGATCAGGGCCTGAAAGAACTCAAACTTGTCAAAATTGATCGAGATCTCTTCATCGCTCGTGAAGATTTGGTGAAACGCCCGCCCTAAAGATTCCTCCAGATGGGCTGAAACAGGAACATAATGGCGCTCTTTTCCGGGGAGCCACTTCCAACAATCCTGCATAAACCCTGACCGATTGTGCAGCGTGGCCACCAGGGGCGCCTCCTGCTCGTGTGGCCGCATTCTCACCATCGGGCCAACCAACACCTCGCGCAACACGGCGAATGAGTCATCAGCGCATGCGGCCACGCCGCCAGCGTACATGACTCGAAGCGCCGCGTATCGGGCAACGTTTTCCCAGATCTCGTAGAACTTGTCCTTTGGACTGGGGACGACCGCGATGCAGGACAATGCCCTGCTGAACGTCCTGGCGTGCTCCCGATCTCCCCATCGGCAGCCGATTACGAATAGGTGGGCCAGAACGTCGGTAGCCTGGTCCGCGACCCCCACACGGCGAACCAGTTCGTCCCCTGACGGGTTGGTCCCGAATTCCAAGATCCCGGACTTGTCGATTTTGGCGCGAGCTCCGTTTGCGACTGGCATCACAAGATCATGCAGAGCCAGTGGGTGGGATGGTTGCTTAATGAGTTCCTTGAGACTGGCAACAGCCTGCTCGACGTCATGAAGGTCAGGATCTCCTAGGTCTGCGCCTTTCCGCGGCTGGCCGGCTGGGAGACTCGGAGCAGATGTTTCGGGCCGGCCGTGTAGTTGGATCTCTCTAGTACGCAGAGCCGCGACGAGTCGGTCATATCCCCGAGTATCGAATAGGTCCACCCAGTGAAATCCCACAAGGCGTTGCGGAACCTTGCAGTCCTCAAGGCGCGCGGGAATCACGAAAATCGTGCCTTCGGGTTTCTCCTCCGCAACGTCAAGAGCCAGCTTTATTTCCGTTTGGACATATCCCTCTTTCGTAATCGAGGATCTAGATAAGCAGACAACAACGATGTCGCTGTCGCGAACCGCTTGGCGGATTTCGGCTTCCCAGCCTTGGCCGGGCAAGATATTTTCTTCATCGAGCCAAGGCGCGAATCCATCCCTTCTCAGCCGATGGTAAAGCGTGCTTACTTCCTTTTTGTCACCCGACGAATGGCAGATGAATACCCGCAATCCGGGCCTCGTGTGCATTAGCGTTCTCTCGCTCTCTGTGATTTCCAGCCGCCGCTCGCGTTCAGTGGCGTACAGGGCGGCAGCATCGGCAATCGAATCTCCGTCCGGAAGAAACTTGCCGTCCAATTTGCCTTCTAGCCGTAACGCCTGCACTGCTGACAGCCACTGCTGAGCCGGTAAGTCTCGGTACTCCGGTAAGGCCGCCTTCACCTGATGAAGGTGCAGTTTGTCTGGAAATGCTTGGGCTAGGACCTGCAAAATCTTACGAGCGAGTGTTTGATCATACATGCTTCCGCGCGTTTTCGCCGCTCGATCAGCGTTCAGGGCCAGGTGTGGTTTGTCCCGCCAAACACTGATTCCTACGTACATTATGCCCCACAGTACAAGCGATCGCTGAGGTCAACCTGCCGCACGACCTAGATTTAATCGCTGGGCGCTCGCAAGGACCTTTGTGTGGACCCGAGGTTCATTTCGGGCGATTTCGCCACGTCCAGCGACATCCCCTGGCAACGATCAAACTCATTGATGGTGCAGGGTTTCCATCTCTCTTCAACACGTTGTCAAGATCGGCCTGAATGAATTCCTAAACGTCGTAGGGTCAAGATCTCTGCCGGGGTTCGAATCCCCTCTCCGCTAGGATTTTAAACGGGTTGCAGTCACAACCCAAACAAAAATCCGGTGCCGCGGGCTGTGCGCGGCTGGCGCTCTCCTTGCTCATCATCTCACTAGACTTGACCCGGCCCCCATCTTAACGAGCGCGGAAGCTAACGTGCTGAAGCCTATGCCTTAACAGCGGCTTCTAGGGATAGATCCTGGTAAGTCCCCTCCCGTCATCTAGGCGGCAAGGTCGCCCCTCGGAGCACCCCCGGGCGCGTCAGGCCGCACGCTCTAGGCGAACGAAGGGCCACGGCAGAAAGCCCTGAGCCACCGCTTACGTAGGATCACTGGCTGAGGGCAGCCCTTCCGTCCAAGAACCCGGATCACCCTCGTGTAACGCCCTCCCCGCAACGGGAAAGCGCACAGCGAATGCGTTGTGCGCATTAACGGAAAACCGCACAGCGAATGCGTTGTGCGCGTTCACCAGACGTTGAGGGGCCGTCCCCAACAACATTCAAATAACGCCGGCGAAAGCCTGGCCCCGGGCAGGTTAAAGCTTAAACTGGCCCCAGGCAGGTTAAAGAAGATACGGTTCCCTCCCAGGGTGAACGGTATTGCAGTTAACTCTCCCCCGGCCCGCGACCGCCGCCGTCATGCTTGGGCTGCCTGAAAACCACCCGCATGGTTCGGGCCCCTTCAACGTGGCCCTTGTCCCAATTCGGCATCGACAAACGGATCAGCGTGCCGTCGGGCGCTTCGTCGTAGAACTCGAGGTTGATCGTTTGGCCACCCGTTCCCACGCGGCCCTCCTGGCCTTCCAGACGTTCCAGGCGGCGGCCGATGCTGCGCCTACTCATCGCCGTTGGTCTCCTCGGCTCTTGGCCCATTGCGATGCCCGGCGCATTCCAACCGCTCACGCGCCACTTCCTCAAAGCTCCGGCCGCCGCCCTCGCGCGTGGCCTGCTTTCCCGTCAGCGCCTGCCAGCGCTCTACCGCGACATCGACGTACTTGGGATCGAGCTCCATCCCGCAGCACACCCGCCCAGTCAATTCCGCGGCGGCGAGCGTACCGCCGCTCCCCAGGAACGGGTCGTACACCACCTCGCCGCGCCGTATATGATTCACGATCGGTTTGCGCATCAACTCCACCGGCTTTTCCTCGCAATCATCGAACTTGTCTTCCCCCGGTCCGCCCATCATCAACTGAGGCGATGGCCAACTCCAGATCGTCGAGTTTTCCCCGGCCTTGCCGAACCACGGTGCGCCCGTCTTCCGGACGTACCAGGCTGGTTCATGCGCGGACCAGTAGTGGGCGCGCGCCGGCGCCGGCCGGCCTTTGTCCCAGATGATCTGCTCGGGATACTTGAAGCCAATCCGCAGCAGTCCACCCAGCACCTCGCGCGTGAATTCGGAGGCGTGCCAGACGTAAGCCACTTCCAGGCCCGGCGCCAGGGCGAAGGCTTCGGACCAGTCTGCGCGCAACCGCCACTCACCACCGAGTTCCATTCCACGCGGAGCATCGGTGACCATCAGCCGCGGTCTATTGTTGCCCAGCAGCCATGCGACGGCCTCCCTGTCGGTCGCATCTCCGCACAGCACCCGATGCGGACCCAACCGCCAGAGATCCCCGGCCCGGGAGACGGGCGCTTCCCGCGCGGGCGGCACGGCCTCGGCCGCCTCCGCAATCGTCGGCTCGCTTCTGAGCAATTCCTCCAGTTCCGCGGAATCAAAGCCCGTGAGGCTCAGATCGTACGTGGCTTGTTCCAGATCCCGCAACTCCAGCGCGAGCAACTCCTGGTCCCATCCGGCCCAAGTCGCCGAGCGGTTCACCACCAGGCGAAAACCTTTCACCTGCGCCGGGGTCCACTCGTCACACAGGATCACGGGAATTTCCGCCAGTCCGAGTTTGCGCGCGGCTTTCAGCCGTAAGTGGCCATCCACGAGCTCACCGTTGCTGCGCACCAGACAGGGGATCTTGAAGCCGAACTCGCGTATGGAAGCGCACATCCGATCCACGGCGGCGTCGTTCTTGCGCGGGTTGCATTGGTATTCCACAAACCGGCTCAACGGCCACCGCCCAGTGGCTACGGCTTCAGCCTGTGAATCAAGCGGTGGCACGGGCTTCACTCTCGCCCCTGGATCCTTTCTTCCAGCTCGTCCAGGCGGCTTTCCATCTGAATATCCTGCAGCAGTTGCGCGTGCGCCTGCAGGAATCTCATCACTTCGATGGCCTCGGGCGGAGTACACTGGCCGTGCTGCAGAGCCTGGGTCACCTTTTCTGCCGCGCGTTCGGCATCCTGCGCCGAGCGGATCCTGGGCAGTTTGAACGACAGCGGCACGCCGCGGCGGGTGGGGTTGATGCGCTCCACGCACAGCCGCAAGGCGGTTCTGTCCCCTTCCTTCAGCGCTCGGCGGATGCATTCGCCCATCAACTGCGGCTCAAACCTGTCCAGCAGCTCGTCGCTGGCCTTCGGTCGATTACGGCTGCCCTTCGGACGCCCCCGGCCAAACTGATTACTGGCTTCAAAGGGCCGGCCCCGTGGTTTATCCATCGCAAGTACACCCTACTCCGAAACGGTCCCGCTTGCAAGATAAAAGAAACGGGTCCAACGTCCGATGTTCCTGTCATGGTGCGCTGTGTGCAGTCGGGTTGCGCAAGATGGTGGCACAGGCTTCCCGCGTTTTCATCCGTGTTCATCCGCGTTCATCTGTGGCTCAAGGAATCCTGTTTCCGGCACAGCCGCGCCGTGAGAGTAAAACGCGAACATGACGCGAGTTACACGCGGGCGAAACGCGGCCACAACGCAAAAAATAACGTGAGAATAACGCGAACTAACGCGGGAGTCTGCGGGTCGAAAACTGGAACCGGGAGCGGCTTAGGCATTGTATTTCAGGGAGTTACTCCCGGATCGCGAGCGGAATTCAGAAAATTAACACCCTGTGCTAGTTAGCAGCTAACTGGCTTCCGCGGCCTTACGGCCGGGCCTCGGTGCGAACGCCGCGACCGGTTTGAGCCGGCTTTCAGCCCCACCCGTCGCATTCATACTTCGAATTTGGCGTAGTCTGAGATTATGTCTGAACCCCTCATGAATCGCCGTGAAGCTGTGCAACTGCTGGGGGCCGCCACGGCCACACAAGCTCTTGCCGCCGAGGCTCCCGACATCTGTTTTCTCACGGCTGTCGAAATGGCGGCACTGATCCGGCGGAAAAAGCTGAGTGCTCGCGAAGCAATGGCTGCGCACCTGAAACAGATCGAGCGGGTTAATCCGAAAGTGAATGCGATCGTGACGCTCACCGCCGACGAAGCCATCCAAAACGCCGGCAAGGCGGATGAGGCGCAGGCCCACGGCGCTACTCTGGCGGCGCTCCATGGCCTGCCCGTCGTGCACAAGGATCTTTTCGACACCGCCGGCGTCCGCACTACCTACGGCTCGCGGATCTTGAAGGACAACGTGCCTAAACAGGACGCCCTCATTGTGGAGCGGATTGCCCAGGCGGGCGCTATCTCGGTGGGGAAGAGCAATACTCCCGAGTTCGGGGCCGGCTCTCAAACTTTCAACGAGGTGTTCGGCGCCACCCGGAATCCCTACGATCTGAGCAGAACTTGCGGCGGATCGAGCGGCGGCGCGGCCGTAAGCGTGGCGTGCGGAATGACTCCTATCGCGGATGGCAGCGATAGCGGCGGCTCCCTTCGGAATCCACCAGCTTTTTGCAACGTGGTTGGATTCCGGACCGCTCCCGGCCGCGTGGCTACCGCGGCTCAGGGCAATGCCTGGTCCACGATCTCCGTCAGCGGACCCATCGCTCGCACGGTTTCGGATGCGGCTTTGCTCCTGAGCGTGATCGCCGGGCCCGACTCCCGCTGCCCCATTTCGATCGCCGAGCCTGGATCGCGCTTCGCAGGGCGCCTGGAACGTGGCTTCAAGGGCGTGCGAATCGCCTGGTTCAAGGACATGGGCGGCATCCCGTTTGACGCCGTGATTGGCGAGGTGGTCAACGCCCAGCGCCAGGTCTTCGAGAGTCTCGGCTGCATTGTGGAGCAAGCGGAGCCCGACTGGGAGGGCGCTCACGAGAGCTACGACACGCTTCGCGCGTGGGGTTACGCGACCACCCAGTCGGAGAATGTCCGTCTCCATCGCGATCTGGTCAAGGACACCATCCAATGGGAAGTGGAGCGCGGATCTAAGCTGTCCGCCGCCGACATCTCGCGCGCCCTTGCGCTGCGAAGCCGCGCATGGGACCGAATGCGCGTCTTTCAGGAAAAATACGAGTACTTCATCGCGCCCACTACCCAAGTTTTGCCTTTTGATATCAACCAGCCGTACCCCACCGAAATCGCGGGTGTCAAGATGTCGACTTACATCGAATGGCAGAAGTCCTGCATTCTGATTTCGGCGCTGGAGAATCCTGCGATATCCGTGCCTTGTGGCTTCACGCAGGCCGGTCTGCCGGTAGGATTACAGATTGTGGGCCGGCACCGGGATGAGTGGAGCGTCCTGCAATTGGCGTATGCCTTCGAGCAGGCCACAAAGGTGGGGCGTCGCCGGCCCGCGATTGTTTGAGGTGATGAACATGAACGAGTCGGATTCGCGCTTGAGAACGGTGGTAAGCCGATGGGGCATATTTCGGAGGTTATCCGCGACGCCGTGCGAGACGTGCAGATTTTGGTCACGACGCCGAAGCACGGCGGCAGCCAGCATGACCACTACATTTACAGGTGGCCGAAGAGAGACGTCTGAGTAACGATTTCGCTGGCAATTTGTGAGCCGTCCTGAAAAAGTCTCGGGACCTAGGGAGGTGTTATGTTTGAGAATATGGCAAGAGTTCACATCACAGAAGACGAACTCGCGCGGGATACACATACTGTCTTGGCTAAGGTCCAAGAAGGCGTGGAGGTGATTGTAGAGCAAGATCATCGTCCCGTGGCCGTCATCAAGACTCCGCGAGGCCCTGGCCGGAAAATCAGCGAATGCATCGCGCTGGCCAAGGCCTACGAGGCAAAGCTCGGGTACTCGCCGGTGCCCGATCCTGACTTCGCCAAGGACGTGCAAGCCGCTATTGACGCCCACCGCGAACCGTTGAATCCTCCTGCATGGGAATAGTGCTGGATTCGAGTGCGCTGATTGGCGCCGAGCGGGACGCCCAACCTGTGAGCGCGGTCCTGGCCGCACTTGAGGAAGATCATGGCGAGACCGAAATCGTGCTGTCATCCATCACTGTAGTGGAACTTGAACACGGCCTCCATCGCGCCGACAACCCGGCACGCTCCCGGCGGCGGAGAGACTATTTAGATGGGGAGTTCGCCGCTATCCCAGTAGAGCCATTCACCAAAGAGATGGGCCAAACGGCTGCGAAATTGGATGCTGATGCGAGGCGAACAGGGAGGGTGATTCCTTTCGCGGATCTACTCATCGGCGCCACCGCCCTATACTTCGATTACGCCGTCGGAACGCGAAATTTTCGGCATTTCCAAATGGTCCCCGGCCTTAGAGTTCTCAAGTTATGAGGCTCCCTGGGATGCTCGTGGAGCAACCGTTAAACTGGATAGCGCTGGACTAAAGCTCAAAGCCTTAAGGAGAGCCGGCTGCCGTTCGCCTAACGGCGTGAGGTGATTTTCGTGATCGAAACGAACCGGCGCAGTCGCACATGAACCAATCCGATTCACGCAGAGATTTTCTAGCCGCCGGCATCGGAGCGGCGGCTTGGGCTGTGGGCCCCGCCTTTGCCCAAACGCAGGATCTTACAGGATTGACGCTCAAGAAAGCGTCGGAACTATTGCGTAGTAAGGCGGTTTCCTCCGTCGATCTGACACAAGCGTGTCTGAAGCGGATTGAAAAGTACAATCCGTCCATCAACGCCTTCATTACTATCACGCCGGAATCTGCTTTGGCCGCCGCGCGCGAAATGGAGGCCGAGCATCGGCGAGGCAAGTGGCGCGGGCCGCTGCATGGCATCCCCATCGCATTGAAAGACAACATCGATACCGCCGGCGTCCGTACCACCGGCGCGAGCGAGTTATTCAAAGATCGCGTCCCCACGGAAGACGCCGAAGTCGTGCGGCGGTTGAAAAATGCGGGTGCGATCTTTTTAGGCAAGCTGAACATGCATGAATTCGCCTATGGTGCCACTTCCGCGGTGACCTACTTCGGGCCGGTGCATAATCCTTGGGCGCTGGATCGCATTTCGGGCGGTTCCTCCGGCGGATCGGCGGCGGCCATTGCCGCCGGCCTATGCTTCGGTACGCTCGGCACGGATACAGGCGGATCGATCCGCATCCCCAGTTCGGATTGCGGTGTCGTAGGACTCATGCCAAGTTATGGTCGCGTCAGCAATCGTGGCGTGATCCCCATGGCGTGGACTCTGGATCATGTTGGCCCGATTTCGAAGACCGTCGAGGATGCGGCCCTGATGCTGGGAGTGATCGCGGGCTACGACGCGCAAGATCCCACGACCGTCGATCTTCCGGTTCCCGACTATGCGCGCGCGCTCAGGGGCCAGACGGCCGCTCTGAAGGAGCAGAGGGCAAAGCTGCGCCTGGGGCTGCCTCGCGCGGGTTTCTACGACGGTCTTGATCCGGAGTTTGCCAAGGCCGCTGACACGGCCATTGAAGTACTCCGTAAGCTAGTGGCCAGGGTAGCGGAGGTACAACTTCCCCCTGCCGTAAACACCGCGACTATTTGGGGTCCTGAAACCTACGCCTATCACGCGAAGTGGCTGACGGAATCGCCGGAGAAATATCAAGCAGCTACCCGCACGCAGATGATCCGGTCCAACGACATCAAACCGGACGTTTATGCCGAAGCCCGGCGTCAGGTGGATCTTGTTCGCAGAGAGATAAAAAAGGTCTTTCTCGACGTGGACCTATTGGTGACGCCCACGCTGAAAACTCCTCCCGGAACGATCGCGGCGGCGCTAGGCGCGCCGTCGCCCGCACCCCCGAATCTGGCGACAAAAGGAGCGGAGAAGCGCAACCCGGGTGGGCCGGGACTCAACACCGTTGGCGCGTTCGACGTGTACGGAGTGCCTGCCATCACGGTCCCCTGCGGGTTCACAAATTCGGGTTTACCTATTGGACTTCAAATCAGCGCTGCTCCGTTTGCCGAATCGGCCATGCTGGCCCTGGCGCACGCCTATGAGCAAGCAACGGATTGGCACAATCGGCGGCCAGCTTTGAAAATGGCGTGATTCCCCGAGGGTGAGCCATCCCCAACTACTTGGGGTGGTTCGCCGCCTGCGCCGCCAGTTTCAATTCGTTGTTCGCTTGACTCGAGCAGGTCCTTGGCTTTTTGCGCGTGGCCCGCGAGGTCCCACTCGTTTGCTTGTTGCGCGGCGACAATCTTTTCGTAGGCTTGCCGGCTCAACCGCTGGGCCGCCGCCAGATTGGGATGACGGCCGGGAGATACGTTCTCTTTCGGAAGCTGTGCAACGGCCGAACCGACGACGAGAAGGAGAAAAGCCAAAGGGCTAGGACGGAACCGAATTTTAGTCATTTTCGTTTTTGATTCCTAATGACCTTAAACTCACCTACACGCCGAAAGTTTCTGAGGGAACGGCGTTGAGTTGGCGTGATAGTCTCACGTATTGGATTCAACATCCGAAAATTGGAAGGGAGGAAGTGCATGGAACCATTTGTTGGTGAGATCAGGCTGTTTCCCTTTTTCTACGTTCCGAAAGGGTGGGCAGCCTGCGACGGCCAAACGTTACAGATCAATCAAAATCAGGTGCTGTTTGCTCTGCTCGGCACTACTTTTGGGGGTGACGGAAAGACGACGTTCGCGCTGCCAGACTTGCGCGGCAAAGCACCGTTCGCCGGCCAAGGAGGCTACTGTATTGCGATGCAGGGTGTCTTCCCGTCGCGAGACTGACCCTGAGGCGTGACTTGCGATATTGGCGAGTTCCTGAAGGTGAGCGTCGTTCCCGATGCAGTTCTTCCGAAATTCCATCCGGGAAGCCGTGGTGCTACGCCAGCCCACTACAGTCCGTATTCGCGCGCTGCTTAAAGCGGCGTGTTCGGTTTTGCGGCATTGAGCAACTCCACGATTTCTGGGTAGTCCATTTTCTCAGCCCATGCGCGAGGGGTTGCCCAGGGTTCCGCGTCCGCTTCTACCGGATCAGCGCCACGAGCGAGAAACAGTTTCACCAGTTCGACTCGCCCCCACCGGCACGCCCAGCCTAGCGGCGTGCTATTGAGAAGATCGTCGCGAACGTCGAGGCGCGCTCCGGCATCGAGGAGGACCGTCGCGAACTGAACGCCAACCGCGTGATCGCCCGCAGCCACATGGTGCAGCATGCTGCGGTCGTAATCTGAGTCGCGGTGATGGGGTCCGCAGCGGGCAAGGATCAACTTGAAGCATTCGCAGCATTCGAGCTTCTGCTCGACCTTATAGTCTTCAATGTTGTGCAGCGGCCGGAATAACATCCAGAACCAGCGCGGATCATCCGCCGGCCACTCGACGTGCTCCAGCGCCATGCGAACGATGTCAATAGAGCCCGCGCTCGCGCCACCCCACAACAACTGCTCAGCGACCGTGCGACCGGAGGAGTCGTTGGGCTCAAGGTGAGGATCGATTTCTCCGGCAAGCATCTTGCGCGCGATTTCCGTCTGGCGCGCGTACCCGGCGGAACCCGGATCGATCCAGCCGCCGTACTGCTGGATCAGCGCGATCATTTCGGGATTACGGCTATCGTAGGCGCGGAATGCCGCTGAGCCCGCCGTAAACACGTTGGCATTGGAGTCGGCACCTCGCTCCAGCAGCAGACGCGCCATCTCGATGCGGTTCAGAACCACTGCCTGAAAGACCGGACCGCCGGAAGACCCTACCTTCTCTTCCATGTGACCAACCTGGATAGGCTCGTCCGGATCGAGGCCCAGGTCGAGCAGGCGGCGCAAAGTATCCGGCTGGTCGCCTTTAACGGCCGCTTCCAGCACGCCCTTGCCTTGTAGTTCTTGCATTGAAAACTTTGCCAGATAATCCCAGCGGCCCAGGGCCGCGGCGGACAGAGGACTGAGTTCGGCGCCGTGCGCGACGAGAAGCTTTCCCGTGAGTTGGAATTTGTCATTGTTAAACAGCCACTCGTCGCTGCCGCGGCCGGTAGCGGCGAAATCGAGCGGCGTCCACCCTTGCGGTGATCTGTCCAGAAAAGTGGCGCTCTGGTGCGGGACGCAGTTGGCTCTAGCATTGACATCCTTGCCGCGATCGATCAGCCACTTGACTATCAGCCGCTGCCCGCGGCCCGCAGTCCAATGGAGCATCGTGGTGCCGTCGGCCATGCGCCAGTCCGCCAGCTCGGGATACTCGTCCAGCACTGCCACCATCGCCTCCTCGCGGCCAGTGATTTCGGCTTCGTGGATTTTGCGGCGGACTTCAGCCGGCAGTTTAGAGCCGCGCATTCCCCGCTTCTCAAGAGCCGCGTTAATCGCGTCGGAGATCTCCTGGTAGCCGCGGTCGCGCGCGATGATGCGCGGGCTGGTAGCATCCCGATTGGGCCAGATGCCGGCGTCCGGGTTGGCTCCGAATTCGAGGAGCAGCTTAGTCATCTCAAGATCCCGCCGCTGGACCGCCACGTTTAGCGCGCTCATTTTACCTCCGCCGAAGTCGACAATCTCCGGCCGCCGCGTGAGGAGTTCGCGGACCGCGTTGAGATCCGCGCGCTCCACGGCCTCGTGTAGTTTACGGACGGTAACTCCTTCGACGGCGGCTTTGAGCTTGGGCCAGCTTTCGAAGCCGTACGAGCGCGCGAGGACAAACTGGGCGTCGTGTAAAGCAAAGTTCTCGGGCGTTGCCGTATGGTGATAAGCGGTGACCTCGGCGACAGCTTCGGGTGACGATGCGCGGTAGCCTTCGAGCAGTTCTTTGGCCCGGCGCTTCAGTTGATCAAGATCGGGATTCTCGCGCATGGCGCGAGTAGGCGGTTTCTTACTCACATGAGCTCCTTTCTGAGGCGCCCGCTGGTCCACTCTTACCGGGCGAGAAAAGAGTTCATTTTCACGATCACGGACGATATCGGGGTGGACGCCGTCCTTTCCGTGGACCTGGGTGGCGCCCCGCGCGCCAGTCGTCAGCATATCACCCTGGCCCCACCCGTTGTGCTACTACCCGCACCACTGGGAGGGTGGCCGCCTTTGAGACCCCAAACCACAGAACCGGCGAAACACGATATGTTGATCGGGCAGTACGAGCCTGAAATTCAGAGATTGATACAGGCAGCTAGACGCACGCTGCGTGTCGCGTTTCGTGGTGCTACGGAAACTTGCGATGCGCAAGCGCATCTTCTGGGATACAGTTACGGGCCCGGCTACAAGGGAACGGTAGCGACGCTCATCCTGAGCAAGAAAGGGGTAAAGATTGGGATCCCGTATGGCTCCTCTCTGCCAGACCCAGCCCACTTGCTGGCCGGTGAAGGGAAAGTTCATCGTCACGTGGCGATCAAGGACTCTGCGGAATTGAAGGCACCAGAGCTAAGAGCGCTTCTGCAAAATGCGCTCAGAGCGTGGGAGACACGGACTAGTCAAAGGCACGCACTGACCTCGGCATAGTGAGCGCCTTCAAGCGTGCAATATCCGCTCTACAGTGGCTAATTTTCAGAAGGCCTTTCCACCTTGTCGATGACCAGGACGTCGACGGGCGCCTTGGTCGATTCCAGTTTCAATCCCAGTTGCTGCTGGAACGCGGTGAACAGATCCGGAGCGGCATCGGGATTGTCGGCCGCGGGAGGGGGAGCGCCACCAAGAAGCGCTGCCTGCGCCGGATCCGGTGTGAACGTCACCGTGAAATCGTACCTTTCGGAAAGGCCTGATTGGTCCACCACAGGTCTATCCATCGAGTTCTGCAACACGGCGGTGAATTGCGACATTGGCGAGTTCCTGAAGGTCATGATCATTCCCGATGCATTCCTTCCGAAACTCCATCCGGGAATAGCCTTCGGATCGTCCTGGCTTTTGGTGATTTTCGCGCCGGTCTTGGCGAGCCTGATCGCGTATACCGGGAGCTCTCTTTTCTCAAAGTGGAATTTGAGCTGGAAGCGATCGGCCAGCAGCTTCTGAATCATCATCTTCATTTGATCCACGTTAGGCTGGCCCGGTTCATCGGGCTTTCCCGCCAGGTCCCACTTGTCCGATTCCGTCCAGGCTGGTCCGCCGGTAAGCTGCTTGGGATGGAGCCAGTAGGCCAGGTTGATCAGATCGTGCACCGTCACGTTCGTGGTGATAATCTCGTCGCCTCTCAACGTAATTATTTGGCCCGGCCTGCCAGGATCGCTCGGCTTGATCGTGGCCACCTCGAATGCGGGCTTCGCATTCGCCGCCATCCGTAGGGGCGGAGGTGGAGGTTCCGGAATCGCCCAGGCGGTCTCGGGAGTGGCGCGTGCCAGGTTCAAGGCCAGCGGCGCGCCTTGGGTCCACGTCCCCGCGATCGAGTTTCCGTCCCCGCTGAGCTTTCCTTCATAATTGCCGTTGAGGGCCGGGATTGCGATTTTCACAGTCGAACCGTCCCGTGTGATCGTGGTCGCGATGGGCGGCGATGGACGGTCGACGGTGTAGAGCGTAGCCTTCAGCTTGTCATTTTCCAGCGCGATCTTAAACACGATGCGCACTTTTTGCGGGCCGGCCTGCAATGTGCCCTGCCAATTGCCGGTTACATTCTGGGCTTGCAACGCGCTTCCCTGCAACGCCGCGAGAGCGATCATCCACAACGTCAACTTTTTCAACGGCGACCTCCTGTTTCCCCCGCTGATCAAGCAAAGCTGATCAAATAACGATGATCTCATGGACGCATTCGCTCATCAATAGGTCGTCCGCGGCTCAAGCCGAAGGCCCGGCGGAAGGCGAAATGTCCCCATAGCTCCCCGCTACCTCTCCGACGTTGGTAAACCGATGCTCCTATAATGAAGATCTAGTTCCCGATTCGAAATGAAGCGCAGGCGTTTGCCGGCCGGGAAATGGGCGGGATACGTTTATACCCTGCTCTTGGTGCTGGTTGCGACGTTGCTCCGATTTGCACTGCAACCGTTAGTCGGCTCTTCCGTTCCTTTTCTTACCTATTTCGTCGTATCCCTGCTGGTAGCGTGGAGCTTTGGATTCGGGCCCGCGGTGGTGTGCGTATCTATTTCGACGCTCGTCGGCACTTATTTTTTCCTAGGCTCCGCAAGTCAGCTCATACCGTCAGGTCTCGCGGGGCGCGTGGCGGTCGTGGGGCGCGTGGCGGTCGTGTTTTTTGTGATCGGCACACTCACTGTTTGCTATCTGTTGACAAGCTTGAAGGCGGCGTTCGAGCGCGTTCGATCTGCCGAACAGGAGCAACGCCGAGCCAACCAGGAACTGGCGCAAACGAATCGGGACCTGAAAGCATTTGCTTTCGCCGCCAGTCACGACCTTCGAGAGCCGCTACGAACGATTTCGGCATATTCGCAGATCCTTCTGGAGGCGGCCCGGACCGGTCGAGACAGCGAGGCGGACCTGGCTGCCCGGTTTCTATTCGAAGGAACACGAAGGATGGGCCAATTGCTGGACGATCTGCGGATCTACACGAGCCTGAATCTCGACGCCCCGGAGCAGGGTTCCGAGACGGTCAATCTTAATACAACGGTCCAGCAGACCATCGAAAACCTAGGCGCCATCATTGCCGAGACTCACGCCGTCGTGACCTATCGCGACCTACCGGCAGTTCTAGGACGGCAAGTGGAGTTATTGCAACTTTTTCAAAATCTCATCGAGAACGCGATCAAATATGCTGGGGAGCGATCACCGGAAATCCTTGTAACCGCCAGGCGAGAGGGTCCCGCCTGGTGCGTGGCTGTTCGTGACAACGGCATTGGAATCGATGCGAAGTATGGCGAGTACGTTTTCGAAGTTTTTAAACGACTCGACGGTAAACGGCCCGGCACCGGGGTCGGTCTGGCCGTCTGTCGCCGGGTAGTCGAGCGTCACGGTGGTCGCATTTGGATCGAATCGGAACCTGGCCACGGATCAACCTTCTATTTCACTCTGCCGATTCTTGAGGAAGAATAGCGTGGGTGGGAGCGTACCGGCTACGCCCAGACGGTGGCATTTGGCGCGAAGCCTGACCAATCTACCATTCTCATGTCATGCACTCGCAGCACCGTTCTCTGTTTCTGCGGGCGACTTATCTTGCTACTATGATCTCAATCAACCTCATGAACCCAAAGGTCGACTGGTTCTTCGACAAGGACACGCGTTGGAAGGAAGCCTACGAGAAGCTGCGCCTCATCCTGCTCGAATGCGGGCTCACCGAGGAACTGAAGTGGGGCCACCCGTGCTACACGACCAATAAGAAGAACGTGGTGCTGATCCACGGCTTCAAGGAATATTGCGCGCTGCTGTTCCACAAGGGCGCCCTACTCAAGGACGAGGAGGGCATCCTGGTCCAACAGACGGAGAACGTGCAGTCAGCGCGGCAGGTCCGCTTCCGGAATGTTCACGAGATCGTCAAACTGGAACGCGCACTGAAAGCCTACATCCGCGAGGCCGTGGAGGTGGAACGGGCCGGCCTGAAGGTGACGCTGAAGAAGACATCGGAATTCAAGATGCCGGAAGAATTCGCTGCGAAGTTGAAGGCGTCCCCGGCATTGAAGAAGGCCTTCCAAGCACTCACACCCGGCCGGCAACGCGGATACCTCCTCTACTTCTCCTCGGCCAAGCAGAGCAAGACGCGCGAGGCTAGAATCGAGAAAAACGTGGAGCGGATCATGGCAGGCCAAGGCTTAGACCCCTTAAACTAGCGCGGGATTCAGGATTACCTGCCGGGGGGTTCGCGTCAGCCTCTCCGGGCTGCCTCAATGACGGCGATGTCGATCTTCCTCATGGTCATCATCGCCTCGAAGGCACACTTGGCCTCACCGCCACCTGCCGCAAGTGCATCGGTGAGCGCGCGCGGGGTGATCTGCCAGGAAAGGCCCCAGCGGTCCTTGCACCAACCGCACTGGCTTTCAGTGCCGCCGTTGCCGACTATCGCGTTCCAGTAACGGTCCGTCTCTTCCTGATTGTCAGTCGCGATCTGGAAGGAAAATGCCTCGGTGTGCCTGAACGCCGGTCCGCCGTTGAGGCCGAGACAGGGGATGCCCAGGACCGTGAACTCGACGGTCAGCACATCACCCTTCTTGCCGCTCGGATAATCACCGGGGGCTTCGTGAATGGCGGTTACTTCGCTACCAGGAAAGGTGGCGGCGTAGAAGCGCGCCGCCTCCAGTGCGTCCTTGTCGAACCAAAGGCAGATCGTGTTCTTTGGCTTCATGTTCGTGTGCTCCTTGTGCTCGATCGACAGGCTGCGCCCAACAGTCTCAAATTGGTCGCGAGCCGCCCCGCCTTTCTGAATCATACTCGCTTGCAGGGATCGACATCGAGATCGTCGCGAGCAAACTTCCCAGAATCAGGGTTCTGTACGGCATGCCGTAGACTAATCTCACATGAAGAAAATTGGCTTCCTCTCATTCGGCCATTGGACACCCTCTCCCCAATCGCGAACGCAATCGGGGGCTGACGCGCTTCTGCAGTCCATCGACCTCGCCGTGGAGGCCGAGCGCCTGGGAATAGACGGAGCGTATTTTCGCGTTCATCACTTCGCGCGGCAACTAGCGTCACCGTTCCCGCTGCTCGCCGCGATCGGCGCTAAAACGCGAAGCATCGAAATTGGTACCGCGGTGATTGACATGCGGTATGAGAATCCTCACTATATGGCAGAGGATGCCGGCGCTGCAGACCTCATCGCCGGTGGACGCCTGGAGTTGGGAATCAGCCGCGGTTCCCCCGAGCAAGTAATCGATGGGTGGCGCTATTTCGGTCACCGGCCGGCTGAAGGCGAGGACGATGCGGCTATGGGCCGGCGGCACGCCGAAGAATTTCTCGAGCTCCTGGGCGGGAAGGGCTTCGCTCAACCGAACCCATATCCGATGTTTCCCAATCCTCCAGGGCTGTTGCGTCTGGAACCATACTCCGAAGGATTGCGGAATCGTATCTGGTGGGGCACGGCTACTAATGCCACAGCCGCTTGGGCCGCCAGGCTCGGAATGAATATGCAATCCTCGACCCTCAAGTTCGACGAGACCGGTGAACCCTTCCACATCCAACAAGCCGCGCAGATTCGCGCCTTTCGTGCAGCCTGGAAGGAGGCCGGCCACGCCCGCACGCCGCGCATTTCGGTCAGCCGCAGTATCTTTGCCTTGATCGACGATCGTGATCGTTTTTATTTCGGACGAGGAGATCAGAAACAGGACCAGATTGGCTTTCTTGACCAAACCACCCGAGCGATTTTCGGCCGTGGCTACGCAGCGGAACCGGATGTTTTGATCGACCAGCTTAAGAAAGACGAGGCGATCGCGGCGGCAGACACGTTGTTGCTAACCGTCCCAAACCAATTAGGTGTTGCCTACAATGCTCATGTCCTAGAGGCAATTCTGACCACGGTCGCCCCTGCTCTTGGTTGGCGCTAAATCTCCCATCCGTTGCCTAGGCCCGTGGGGCCAAGAGGGCCCTTCTGTGATACAAAAGGAGAAATCTGCAGCATCCTCAGGGGGACTACGTTGAATTCTGATCTCTATGACCATCCCGCGCTGTACGACGCGCTGCTGCAGGCCACTGCGCACGTGGCCTACTATGTGGATCTGGCCCGCCAGACATCGGGCGACGTTTTGGAGTTGGCCTGTGGGACGGGCCAGTTGACTGTGCCAATTGCCAGCGCCGGATTGCCCATTGTTGGGCTCGACCTGTCCTCGCCCATGCTGAACGCCGCAAAGGAGCGCGCAGCCACTGCAAATGTCTCCGTTGAGTACCTGCTGGGTGACATGCGGAACTTCGATCTGGACCGCAAGTTTGGGCTCGTTTTCATCGCACGCAACTCTCTGTTGCACTTGCATTCGACTGAAGATATCCTGGCTACCTTCGCGATGGTCAGGCGGCATTTGGCGCCTGGAGGGATCTTCGCGTTCGATATCTTCAATCCGAACGTTCGCTTACTTGCGAGGCCTGCAGGCCAGCGCTTCCCCGTTTTTCAAGTCGAGACTGAATCGTTCGGCAAGCTTTCGGTCGAGGAAACAACCGACTATGATCCGGCCACGCAGGTGGGCCGTGCCCGTTGGTACATTTCGGCGCTGGGAAGCCCGGATGCGTGGGTACTACCTCTCGAGCTGCGAAACATTTTTCCGCAGGAGTTGCCGCTGCTACTCGCGGCGGGGGGATTCCAGCTCAAGAGTCGCATGGGAGACCTATCCCAAACGCCATTCGATTCCACGAGCCGCCTTCAAGTATGCCTCTGTCAGCAACAGCCTGATTCGCGCGCCTGCCTGGCGCGATCCTGAGCAAATGGAATATGCTTGAACGTGAGGTTTGTATGAGAATCACCGCTCTGCTTCTGTTCCTCGTCACGTTTGCCCCCTTTCAGCCGCTCACCGCCCAAACCGCGGCAAGCTGTGCGCCGGCAGGAAACATCCAGTTCGTCTGTGGGCAGGAGGGCCCGGAAGATCTGCTTCATTTGCCCGGCAGCGACTGGATGATCGCGTCCGTTATGGCCGGCAACGGAGGCATCCATTTAATCAGCGTTCAGGAAAAGACATCCACGCTCCTCTACCCCGCCTCCGGCGCAAAGGAGCAGTTGGACAAGAAGACCTATGACACATGTCCCGGCGCGCCAGAGCCGGACGACAAGGTAAAGTTCACCACGCACGGTCTGGCCATGCAAACCGTCCGGAATTCGATCTATACGCTATACGCGGTCCACCATGGAAAGAGAGAATCCATCGAAGTATTTCAGGTGGATGCCCGCGGCAAGACCCCGGCTTTGACCTGGATCGGATGCGCAATCGCCCCGGACCCGATTGGACTGAACTCTGTCGTTCCACTGCCGGGCGGCGGCTTTGTCGCGACCAATTTTCTAGAGCGTGGAGCCAATGCGAACGCTGCCCGCACCAAGATGATGGCCGGCGAAAACAATGGGGAACTCTGGGAATGGCACACGGGAAAAGGCTGGAGCAAAGTGCCGGGCAGTGAAGCCTCGGGCGCTAACGGCGTTGAGGTTTCCAAGGATGGGAAGTGGCTATATGTCGCCGCGTGGGGAAGCCAATCCTTCTTACGGCTGTCGCGCGGTCAAACTCCTGTAAAGCGCGATACGATTCCAATGGGTTTTCGCGTAGACAACATCCGATTTGCTCCGGATGGCTCGATCTTGGCGGCAGGCCAGGGACAAAATACGACAAATGTGGTGAGGGTCGATCCCGAAACACTGAAGACAACAGAGCTCATCAATCAGCCGAATACCCAATCCTTCGCATCGGGCACTGTGGCAATCCCGATCGGCAATACCCTTTGGGTAGGATCCTTCCGGGGCGACCGCATCGCCATATTTCCAGCTTCCAAATAGTGCCACAAGTCCGCGTCAACTCTATTGCTGTATCGCTGGCGCGTTTTGCAAGCAGATTAGCGCATTCGGCTAGTGCGCTCGGGTAGGGTTGTTCACCCAGGACAAGATTCCCGCGAGCACCGTGGACGCTCTTCAGTTTGCCGCGCTCAATTGAGCCGTGGAAAGTGTGCCACGTGGAACAGTATTCCAGCATGACAGCTTTAATGGGGGCCGCAGAATGAGGCAGAATGAGGCAGAATGAACCAGATGAAAGGTCTCCGACGGCGACCGGCGATCAATTGGTCGAAGAAGTGGTTTACTTTGTGTAACTTTGTTATGAAGAGTACTTTTATTGGAAGGTTTAACAGGCTAAAGCCTGTGCTGTAAAGGCTTTAGCCTGAGTCCCGAGCTGCGAGCCAGCAAATCCCCTAGAATTGGAAACGTGCGATGATTGTTCCCGTCCGGCCAGGGTTGGTATATGCCGTATTCGGCGTAAGGTAAGCGTTGCTAAAGACCCCGAACCCGGCGGTATAGATAGTGCCGTTGCCGGCGCCT
Source organism: Bryobacteraceae bacterium (assembly GCA_036521975.1). GTDB lineage: Bacteria > Acidobacteriota > Terriglobia > Bryobacterales > Bryobacteraceae > Palsa-187. The sequence goes on from DATDGT010000074.1 coordinate 20,616, forward strand.
TTCGCAGGTGGGTTCTGCGGATTTGAGGTAAAGCCTGTTGGAGTCGCGAACAACGTGCGATTGAAGATGTTGACGAATTCGCCGCGAAGGTAGAAATCGTATTTGCCTTCCTTGCCGACCTTGAAATGGCGGCCGATATTGGCGTTCTCCGACGGTTGGCGCGGCCCGCGAAAATCCTTGTAGAGCACCGCTGTGGCGGCGCATGCCGAATTCATCGGGCAGGGGGCCCATGCATTGGGATTCAGCACCTGCGTGTAGTTCGCATTGAAGCTGCTGTAAGTGTTGAGGTCGACCCCTGGCGTATACAGGGACTGCCCCGGAACCCGGATGTCCTCGCTGGGGAGGAAATTCGCCGTAGGGCTGGTCGGAGGCGTCAGGTACGCGGCGGTCTGATACCGCGCGAACCACCCCAACTGCCAATCTTTGCTCAGCGCATTGATATACCGTGGCAGAAAGCTGGCTTTCGGAACCGTGTAAATCGCGTTGAAGGTCAGCACTCGGAGAGGGTAATTCTGCAATGCCCATACAGCGCTTGCCGGGTTGAAGAAATCCTGCCGCGTGGCCCGGTTGAATCCCTGGCCCCAAGTAAATGCCCCGCTGCCCTGCAGGTTGTGGGAGAACCGCTTGGTTGCCTTAATTTGCAGTGAATCGTATTTGGAGTTCCCGGTCGGGGATTCGGAAGGATTGATGTTGCCATACTGCGGAAACGGGTATAACGCGCTTAGCAGAGTGTTTCCTGTGGGGAAACCGCTGTACGGCAAAAAGTTGGGGAAGCCGCGCGAAGCCAGCGCAGTTTGGACCGCCCCGCTGCTCAACGGCTGATTCAGCGTTACGTAGTCCTGCTGGTTGTTATAGCTCGAGCTGGAGCAGACTCCGCCGCCAGAAGAGCAAGGGCCAGTCCCAGGATACGGATAGAACCCATAGTGCGCATAGGTTTGCGGCGATATTTGGCTCAGGAAACCGAGAGGGCCAGTTCCGGTAGCGCTAGTCAGCCACGCCACGCGATTGGCCACATAGCTGGCCTCTACCACAAAGTTCCGGGTAATTTCCCGTTGGAAGCCGACGCTCCAATTATTTATGCGAGGCGGCCGGTTCTGCTGCCCGTCCGGCACAAACACGCCGTTGGTAACCGCGGGAAGACCGCCCGTAGTGCCGGGAAGCGGAAGGACGCTCTGATTGAACTGCGGAAATTGCGGCGTCACGATGGAACCTGGAGTCGCCACGTTGAAATATTGGGAGCTGTTCGGTTGCGGCGCAATCGGAGTAGTACCCGGCGAGGCGATTATGGTGCCGGCATATCCCGCTATGTACTGATAACTCAGCCCCCATCCACCGCGGAACACCGTCTTGGGGTCGAGTTGATAGGCCACGCCCACCCGCGGTCCAATAGCGTAGGGATAGGTCGGCTTGTAGAACGCGCAGTTGCACGTGGCGCCGTACTGAATGGCCCCCAAACGCCCACCGGCATTCGGATTGGCCAGCGTCGGGTCGATCTGCCCCAGCCGCCCGTGTTCCTCCTCCTGCGGCGTGGCGTAATCCCAGCGCACGCCATAGTCCACAGTCAGCTTGCGCGTTAGTTTCCAGGAATCTTGCAGGAACAGTCCCCACTGCTGATAACCATTTCTCACACCCTCAAAATTAGGAGTCTGGTTAATGGAAGTGTAGTCCCCCAGCAGAAAACTCGCGTAGCCGAAGCCTTGCGTATACCCGTTAAAGCTTACCGAAGGCGCGAATGGTTGTGAGGTGGGACCCACGCCGGTAGCCAGCGTTACGCCGGCGAGGTCGGCGTTGTAGCCGATCACACCCTCGATTTCATATTCCGCGCCCGCTTTAAACGTGTGGGAGCCCTTTACCCAGGTTAGGTTGGAGTTGAAGGTAGGCCTTTCCTCATGGATCCACGACTGCAACTGGCCGGAGGTGCCGATGTTTTGCATCCCACCGTAGCTGCCCGCGCATAGAGTTCCCGAGCACATCCCCGTCACGCTCGGAAACTGGCGATGCTGGATAAAGCCCGTGAGGTCGAACGCAGCAGGATCGAAACTCAGAAATGGCGCCCGGTCATTGAAAATGGTGTCCATGTAACCGCCGCCGAAGTGGAACAGCAGCGTGGGACTCAGCGTGCGATCGTAGTTCAGCCTCCAGGTGTTGGTGGGAATCAACCCACCGCGATACTGCCCGATCTCTAAGGGCAACCCATCCGCGGCGAACGGACCTGTATTGATATTGGTTTCGACATTGTTTCTCGACCAGTAACCCGACAGCTTATCCTTGGGACTGATGATTTGATCGATCTTCAGTGTCGGGATGGCCGAGTATTGCCCGCCATAAACGGTGCCGGTATAGTTGGGGGACAAACTGGTATTGCCCGGATTCGGGTTAGGAAACAAAGCCTGCATGGCCAAAGCGGTCGCATTAAAACGCGTCGGCGGGACCATATTGTTCGGAAAGGGATTCGCGTACTGCAGGCCATTCGCAAGGGTGGCGCGCGTTGAAGGATCGTAAACCGTATTCGCGAACATCGGGCGGCCCAAAGCATCGGTATAGCCCGGGGTCCCTAAGCCCGTGGTCGGAATCTGGTAAGCGGCGCAGAGACTACAGGTCCCGTTCGGCGAAATCGCCGAAAAGTCGCCGTTGCGATACGCCGGCGTCGGTACGGTATCGGCGAACGTGAAAAGCTGGCGATACCTGAATTCCTCATAAGCCCAGTAAAAGAAAGTCCTGTCTTTCCCGTTGTAGAGCTTGGGGATGCTAACCGGGCCGCCCAGGGTGCCGCCGTAATCGTGACGCCGGTAATTCGGGCGGAACTTGCCTCCATCCCCACCCTGGCTACTGCCGGGGCCGCCGCTAATGCTGAATGGGTATCCCGCGTTCAAATCCTCGTTGACGAAATACTCGAACCCGGTGCCGTGATATTGATTCGTCCCCGATTTCATGGTCTGGTTGACCACCATGCCCCCTCCCTGTCCGAACTCGGGGGCGTAGTTGCTGGTCTGGTAGCTGATTTCCTGAATCGCATCCACATTGGCCTGCGCCATCCCCGGGTACTCGGTGATATTGAACAGGCGGTCGCTGGAGTCCTGACCCTCAATGCGATAGGACGCGTTGGTACCATTCCCACCCAATCCATTCATGACGACGAAGCCGACACCCGCACCGCCGCTACCCGGCAATGTGTTGAGCGTGGCGTATGGATTCCGGTAGCCTCCGGTGATTACGAGGAGAGGCAACTCGTCCATCTCTTTGAGCGTGACGTTGTGCGCCGTTTCGCCACTCTCCGTCTTGAGCAGCGACGCTGTTGCCTCTACCGTCACCGATTCAGCGGCAGAACCCACCTGCAACGAGATGTCCTCCTTCAAGATTTGTCCCGCAGTGATGGCCAGATTGGTATGAGTGTACGTCTTGAACCCGGCTACCTTCGCGGTGACCGTGTAAGTGCCCACCGGCAAACTGGGGATCGCATAGTTCCCCGTGCTGGTGGATGCAGCGTTGTAAAGAGCTCCCGTATCGACATTGGTGGCTTCCACGGGCGCGCCCGAAACCACCGCGCCAGACGCATCGGTAACGGTGCCCGTAATTGTTCCGTTCACCCCTTGGCCGAAAGCCGGCAGCCCAGTGACGGCTAAACAGACCATGAATCCCACAGACCAAACGATTCGCATGGTAGACCCTCCTCTTTTACGAATCCCCTACAGCCCGACCCCCAATACGCATCTCAGAATCCAGCGCTCGCTCGCTTTTGCGAAATCCCCGTAATTTGCGAACGACCCGCAGACTCAAAAAGACGTGGCTGTAATCATATCGCAAACGACTGTCGTGCACAACCCCTAAAATTGGTCATATTGCATGCAGGGATATCCCAACGCCCGGACCGCCTGGACGGCTGTGGATTGGAACCGGGAGCCTGTAGAGTCCTGGGCTGAAGCCCAGGTTGACATCTAAATCTAGTAGTGACATACTATATCGTATTCGGTACTAATCATGTCTTCCAAAGAGCAATCCTCTGCGACGAATCTGACGCCGCTTTCGCCGGCCGTCTTTCACATCCTTTTGTCCCTCGGGGAGGGCGAACGCCATGGTTATGCCCTGAAGCGTGAGATTTCCCTGCGTACCGGCGGCAGGCTGAAGCTTGGTCCCGGCGTGCTTTACGGATCCATCAACAAAATGCTTGAACTCGGGTTGATCGAGGAGTCCGATGACCGCCCCGACCCACACCTTGACGACGAGCGCCGCCGTTATTACCGAATTACCGCCTATGGGCGCAAAGTGGCGCAGGCGGAAGCGGCGCGCATGCGTGATTTGGTGCAACTGGCGGCGGCAAGATTTGGAGTGCCCAAACATGCATGAAGAGCCCGCATCCTTGCGGCTATACCGATTCTTTCTAAAGCTCTATCCCGCGTCCTTCCGGGAGAATTATGCGGAACTTCTGGAACGTGAATTTCGAGACGAGTTGCGAGAGTCGCCTGGGACTGCCGCTCTATGCATGCTTTGGATTCGCCTGATTGCGGACCTGGCGATCTCCGTTCCTCTCCAGCTTGCCCGTGAAATAGCTCAAGATGCTAAGCACACCATTCGACTTTGGAGGCGGCGGCTTTGGCAGGCAGCCTTCGCGATCCTTGTACTGGCCATCGGAATCGGCGCGAGCACAGGTGTTTTCAGCGTAGTGAACGCGCTGCTGTTGGGCTCTTTGCCCTTCCAGGATCCCGAAAGGCTGGTGTACCTGAGCAACTTCTTCGCGCCCCATGACAGCGTGGCCCAATTTCACGCATGGCGGCGGCAGAGTTCGTATCTGAACGATACGGCACTCTTCGAGCCGTTCGATGTCAACTTGGGCGGCGAAGGCGAATGGCGCAGGGCCCATATTGTCCAGGTGTCGTCGAATTTCTTCTCAATGCTTGGCACGCAGCCGGTTCTCGGGCGGGGGTTCACTCCTGGGGATGATGTGGACGGTACCGGCGTGGGATCGCCGGGGCGGAACGCGATTGCCGTGATTGGCTACGGACTCTGGCAAGCGCTTTTCGGGGGCGATCCGAAAGCGCTTGGGGCCACGGTTCGGATCGATGGAACTCCGCTTACCGTCGTCGGTATCGCGCCGCCAGGTTTCGATTATCCCGGTAAGGCCGTTCTTTGGAAGCCGGCGGCGTTCAGCCCCGGCAACAACGGCTGGGAAGTGGTTGCGCGGTTGAAGCCGGGGATTATCTTGCCCCAAGCCCGCCAGGCATTCGCCGCAGAAGCCGACCGGCTCTGGCCCGACCGCACGCCCCTCCAGAAGATCCGATCCCCATCACGCATAACAGAGCTGAGGGACCAACTCGCCGGCCCTACAAAGAATGCCTCGCTCGTACTGCTGGCCTCGGTGGGACTGATCCTGCTGATCGCCTGCACGAACGTCGCGAACCTGTTATTGGCCCGTACCGCGGATCGGACTGCGGAGTTGTCCATCCGCTCCGCCCTCGGGGCCAGCCGAGCGCGGCTTTCCCAGCAGTTGCTGACCGAATGCGTGCTTCTGGCTTTGGCTGCCTCCATCGCGGGAGTTTTTGTCGCATTTTGGACAGCATCCATCGCGGCCAAGATTCAACCGGCGCCGATTGCCTCCCAAACGTACTCGATTCTGGATGGCCGCGTCCTAACTTTTGCGATCGGAATCTCGGTTCTCAGCGGACTGCTTTTCGGCGTGCTGCCATCGTTATACGCCGGCCGGGTCCATGCGTTCGGGACGCGCGGTTCGAATGATAACAGAGGGGCGCGGCTGGTTCGCGAAACATTGGTTGTGGCGCAAGTGATGCTCGCCGTCGTCCTTCTGACGTCTTCTCTTTCAGTCGGGCGCGCGTTCATCCATTTGATGCACATCAATCGGGGATTTGTCCCGAAAGACGTGCTGACGGTAAACGTATCTTTGCAAGGCACGACTCATCAGAGCGGCGCGCGCAGTCTCGCATACTTCGAAGAGGCGCTAGGGCGCGTGCGACGGCTTCCCGGAGTTCAAAGCGCCAGCGCGACGGAGTTTCTCCCGCTATACGCCACTGGTGGGATCGGCGGCGTGTTCGCCGTGGACCGCAAACCAGGCAGAGCCAGCTCCGCTGTCATTCCGGTTTTCTCGGACTACTTCCGAACTATGGGCGGGCGCATCGTGGCGGGACGAGAGTTCACCGCCGCTGAAGTACAAAACAACGCCAGGGTTGCAATCGTGAACGAGCGATTCGCCGAGCAATTCGGCTCACCCGCCGACGCTCTCGGCCATCAGGTTTTCCGCGAGCCACGGAAGATTATCGGTGTCGTTAGGGGGATGGACTACCGGAGCGACGGCGTTGATGCCGGCCCGAGACAGGTTTTCATTCCCTCGATCACGCCAGGTGGCTTCTTCTCGACGTTTGTGGCCCGCGTGGATGGGCGCGCTGAAGAACGCCTCGCGATGATTCGTGACGCGATTCAGTCGGTCGACCCACAGGTTCCCGTGTTCGGCGTAAAGACCATGGAACAGCGGTTAAACGACGCCCTTGCCCGGCCGCAATTCTATCGGACGGCAGTCTCTTTCTTCGCCGGATTCGCATTGCTGCTTGCCATGATTGGCGTCTATGGCGTGGTGTCGTATACGGTCGCTCAGCGGACCCACGAAATGGGCGTGCGAATGGCACTGGGTACCACGCCGGCAAGACTTCGGGTGCGCCTCTTGTGCGAAGGTTTGTTTACGATTGGCGCGGGGGCCGTTGCGGGAGTCGTCGGGGCAGTGCTCAGCGGAAAGTTCCTAGAGAGCCTGGTTGAGGGCGCAAAGCCCGCGAACGCCGCTACCTACGTGGGCATTATTTTCTCAATCGCGTTGATTGCGGCTGTAGGCATCTGGGCGGCGACGCGCCCCCTCGCCCGCCTGGACATTACGGATGTTCTCCGAACTCTCCACTGACTGCAAAGGTCTCGCGGGTCAGTCCCGCGAAGGTAGCCTGCTGCCAACGAACGCGAGCCGGAACCCCACCCGTTGTGTCCATTGAACTAAACCGCTTCGCGGCAGTGGGAAGGTCTCTTATAACACCTTCTTCTTGACCGGCATTCCACCCTGCGGTACGGTGGGAACGGAACCCGTTTTCTGCAACAGGAGGCACCCATGACCATCACGCTCGACATCCGGCCAGAGACACAGGCCGAGCTCACCCGCCAGGCCGCCGCTCAGGGCCGCCCTGTCGAGGCCGTCGCCGCCAAATTGCTGGAAGAGGCGGTACACCTGCCGCCGGAGGCTACAGCCAAAGCGCCCGCCAAGGACATGGTTGAATTGTTCGCTCCGCTCCGAGGCCTGAATATCGAATTCGAGCGCGACCGCGACCCCGGCAGGGACATTCACCTGTGAGGGGCTATCTGGTCGATACCAATATTCCGTCCGAATTCACGCGCGATCAGCCGGACGCGCGCGTCGTCCAGTTCATTCGCGAGGCCGGTCAGGAAAATCTCTTCCTGACCGTGATGGCGCTCGGCGAAATTCGCAAGGGCATCGACTTGCTTCCGATCAGTCAAAAGCGCACCGGGTTGCAGGATTGGCTCGATATCGACGTGAGGGCCTGGTTCGCTGGCCGGATTCTCCCGGTGACCGAAGTCATCGCGCAACGGTGGGGCCAACTGGCCGCCGCCCAAAAGCAAGGCGTCACCCTGGCGGTCGTGGATGGCGTGATCGCAGCGACGGCTTTGGAACACGATCTCACGCTTGTAACGCGTAAACACGAGGCATTTCACGACGCTCGGCGTCACCCTGATAAATCCATGGGAATAAAAGTGCGTCAGGCCCCGCGCAGGTACATCAACAAAGCCGGCGACAACACGTCCGAGTGAATGGGTTCGGGATTGCCGGCCATCCAGGATTCTGGCCGAAGCGGGCTGAGATAATTCTTGTTATGTCTGTCGCTCAAACCTGGGACCCAGAGACCTACGCGAAGAACGCAAGGTTTGTTTCTGACCTGGGTTCGCCGGTTTTGGAGC
>DATDGT010000075.1:0-84921 GCA_036521975.1 Bryobacteraceae bacterium
CTCGGCCGCTCTCCTGGTTGCCAGCGATAGGGACGGAGCGACCGCACTTCTCGCTGCGGCGTGGCGCGCCGGGAGCGCAGCGTTCAACCGAATTAGGACGTGCGGTGGCAGGCCAGTTTCACGGAAGGGCGTTTTCACGGGATCAACCCGGAACCGTGCTTCCGAACAACGCGCCTACGGCCTAACCGTGCTGGGGTTCGGGCGAGTGGTGGCTCTGCCCCCTATTGATAAATTGTGAAACTGGAACAACTCTAAGGCTCAAAAAACTCTTCATCGATTTTCTTGATGTTAATGGTATCTTCAATCCTGCACCCGATATTCTGTTGAACCATTAGAGCTGCTAGTTGATCGCCATCTATGAGAACAATGCGTTTGCTGAGAAACTCGGCGGTTTCCTTCGCGGAGGGGGAAAATGCTGAGGTCGTGACAAACAAACCCTTGCTGGCCTTGTGTCTGTCCAAGCTGCCGAAGAAATCACGGATCGCGCCGGAGCCGATATTGTTCCCTGCGGCGTACCGCTTCGCCTGTATGTAGATGCGGTCAAGGCCGAGGGCGTCTTGGTCGATTACTCCGTCAACGCCATCATCACCGGAGCGGCCAAGGGCGCGACCGGCTTTGTCGGCACGGGAACCGCCGTAGCCCATGCTGAGAAGTAAATCGACGATTAGCCGCTCGAAAAACTCAGGCGCCGCGGCGCAGACACGGTCAAGCAGGTCTTTAGCAAGCGCGGTGTTGATTTGCTTGTGCGCGCGCCGCATGATTTCGTCGGGCGTTTCAATCTCGTTGTGGAGATTTGTTTCTTCCGCCTCAGCGCGAACGTCAGAGCTTTTGGGCTGCGATACCCGCGCCCGCTCCTTGAACTGTTTGAACTCGTTGAACTGGCTAAGAAATGCATTGTCAATGTGCGAGGGGCCAGAAGCAAGCGTCTGCTCTCCGCGCGGCGTAATCGCGAAGTGGCCGCGCCTCGTGTTCTCGATCAGCCCCGCTTGCGCTAGATACGTCTTGGCCCAATGTACACGGTTGCTGAAAACTGTCTGCTTACCAGAGAGCAGCAATTCGCTACGCTCTTCCGGGCTGAGGCCCAATTGATCGGCGAGTCGTTCGATGACTGCGCGGATCGAGACTTCTCCTTTGGAAGAAGCGACGAGGACAGGTAGCATCAACGATTGGTAGTCGGGAATAGTCATTGCGCGTCCGATCTGTTGGCTCCTAGCGTTTAAGCCGCAAGCTGTTCAACGAAGTCGTTGCGACGGCTGAATAGGATGGACTGAATTTGGTAGTTGCGAAAAGCGTCAAGAACACCCGACGAAACTTGCTGCTCGGTGTCATTCAAAACGGCATAGGCTTTGGAGTCCGATGGCCGTACTTGGCGGGTGTCGGTCCACGCAAATATGAAGTTTTCCGCGGTGTCGGGCGTAGGGTGATTGATCGGCTGCACAATACGCTCCGGTTGTTGCTTCTTTGGGGATTTCGGAATGACGAACTCAAAAAGATGATCGAAGCCACTCATACCGGTCAGTTTTATCTTCGGCGTGTAACGGATTTCGTTCGTGTCGAGCCATGCAATTACATCCTCCAAGAAAAGGCTCTGCACAAACGGGCGTGCGGTGTAGAAGAGGTCATTAACGGCAAGCATCGCCTGAATGAGGCTGTGCTTTCGGGCGGGGAAGTTTTCGGGCGTTGCGCGTACCTCTAGGGCATCGTCGCTCATCTCAACGCCGAAACCATTGAGCGTCATGACGAGAAGGTCTTTGCGCCTTTCGCTGTCGAGATTGCATCCGGACGCCTCTAGGTCGCGGACTGTATAGCTGTCGTCTGTGAGTATGTAACTGCCGCTCTCCGCTCGGGCGTAGATTTGCAGCGCGTCATTGTGCCGGTCGAGATATGGCGTGGTGATTTCGATCCATGCGCCGTTGACTTCGCGCAACGTGGTTTTCGCCTTGAGCCACGCTCGATAGTCGTTCAGAAGGCGCTCGATCTCTTGCAGAGTGGTCATGCTGAAAACAGGCCCGTCGGCGGTTGGGTGATGTTGCAATGCTGCATGAAGGCATAAAGCGTAGAAAACAGGTTCGAACAATCGGGGAATTTATCGCTTGGTGCCGGGAAGGCCCATTTGTCGCCGAAGCCTTCCCGATAAACGTGCAAGTGAGGACAGGGAATTTGTTGACCGTCTGGGTTGGTGTGCGGTGCTCCATCAATGTCCAGCCGGTAAAGGATGATGGCCACCCGTGCCCGATTTTGAAACGTGGCCTTCGTTAATTTGATCTGGTAGCGGGTCACGTCGAGCGCGAAATTCTCGCGCTTGTCGAGCGACGTAAGCGGCACAACGATGCGAGCGGCGGGGCCGGGGAAAGTCCATCGCCGCTGGTCAACGCCCTTCTTTTCCATTGCCATCAACTTGTCGGCTTCCTGCTGCGAGAGATTTATATCAGCCATTCAGGAACGCGCCGCGTTTTGAGCTTAAAAAGCCATGATACTGCAAGTGGTGGACAGGGAAGATGTTAACTTTCTGGCAGCAAAGGGGGCGAAGCCCCATTCTCAAACCTTTCTGAGACGGGCCGTCCAGGAACCGCGCGAGATAACGCCGATCCGGAAATTAATCCCGTGAGTCCCCGTCCCGGAAACTGGCGCCCTGGCGACGTTGCGGCGCCGCTCCTCCCCGCTGTTTCGAGCGCCGCTACGCCGGTCCTCTGCAGCGGGAAGAACGGGTCTATGCTGGAACCAATTGCGTAATCGATCCAAATGGGACGATAGCCGGCCATCCGACGCTCGCCATCCGCGGGACGCTACGACGTCTGGGTGGCCAGCTATCGTGGGGCTTGGCTGAGTTGGAAGCTGCCGCCGCTTTGAACCCTAGCGAAGGGCACGCTCTGATCGAGGCACTACGCGCTGCGCGACTGATCGAAGTCGCCGGGCGTGGAGCTTGGGTCATCACGCAAGCCGGACAAACGTTCTCGTCGGCAACGGCAGCCAAACGGATCACACGTGCGACCGCGGAGAGGGCGCTGGAGGGGTTCCTTGAGCGCGTGGGGCGGGTTGAGCAGGACCCCTATTTTCTGGCTAAGGTGACCAGGGTCGTACTTTTCGGAAGCATGCTCAATCCCCAGGTGCAGCGGTTGAGCGACGTTGATGTGGCGGTTGAGTTGGCGCCGAAAGAGGCGGACTACGATCTCGTGAGGGCACTGAATCGGCGACGGGTGGAAGAATTGGCCAAGCAGGGTCGGCAGTTCCGGAACTTTCTGGAGGTGGAACACTGGTGGCATCGAGAGACATTCCAGTTCCTGAAGGGCCGAAGTCGTGCGATCGCTCTGGCCGACTACGCGGCGGAGAAATCCTTCATCCTGACGGTTCCACACCGAGTGCTGATCGGCGGGCCAGAGCGAACTTCGGCGGAGAGTCCGGCCACGCTGAAGCCACCGCTGCGAAGCCGGCGTCCACGAGGATCACCCTTCTGACGGCGCGGCTCCGGTTTGCACAAAGGCTCGCGGTCAAAATTGATGATCTCACCTTCTCGGCTTCAACCCGTTTTTTCTAGAGGTTGCCAACGATCCGCCCGGAGAACCGATCGGGCACCGCGGTGGCCCTGGGGCTTTTCCAGCCAAGCGCCCGGCGGTGATCGGCAGACGCAAGCCAACTTGTCGTTCCCAAATCCGACGACAATTCCTCGAAGGTCGTTTGGGGCCAAGTGCACGATGCTGACGGGCTCAACCCAGGTGTAGTCTCTACCTATGGATGGTCTCACGCATTACACAGGTAGTCTTCAGGGCGTCGTGGGAATACTGAATAACGGTTTTGCTTGGGTCCTGAACCGCCGAAATCTAATGTCGAAACTCGTTCCTGGCCCCGACTTCTCAAAACGAGAGCCCCAGCAATTCGGGATGATCTCATTTACCGACTGGACTCCGCCAGCACCCCAGCGACATCGCGAGGCATTCGGCGACTTCGGCATCGTGGTCTCACAAGAGTGGGCGCGAGCCAAGAAGCCGCTCCGAGGCTTTCACCCCAAAAATGTCACACCCGAATTGCGCGCTCAGCGAGTAATCTATCTCGAGGATGGGCCATGTCTTGACGTGCTCCGATGGCTCTATATGACGGCTGTTGATCGTCTACACGTTGATTGGGAGGATCATAAATTTGCGTGGCTCTCCGCTACGAGCCCAGTCATCAACAAGGCGATGGCGGGAGTCGAAGGCCATGCTCTCTGGGCTAATCTATTAACGCTCTACGAGTACTTGGAAGATGGGGAGCACGCGTTCCAATCTGAGTGGCGCATCGTGCATCCGCTTCCTGCCTTCGGCTATCCTCAAACGACCGCGGAGATGGTTGCGGCGGTGTCCCCTCGTCAGGGTTGGGCAAAGGTGACGGATTCCCGTGCGCTGAAGGCGCCTGCCGAGGCGATTCTCGGTTTTGTCTGCCCCCGCCAAGAAGAAGCTGCCGTGCGACAGGCCGTACCTTCGCAGTTCTCCGAAAGGCCGATAGTGGTCACGTGAGAGCTCGACCGCGATGATCACCCTAACGCGATCGCAAAGTCCGGTTATTGGAGATTATCCCGTTAAACGCGCTAGGCTCCCGCGGATGTGCTCAGGGCCGTTTGCGGTGGGATCAGTCCTGGCAAGTCCCCTCCCGTCATCCAGGCGGCAAGTTCCCTCCTCGGTGGCGGAATCTCCTCCGGGCACACAAGGCCGCCCGCTCCGGGAAGATCGCGGGCCACTCAGAGAAGGCCCTGAGTTATCGCTTACGCAGGATCACTGGTTGAGGGCAGTCCTTCCATCCGAGAGCCCGGATCACTCTCGTGTAACGCCTCCCCGCAACGCATGTTGAGGGGCTGTCCCCGACACCATTTAAGTAAGTAACGCCGGCGAAGGCTTGGCCCGAAGATACGGTTCCGTCCCAAAAGTGAACGGTATTGGAAGGAGCGCATGTCCTACGTCGCGTGACGCGCGACGGCAGCCCGGGAGGCGCTTTCACTTTTTTATGTCACCCAGGGCACGACGGCCTCCATATGAATCCGGCTGCGTCGATATACGGGCCGCCGCGGCAGGGTAGTTGCCCCGAAGCGCTAGGGCAGGCGGTCGAGCATTTGCTCGATCTCTTCGGGCGCTACATAGAAATGAGGGGACGTCCGAACCCAGCCGGCGCGCGCCGAGGTCCAAATGCGGTTCCGGCTCAGGCCCGCCACGATGGCCAACGAATCGATACCCGGCTTGCGAAAGCTGACGATCCCCGCTCCATTTTCGGGCGTCCTGATCCCCAGCGTCTCGTAACCCCGCGCACGGACACCCTCCGCGATCCGGTCCGCCAGAGATTGCACTACTGGCGCAATGCGCTCGATTCCGATACTCAGAAGAAAATCGATCGAAGCCCGGAGACCATGGCAGCCGATAGTGTTCAGGGTTCCGCACTCGTAGCGGCCAGCATCGGTGCGCGGAGTCATATCGCGGCTCGCGTAATCTTCGTAGCCGGCCGCATTGGTCCAACCGAACTCCACCGGTTCGACGCGCTCCTGCAATTCGCGCGAGATGTAAAGAATCGCGCAACCTTCCGGTCCCAGCAGCCATTTGTGGCCGTCGGCCGCGAGAGCATCGATTCGCGCCGCTCGCGCGTCCAGCGGGAACGCGCCCAAACCTTGGATCGCATCCACCACGAAGAGGGCGCCTCGCCGCCGGCAGATCTCGCCGATCGCGTTCAGATCCGCGCGAAAACCGGTCAGGTACTGCACAAAACTCAGGGCGAGGAGCCTGGCTCCGCGGGCCGCTTCGTCGATGCGGTCCAGCGGATCGGTCGCGCCCAGCCATTCGATCTTCACACCTCTTGCCTCCAAGCGCCGCCACGGGTACTGATTGGCTGGAAATTCTTCCTCGAACGCGATCACGCGATCGCCGGGACGCCAATCGAGGCCCATCGCGATCGTGGCGATGCCTTCCGAGGTGTTCTTCAGCAGAGCGATCTCTTCCGGTTCGGCATGGATCAGGCGAGCCGCGGACCGGCGCAAGCCCGCATAGGTTTTCAGCCATTCGTCGTAATGCAACATCCCGTACTGCAGTGCGTCGCGAGCCAGCCGCGCCATGGCTTCGGCGGCGGGCCTGGCCAGCGGCGCCACGGCGGCATGATTCAAATAGATCAGGTTTTCTGTAACGGGAAATTCACCACGGTAGGACCGCAAATCGGGCTGGTTCACTCGACTCGCATGTTACCATCGGTCGAGCGCACAAAGCCGCCAGGCGCGGCCCCAAACTAATGTGAGCTCGGAGGACCTGAACCGCGCGCGGCGAATCCGTCGTGCCCGGTTTTGGAGAAAGTTAGCTCATGTATAACGCCTTCTTCGGATTTTCCCAAAGCCCTTTCAATCTCAGCCCGGACCCCTCCTTTCTCTATCGCAGCGAGCAGCATGAAGAGGCGCTGGCGAACCTGATTTACGGCGTGCAAGCGCACAAGGGATTCATCGTGCTCACCGGCGAGGTGGGAACCGGCAAGACCACAATGATCGAATGCCTGCTGGAGCATCTCGACACTCAGCGCACGGAATTCGCCATGGTGGTGAATTCGCGCATCGACAGCCAGCAATTCTTCGAAATGATCGCCTACGATCTAGACCTGCACTGCAATCGCACATCGAAAACGGAGGTGCTGTTCGCGCTGAACGAGTTCCTGATCCGGGAATCGCAGCAGGGGCGCACCGTGGTGCTCATCGTGGACGAGGCGCACAACCTGGAGTGGGACGTTCTGGAGGAAGTCCGGCTGCTGGGCAATCTGGAGAATCGCCGGGGCAAGCTCTTGCAGATTCTTCTGGCCGGACAACCGGAGCTGGATCGCAAATTGGACGCGCCCAACATGCGGCAGCTCAAACAGCGAATCGTGCTGCGCTGCAACTTGGAGCCGTTCACTTTGGTGGACGCCGCCGCTTACATCGAATCCCGGCTGGGGCGCGCGGGGATGCCGGATCAGACGGTTTTCTCCGACGAGTTGGTGGCGGAGATCCACGTGCGCACGGAGGGAATCCCGCGGCTGATCAACGCCGTCTGCGACAACCTGCTGCTCACCGCTTTCGCCCTGGAGCGCAAAACCTGCGATCTGGAAATGCTGGACGAGGTGTGCCACGATATGCGCTTGGAATACGCGCCCGCCCGCCGTACGCGGCAGTTTGCTGAAAGCGCGCGCCGGTCCAAGTAGGACAAGCTGTCAGCGTTCAGCATTCAGTTGTCAGCTTTTAGCGGAACGCTCTCCACTGACTCAGCGCACGACGCAGCCCGGCGCGGCGGGGAGTCAGGGATCCCGATGAACGCCCGGTCCCGCGCCGGGCGCTGTGCGCTGAAAGCTCCCATCCCCAGGTATCCTTCGCTATCATTAGCTCTCCGGGGCCCGCCTGTGCGCAACCAGATTCGAGGGACTTTGTAGGCGCTGAACACCTCGTCCCGGGAAACTACGTGCCCTCTTCAATGGCCTTGAAGTCGTCGAGCGGCTCGTCAAAATCCGGGGCCATCCAGATTCCCTTGCCGGTCCCAGGGTTCCTTGACAGGTTTGACGGGTACGATCTTCACCACCGGCTTGTTTTCTTTGGCGACAATCACCTCTTCTCCTAGCATGGCTTTTTGCACCAGCTCGGAGGGGCGGGCTTCGGCCTCGGCAAGGTTAAACTGCGGCGCGCCCGCAAGGGAGCGGTCTCCTGAACCTCACCGGCTGCTTGCCCAACCTTGGTACGCTTGAAATTCGTGCATGCCTGAGGCCAAATTGCAAATCATCCCGCTGGGCGGGTTGGGCGAGTTCGGGATGAACTCGCTGGCGCTGCGCTACGGCGACGACATTATTGTCATCGACGCGGGAATGATGTTTCCCGATGCGGAGCTGCTGGGCGTGGATATTGTCACGCCGGATTTTTCTTACCTGGAGCAGAACGCCGAATTCGTTCGCGCGCTGGTGCTCACGCACGGCCACGAGGATCACATCGGCGCGGTTCCGTTCCTGCTTTCGCAGATCCAGATGCCGGTCTATGGCACGGCGTTCACTCTTGCGCTGGTGGAGCGGCGGCTGGAAGAGCACGAGATGCTCGAGGAAGCGCGGCTCCATCGAATCCAACCGGGCGACCGGATCGAACTCGGCGCGTTCTCCATCGAGTTCATCCACGTCACGCACTCGATTGTGAGCGCGGTGGCGCTGGCGATTACCACACCGTTGGGCGTGGTGATTCACACCGGCGATTTCAAAGTGGATCCGACGCCCACGGATAATCTGCTCTTCGACCTTCACACGCTGGCCGAATATGGCAAACGCGGCGTTCTCCTGTTGCTTTCCGATTCCACCAATGTCGATCGCCCCGGCTACACGGAAAGCGAGCGTGCCGTGGCGCCACGCATGGAAGACCTGTTCGTTCGCTCGCCGCGAAGATTGATCATTACCTGTTTCAGCTCTTCCATTCACCGCCTTCAGCAGATCGTCGATTTGGCGCAGGAGTACGGGCGCAAGCTCGTGTTTCTGGGCCGCAGCATGATGACCACGACAGAGATCGCGCACGATCTCGGGCTTCTGGAGATCCCCAACGGTCTGCTGTTGCGGCCGCAGGATCTGATGACCGCCGCGCCCGGCAAAGTGGTCGCCGTCGTCTCGGGAACGCAGGGCGAACCGATGTCGGCCATGTCGCGTGTGGCCGTGGATAATCACAAACACCTGTCCATCGAACCCGGCGACACCGTGGCTCTGAGCGCGCGCATCATTCCGGGCAATGAAAAAGCGATTTACCGGATGATCAACCACATCTCGAAACGCGGCGCGGACGTGGTGTACGGCACCATGAACCCTCCGGTCCACGTCTCCGGACACGCCAGCGCGGAGGAGCTGCGGCTGGTTCTGAACCTGGTGCGGCCGCGTTATTTCGTGCCGATTCACGGTGAATATCGCCAGATGGCTAAGCATAGGCAGCTAGCACAGCACTTAAGCCACGCCGGTTTGAAGGAAACCTTCATTTTGGAATCGGGCGAAACGCTGGAGATCGATCGCGACGAGGCGCGGAAGGGGGAACCGGTTCCCGTAGGACGCGTGTGCATCGATTCCGGCAGCTTGGACGACGTCGTGGAGGATATCGTCATCCGCGATCGTCGCCATCTTTCCGAGGATGGCATCGTGCTTCCGATCATCGCGATTAACCGGCATAGCGGTCGTAGCGAAACACCTCCGGAGATCGTCAGCCGCGGATTCATGCCGTTGGAAGAGAGCGCGGGAATGTTGCAGGAGGCGCGGCAGGTGGTGATGAAAACGCTCGACGGCTCCACCGCGGAAGAGCGCGGCGATTGGGGCGTGATGCAAGAAAAAATCCGGGCGGATTTGAAGCGCTATATCAGCAAACAGACCTCGCGCCGCCCGTTGATCATGCCGGTGATTATGGAAGTGTGAGACGGCGCCTTTGGAGGGCGGACTTTAGTCCGCGCGGGACTTCAGTCCCGCTGGCCGAGCGAGGCTAAAGCCTCGCGCTGGCTGAAGCCCGCCCTCCGTGCGTCTTCAGCCGCTTTGGCCCGCAGGGCCACGGCGGACTCGTGTTAAACTCGGCTGCGTCGCCATGAAAGCACGGCCACGGTTTTGGATCAGCGGCTTGGTCGCGGTTTCGTGCCTGGCCTTGGCCCACGACATCCCCAACGACATCACGGTCCAAATGTTCCTGAAGCCCGAGGGCCAGCGCGCGCTCGTGTTGGTGCGTGTCCCCATGAAGGCGATGCGCGATGTCGAATTTCCGCAATGGGGTCCGGGCTATCTCGATTTCGACAAAGCGGACCCCTTCCTCCACGATGCCGCCACTTTGTGGATCTCCGACGCCATCCAGTTTTACGAAGACAACTCCCTGCTGCCGAAGCCGCGCGTGGTGGACGTGCGCGCGTCGCTCGAATCGGACCGGTCCTTCGCTTCTTTCGACGAGGCGCTGGCGCATGTCGCGGGACCGAAGCTCACTAACCAAACCACGGTGGTGTGGAATCAAACCTTCCTCGATGTGTTATTCGAATATCCGATTCGCTCGGAGCGGTCGAACTTCGCCATTCATCCCGCGCTCGATCGTCTGGGCGTGCGAACGGTGACCGTGCTTCGCTTTCTTCCCCCTTCTTCCGGCCCCTCGACCATCCCCTCATCCGGCGATGTGCGGCCCGTGAGAGCTTTCGAATTCACCGGCGACCCCGGCCTGGTGCGGCTGGATCCGCGATGGTATCAAGCCGCCGGGCGTTTTATCCAGGGAGGCTTCCTGCACATTCTTTCCGGAACGGACCACCTGCTGTTTCTTCTCGCTCTGGTGATTCCCTTCCGCCGCTTTGGCGCGTTGATTCCCATCGTCACCGCCTTTACCATTGCGCATTCCATCACCCTTATCGCCTCGGCCTACAATCTCGCGCCCGATGCGCTGTGGTTTCCGCCGTTAATTGAAACGCTGATCGCCGCGTCCATCGTTTACATGGCGCTCGAAAACATCACCGGCGCGAGCAACGTGCACCGGCGCTGGATCATCGCCTTCGGTTTCGGATTGGTGCATGGTTTCGGATTCTCCTTCGCGCTGCGGGAGACGCTGCAGTTTGCCGGCGCGCATTTGTTGACTTCGCTGCTCTCCTTCAATGTCGGCGTCGAACTGGGGCAACTCCTGGTGCTGGCCCTGTTCATTCCGGTTCTGGAGTTGCTGTTCCGCTTCACCTTCCGCGAGCGGATGGGCACGATTATTCTTTCGGCGTTCGTGGCTCACACGGGCTGGCACTGGATGCTCGACCGCGGCGGCCGGCTCATGGAATATCGCTTCGAGTGGCCGGAATTCAACGCCGTGTTTCTGATCAGCCTGCTGCATTGGCTCATGGCCATCGTCGCTCTCGCGGGAATGGTCTGGCTGATCTCCGCCGCGCTCAAAAGCCGCGCCGAACGCGCCGGCCGCGGCGATCCCAACTCACCCCGGCTGTTAAACTAAAGACCACGGCGGCTGTAGCTCAGTTGGTAGTAGCGCCAGATTGTGGTTCTGGATGTCGTGGGTTCGAATCCCACCAGCCGCCCCACTTTGGAGAAAGTCGCGCACAACGGACTCGCCGGGCGCGGCCAAATCCGCCGAGTTTCCCATTCGTTTGACGCCGCGCCCGGCGGCCTGTGCGCTTTGGAAGAAGTTCGCCTGGCGCTCTATGGTACGCTGAAGCGTTTGCCCTCCATGGCGCTGACCCGCGAAAAAGCCCAACTGATGAGCGCATCGGAAATCGACCGGACATTGGTGCGCCTGGCGCACGAAGTTTTGGAGCGGACACAGGATTTGGACCGGCTGGTGTTCATCGGAATCCGCCGCCGGGGAGTGCCCCTGGCGCAGCGGCTGTCCAAGAAAATCGAGAGCTTGGAGCAACGCAAGATTCCTGTCGGCATCCTCGACATTACTCTTTACCGAGACGATCTCTCCACGGTCAGTCCGCAGCCGGTGATCAACTCTACCGACATCCCCTTTCCGGTTGTGGCCAAGGATGTCATCCTGATGGACGACGTGCTCTATACGGGGCGCACCATTCGCTCCGCGCTCGACGCGCTGTTCGATCATGGCCGCCCCGCGCGAGTGCAGTTGCTGGTGCTGATCGATCGCGGCCATCGCGAGCTGCCGATTGAAGCTCAATACGTCGGGCGCATGGTGCAGACCACCGACCAAGAAATCATCGAAGTAAAATTCCAGGAGATCGACGGCGTGGAAAAGGTACTGTTGGTCGAAAAAACCGCCGAGGGGGCCTGAAATTCCCCGGCTTGCCGGGCCTCCGCAGATGGCGCTTGCTGCCTGAAAAAGCAAGAAATACGGTCAAGGTAGAAACAAGCCCAAGCTGCACCGCCGGCTGGCTCCGCCCAACCCTAAGATGCCACTGGAATCCGGGCCGGGATTCTTGCGCATGCCAGTTCGGCCACCTTGTCGAGATTGTAGAATCGACAAGCCTCCATAAGCATCCGGCACTCGAACCACATGTCGCCGTCGACGAACGGCATGAATAAATCGTGAATATTGTCCGCGCCCAGGTAGCACGGAACACCGGCCTCGACCAATCGCGGATACGGCGCGATAGAGTTGTGGAGCGGCGCCGTCTTCGGGAGCTGCTTCATACTCAGCGCGGCAGAAGGGCAGATCACAATTGATACGCCGGCTTCCCTCAGAAGGTCGATAACACGTTCCTGTACACTCTCGGATTTTGCGGACAGCGAGATCGCGTGAATCCCGAAAACTCTTCCCTGGAGGCCGTGCTCGATGGTTTTACGCGCAAGAAGCTCCGTTTCGTTTTCCTCAGGATTGTTTTCCTGGTCGATGTGGACGTCTACAGGTTTGCCCAATCTTTCCGCGAGGCTGAGAATCACATCGAGATGCTTTTCCGGCTCGGGCCGGTCGCGCGACGGCAAGCCACCGACGAAATCGGCCATTTCGCAGGCCTGCTCAAAGAATCTGTACGATTCAGGATCCAGAACGCCCTGAAGCGGTTGTACCCCGATATCCAACTGGATTCGACCCCGGTACTGCTCCTTTACTTTCAAGGCAGCCTGGATCGGCAGCAGCTTCACCGTGCTGTCGGCATCCACCATCGTGCGGCAATAAGTGACGCCTTGCCCGATCATTTTCTCGACGCCGCGTGATATGCGCTCCACCAGATCGGCAGCCGTGTAATTCTCCTTTAGGAATCGATAGAGCTCCCACTTCTTTTGCATGTCGACCTGACTGAGGCGCAGGTTTTCGGCGCTAATGAGATAGGCTTTATCGAAGTGAGCGTGGTGGCAGGCAAAGCCCCCAAGTTCCTCGACCCTTTGGAGAAAATGAAGCTCCAGGTTCCAAGGTTCAGAGTCGTCCGCCAACCTATAGCGGTACGTCCCGCGCTCGCTGTCGATGACAATCTGTTCCAGCGTCGCGATCGCAACATCTGTGTCCGTAATCAGCGGAATCCCGTTTTCTATCGAGAGGGTTCGGATCAGCTTAGCGTCCGAAGACTCGTCGTAGTCGTTGTCTCCGGTGAGCACGTTGATCACGAGATCAAAACGGTTGGCCTTTAGGAACGAGAGGATGTTAGGCGCCCGCCCGTCCGTGATCTTATGGATTTCCGTCACGTCGACATTGTGTTCCCTCAGGAACCGAAAAGTCCCAGGGGTCGCGTAGAGCGCAATGTTGAGGGACGAGAGGCGTCGAATAGCGGGAAGCATGCGCTGCTTGTTGGCTGCCTTTCCCGCGCTGATTAGAACGCTCTTTTTGCTGCGCTGCCCAAGGAGTTTTAGGTTGAACGCAAGCAGCTCGAGGGAGATTGGCTGCCTCATCGCGGGTAGTATAACAGAGGCCCGTCCGAGTCGCCTTCCGACCGGTCGCCACGGTAGTAACCGGCGAAATCGTCTGGCAGTGCTGACGCGTGGGCCGCGCTTCCACTGACTCAGCGCACAACGCAGCCCGGCGCGGCGGGAAGTCAGGGATTCGGCTGAGCGCACGGTCCCGCGCCGGGCGCTGTGCGCTAAAGCCCGGCCCAGATATCGGTCAGATCCATTTCGAAGCCGGCCACCGGTCCTTCCCCTTTGAGCTTTTTGATGCCTGTGCGTTTCTCCGGTTCGGGTTGTCCCGCGCGATAGATGTATACAGTTTTGCGATCGGCCTGAATCAGCCAGCCCAGCTCGACTCCTCCGCGCATCCATTCTTCCATTTTCTTTTTGGCATCTTTGAGGCGATCGCTCGGTGACATCAGTTCGATGATGAATTCCGGCGCGAGCGGCGGGAATTTGCGGCGCTGATCTTTAGAAAGCCGCATGCTCCGGCGGTTGGAAACCCACGCAGCATCCGGCGATAAAGCCGCGCCGGTGGGAAGGACGAACTCGCCGCTGGAATCCGACGCCACTCCACGGCGGTTCTTCTTGGCCCAGTCGCGAAGTTGGCCAAAGGCGTCTCCGCTTTGATAGCTCGATTCCCATCCAGCCGGTGGCACGATAATGATCTCTCCTTCCGCGGTTCGTTCGAATCGCAGCTTCGGATTGGCCATGCAAAACTGGTAGAATTCGTCGTCGCTCATGGGCCGTCGGGGAAAGGCGAGTTTTGCCGGAAGCCTGCTTTCGGGGATCACCAGGTGCCTGCCGGGATGCGCTTGCATGCTCTAAGGATACGCTAAGCTTGATACTTCGCTCGAAGTTCTTTCGCAACGCAAAATGGAAATCACCAAAATCGTTGGGCGCGAGATTTTGGATAGCCGCGGCAATCCGACCGTCGAGGCGGACGTTTATCTCGCCGACGGCGCCATGGGACGGGCGGCGGTTCCCTCCGGCGCTTCCACTGGCGAGCACGAGGCGGTAGAGCTTCGCGACGGGGACAAGTCGCGTTACCTGGGCAAAGGTACGCGCAATGCGGCGGAGAACATCGCGACTGCTATCGCGCCCGCGTTGATCGGCGCCGACGCCGAGCGCCAATCCTCCATCGACAGGCTGATGCTTTCGCTGGATGGCACGCCGAACAAGTCCAAACTCGGCGCGAACGCCATTTTGGCTGTTTCCATGGCCGTTGCTCGCGCCGCGGCCGTTTCGCAGCAAACGCCGCTCTACCGCTATCTCGGTGGGGTCTCCGCATGCCTGCTGCCCACGCCGATGATGAATATTCTGAATGGAGGCGTGCATGCCGATAATTCCGTCGATCCGCAGGAGTTCATGATCGTCCCCTACGGCGCAGAGAAATTCTCTGAAAGCTTACGCTGGGGCGCGGAGGTTTTCCACACACTCAAAGCGGTCCTCAAGAAGCGCGGTTACTCGACTTCGGTGGGCGACGAAGGCGGTTTCGCGCCCAACCTGAAATCCAACAAAGAAGCGCTGGAGGTTGTGCTGGAGGCGATCGCGCAAGCCGGGTACGCGGCAGGAGAGCAGATCGGCATTGCACTTGATCCCGCGGCCAGCGAGTTCTACGATCCCGCCGCGAAAAAGTATGTCTTCAAGAAATCCGACCGCAGCGAGCGCACCTCCGATGAGCTAGCGGAATTCTGGGCGGATTGGGTGCGCCAATATCCTATTGTCTCGATTGAAGACGGAATGGCGGAGGACGATTGGGCGGGATGGAAGCTGCTCACCGATAAACTCGGGAAAAGGATCCAACTGGTGGGGGACGATCTCTTTGTCACCAACACCGCCCGGCTTTCCAAAGGCATCGAGCAGGGCGTCGCCAACTCCATTCTGATAAAGCTGAATCAGATTGGAACCGTAACCGAAACTTTGGAGGCGATCAAGATGGCGGCGGACGCCGGTTACACGAGCGTCATCTCCCATCGAAGCGGGGAAACGGAGGATGCCTTCATCGCCGATCTGGCTGTCGCTACCGGCGCGGGGCAAATCAAAACCGGCTCGCTCAGCCGCACGGATCGCATCGCTAAATACAATCAGTTGCTGCGGATTGAGGACGAACTAGGTTCCGGCGCACGCTATGCCGGGCGCGGGGCTTTCAGGGATTTGAGCCGCGGGGCTCGAACTTGAGATCATGATTGGTCGCCCCTTGGTGCTGACCATTCTGGATGGCTGGGGCTTCTCGCCTCTGGCCGAGGGAAACGCTATCGCCGCGGCCAGCAAGCCGAATTACAACCGGCTTTTGGCCGAGTATCCCAACACTTTGGTTTATACGTCTGGTCCCTACGTCGGGCTCCCGGAAGGCCAGATGGGCAACAGCGAAGTCGGGCATCTGAACATCGGGGCGGGACGCGTGATTTACATGGATGTGACGCGTATCGATCGAATGATCGAATCGGGCGAGCTCTTCAAGCATCCGGTTCTTCTCGCTTCGATGCACCACGCGCGGGCTTCACAAGGAAAAGGCAGCCGGCTGCATTTGATGGGATTGCTGAGCGACGGCGGCGTCCATTCCATGAACACGCATCTGTACGCGCTGCTGGAAATGGCCAAAGGCGAAGGAGTCTCGGATGTCTGCGTCCACTCCTTTACCGATGGCCGCGATACGCCGCCGGAAAGCGGCGCGGGGTTTCTGGAGGCGCTGCAAAGAGAGATTCGACGGATAGGGGTGGGCCGCATCGCGACCGTCACTGGCCGCTATTACGCCATGGATCGCGATAAGCGCTGGGAACGAATCGAGCGAGCGAAGGTGGCGATGACCGAAGGCGCCGGCGAAAAGAATGCCGATCCCGTGGCAGCGGTGAAGCGCTCCTATGAGCGCGGCGTGACCGACGAATTCATCGAGCCCATTGTGATCGTCGATTCGCGGCAGGAACCGGTAGGCTTGATTCGCTCCGAAGACGCATGCATCTTTTTCAACTTCCGCGCGGATCGCGGAAGACAGATGACCCAGGCGCTTACCGAATCTCCACTAAGGCTGCATTTCACTACGATGACCCAGTACGACAAGCGCTTCAGCGTGCCCTTCGTACTCCGCAGGGAACACCCCAACAACATTCTGGCCAACGTCATGGCCGCCGAACAGTGGAAGAACCTACGCGTAGCCGAGACCGAGAAATACGCCCACGTGACCTATTTCTTCAACGGCGGCAATGAGAAACCGTACCCTGGCGAGGAGCGTGAATTGGTTTCCTCACCGAAAGTCGCGACTTACGATCTCAAGCCGGAGATGAGCGCCGAGGGCATCATGGATGTCGTGGTCAAGGCCATCGACAGCCGGGGGTTCGATGTCATTGTGATGAATTTCGCCAACGCTGACATGGTTGGCCACTCAGGAAAGTTTGAACCGACGGTGCGAGCGGTGGAAACGGTGGACGCTTGTCTCGGGGGGATCTTTGCCGCGCTAAAGCGCTCGGGCGGCCGTTGGATCATCACGGCCGATCACGGAAACGCCGAAACGATGATCGACCCCGTAACAAAAGGTCCGCATACGTATCACACTACCAATCCGGTTCCGTTCATCGTCGTGGATGAGGACAAGCGGCCGCTGAGCCCGGGAGGAGCGCTTCAGGATATCGCTCCCACGATTCTGGGGATGCTTCATGCCGAGCAGCCTGAGGAGATGACAGGCCGTGATTTGCGAGCATGAACATACGAACCGTTGCCGGCCTCTGCATTGCTCTGGCCGCCTGTAGCCAAAAAAACCGAACGAACCCAGACTGGGCCCGCTTCGCGAACCAGTACGTGGAGGCGTATTTCACGGCGCGTCCGGATGTGGGGGTGGCCGACGGCCGCCACGAATTTGACGGCAAGCTCCAGGACTTCAGCCCGGCTGGGTTGGACAGAGAAGTCACCCGTCTACACGCGGCCCGCGATCGCGCGGCTAAATTCCCGGATACTTCGCTCGATATCCAGCAACAGTTCGAGCGCAACTATCTGATCGCGATGATCGATACCGACCTTTTCTGGCGGGAAACGGCCCAATGGCCTAATCGAAATCCGCAATTTTACAGCGATGCGATCGATCCTCAGGTCTATCTCACGCGCCCTTACGCGCCGCCGGCCCAGCGGATGCACGCCTTCATCCTTTACGAACAGGCTCTTCCCCGAGTGTTGGAACAGATTCGGGATAACCTGCGCACGCCTCTTCCCCGAACTTACGTTCAGCAGGGGCGCGATCTTTTCGGAGGCATGGCCGACTATTTCGAAAAAGACGTTCCGGGAATCTTCACTTCCGTCCGGGACCCCGGCCTGCAAAACGAGTTCAAGGATGCGAACGGCTTCGCCGTGCGCGCGCTGAAAATGCTGGACCGATGGTTCGAACTGCAGGCGGAAAACGCGACTGCGGTATTTTCCCTTGGCCCGGATATTTTTCAGCAAATGGTCAAGACCACGGAGCGCGTGGATTTACCGCTGGATCGGCTTGAAGCGATCGGCAAGCAGGACCTGGAAAAGAACCTTGCCGCGCTGCGCGACGCGTGCGCGAAATTCGCCCCGGGTAAGGGCGTCGACGAGTGCGTCGCCAAGGACGATGCGGACAAACCGCCGGGAAGTCCGGTGGAAGCGGCGCGGGGGCAGGTGAAGGAACTGACCGATTTTGTCTCGGCTCAAAAGCTGGTAACGATTCCGGGAACGGAACAAGCGAAGGTGGACGAGGCCCCGGCCTATGCGCGCTGGAATTTCGCCTATATCAATATTCCGGGTCCGTATGAAAAGAACATGCCGTCGGTGTATTACATCGCGCCACCCGATCCGCATTGGCCGCGCGCCGAACAGATGGCCTATCTGCCCGGCCGCGCAACGCTGCTATTCACCACGGCACACGAGGTGATGCCGGGCCACTTTCTCCAATTCCTGCATGAAAACCGGGTTCCTTCGTTGATCGGACGAATCTTTCAGAGCTACGCGTTCGTGGAGGGATGGGCGCACTATACCGAGGAAATGGTGTGGGACGCGGGCTGGAGCGGGGGAGATCCCGAGATGCACATCGGCCAGCTTACCGAAGCGTTGCTGCGCGACGTGCGGTTTCTCTCGGCCATCGGGATGCACGCGCGCGGCATGAGCGTGGAGGAGTCCGAGCGCATGTTCCGTGAATCCGCGTTCCAGGATGCCGGCAACGCGCGGCAGCAGGCGGCTCGCGGCACATTCGATCCCGCCTATCTCAACTACACACTGGGCAAACTCATGATTCGCAAATTGCGCGACGATTGGACGGCGTCGCGAGGCGGAAGAAGCGCGTGGCAATCCTTTCACGATCAGTTTCTGGAGTACGGCGCGCCGCCCATTCCGCTAATCCGCACGGCGATGCTGGGCGCCTCGGCCGGCCCGCCGCTGTAGTGCCGGCTCCGTGGAAGTCCCGTTGGCAAAGCGGATCGCCCGATGGTATACGATAGAAGGTTTCGGACGCGTCCGTTTTGATCCAAAGGAGGCGCTGCTATGTGGAACCGCAGCCGCAAAGACGAAGACTTTACGCCTAATCCGATTGGGGCCTCCGCGGCCCCGTCCGAACCTGTGAAGGAGGGAATCCCTATGTCTACTCTTCCGAGCCGCTCATTCGAGCCGCGATCAGAAAACAGCCATAACGCCGTGCTCGGCAAATCGGTCATTGTCAAAGGCCAGATTATCAGCCGGGAGGATTTGACCATCGACGGCGAGGTGGAAGGCACCGTGGAGCTCCACGAGCATCGTCTCACCATCGGAGCCAACGGACGGGTGAAGGCTAGCGTGAAGGCCCGCGAGTTGGTCGTGCTGGGAACCATTCATGGCGACGTCGAGACCAGCGACAAGATCGACATCCGCAAAGATGCCAAGCTGGTGGGCGACATCAAGACGGCTCGCATTGTGATCGAAGATGGGGCTTATTTCAAGGGCAACATCGATATCGTGCGGCCCGAGGCGGCCAAGCCTGCCCCGGCGCCCGCCAAGCCCCCGGCCGCCGCTTCCAGCCAGAGCTCCGCCAGCGCCCCGTCTTCCGCACTGGCCGCGGGAGCCGGCGACCACAAGCGATAGGCCCAGCCTCGCGTTGCAAATCCGCAGCAGTCACGGCTTGGACCAATTTTGCGCCGTCCTGGAAGAGCGTCGGCAGTTGAAAATCCTCGATCTGGCGGGCGCATCGCAAAGTACCATCAGTTTCGTGACTGAGCAGGGCCATCAACTCTATTCCAACGACTTCCTGCTCCAGTTGGACGATTGCTTTGGAGAAGGCGACTCCTATGAGAACCAAGCCGATCCGCGGAACGTGGAGCGGTTCATCGGGGCGGCGCTCGATTTCCCGCGCGCCAGTTTTGATGGGGTGCTGGCCTGGGATACGTTGGAATATCTCGCGCCGCCGTTGCTTGCCACCACCGTCGAGCGCCTTCATACGATAATGCGCCCGGGCGCCGGCCTACTTTCGATCTTTCGCGCGCAGGAACAAAAGGAGCCGGTCACTTCCTTTTCCTACCGGATTCAGGACCGGCGCACGATTCTGCTCACTCCCCGCGGAGCGCGGCGCCCGGCGCAATTTTTCAATAACCGGGCGCTGGAAAAGCTGTTTCAGCGGTTTCACTCGGTGAAGTTTTTCCTCACGCGCGATGCGTTGAGGGAAGTGATTGTCAAGAAATGAAGGAGTCAGGAGACAGGAGTCAGGAGTCAGGATGACGCCTAGGGCGCCCTCGAAGACGTTTCAGGATTTGGTGGTATGGCAGAAGGCCCATCGCTTCGTCCTGGATGTGTATCGCTATTCCGGCGAGTTTCCGAAATCGGAACTGTACGGATTGGCTGCTCAGTTGCGTCGGGCCGCAGTTTCGATTCCCGCTAACATTGCCGAGGGATTTCGGCGGCTGCGCGACCCGGACAAGGTGCGAATGCTGAATATCGCCCAAGCGTCGCTCGAAGAGTGCCGCTATTATTTGATCCTCGTCCGCGACTTAGGCTATGGTCAAAATGAGGAGTTGATGGCCCAGCTCGTCGAAGTGAGCAAAATTCTGGATGCATACGCGAAAGCCATTCTGACTCCTGACTCCTGACTCCTGATGTTTGAACTTTTCATCGCCCGACGCTACCTTCGAGCCAAGCGCAAGCAGGTGGTTATTTCCGTCATTACGCTGATCTCGGTGATTGGGGTGGTCGCCGGAGTGATGGCGCTGGTGATCGCGGTCGCGATTGAGAATGGCTTTCGCCACACGCTCGAGCGCGACCTGCTCTCCGCCACCGCCCCGGTTTCGGTGCTGGAAAAGGGTTCAAGCGCCGGAATCAACCACTGGGAACAGATCGCGGGGCGGCTTGCGCGCCTGCCTCATGTGAAATCCGCCACCCCGGGATTATACGAGCCGGGTTTCTTGAGCCTGGTGGGTAGCGACGCCGTTGAGGTTAAGGGCGTCCCGCTCAGGCCGGGAGCGCCTGTGCCGGAATTGCTAAAGCATCTCAAATCGGGCTCGACCGAAGAGACCCGTGCCTCGAGCGGAGAACTTCCCGGAATCATCCTCGGCGCACGGCTGGCCGAGGATCTCGGCGCGGTTCTGGGCAAACCGGTTCGATTGATTATTCCCGAAGGCAACATCACCCCATTCGGTGCAGAGCCGAGCGTGGAGAAGGTGCGCGTAGCCGGCATTTTCGAATCCGGATTCTATGATGTGGATCTGCACTGGGCTTACATGCGCATCGAAGACGCGCAAAGGTTGTTTCAGGTGGGCGATGTGGTGAATGCGATCGAGCTTCAGGTCGACGATATTTTCAAAGCCGATGTGGCCGCTCAGGAAGCCGATGCCGCCGTGGGTCCAAAGCTCGAGGCCGTGACCTGGATCGAGCAGAACCGCGCCCTATTCGACAGTCTGAAGCTCGAGCGCATCGTCGTCGTCGTCGTTATCGGGCTGATTCAAGCGGTGGCGGCGCTGAACATTCTCATCGCTTTGATCATGATGGTAATGGAAAAGAATCGCGATATCGCCATTCTCATGTCCATGGGGGCGCGACTCGCGCAAATTCGAAGAATCTTCGTCTATGAAGGCGTATTGATCGGCGGAGTGGGAACCGCGATCGGACTCACGCTGGCATATACGATCTGCCATTTCGCCGAGAAGTATCATTGGCTCAGGTTGAATGAGCAAGCCTACGCACTGGCTTACGTGCCGTTCGATGCCCGCTGGTCCGACGGATTTTGGATCGCAGCCGGAGCCATGGCGGTCAGCCTGCTGGCTACGTTGTATCCGGCTTGGAACGCCACCCGCATAGCACCGGCCGAGGCGTTGCGCTACGAATAATAGAGGCAGATGGAGGCAGAATGAGGCAGAATGAAGCAGATGAAAGGTTCTCCGGGCCATCTCATAAGATCCGCTAATGCATCCTTAGAACATTATTAATTTGCCAAATCCTCTGCCGCCCCGGATAATGGGACCTAGAGGTCCGAGTTCGCATGTCCAGCCGTGTATATATATTCGACACTACTCTTCGCGATGGCGAGCAGTCGCCCGGCTGCTCCATGACCGTGGCGGAAAAGTTGCGAATGGCAGCGAAGTTGATGGATTTGGGAGTCGATATTCTGGAGGCGGGGTTTCCTATCGCTTCCGCAGGCGACTCGGAAGCAGTGGACGCGGTGGCCCGCGAGTTTCCCTGGGCTAGCGTTGCGGCCTTGGCGCGCGCCAATCGGCTGGACGTGACGGAGGCGGCGAAGGCGTTGCGCAACGCGCGCCGTCCCCGGATCCACACGTTTATCGCGACCAGCGACATTCATCTGAAGTACAAGCTCAAGAAATCGCGGCAGCAGGTTTTGGATGACGCCGTCGCCGCGGTAGGGCTCGCGCGCGAGTATTGCGACGACGTCGAATTTTCGGCTGAAGATGCCACTCGCACGGACTGGGATTACCTCGAGGAAGTATCCAAAGCCGTGGTAGCCGCGGGAGCGCGCACCGTCAATCTTCCGGATACCGTGGGTTATTCGGTCCCCGAGGAGTATGGAGCATTGATTGGCCGGATGGCGAAGGTGTTGGGCGATTCGGCCGTGGTCAGCGTGCACTGCCATGACGATCTGGGCTTAGCGGTGGCGAATTCGCTGGCTGCGGTGCAAGCCGGTGCGCGGCAGATCGAATGCACCGTCAATGGGATTGGAGAGCGCGCCGGCAACGCCTCGCTCGAAGAAGTGGTGATGGCGATGAACACTCGCCGCGACCGCCTACCCTTTGAAACCCGCATCGCCACCGAGCATCTCTATCCTGCGAGCCAGTTGCTCAGCTCCCTGATCACTTTCGGCCCTCAGCCCAATAAAGCCATCGTCGGCGAGAACGCCTTCGCGCACGAGGCCGGCATTCATCAAGACGGTTTCTTGAAAGAGCGGACGACCTATGAAATCATCGAGCCGAAAACCGTGGGCGTGCCCGAATCGAGATTGGTGCTCGGCAAGCACAGCGGGCGTCATGCGCTCGCCAAGCGCTGCGAGGATCTGGGCTGTCCTCTGAATCGCGAACAGCTCGATCTGATGTACCAGCGCTTCACCGCGCTCGCGGACCGCAAGAAGGGCTTGCGCAACGACGAAATCGCGGCGCTGGCGCGGGAAGTGACCGAGGAGACGTCCCATTCGGAAGCCGCCATCGGGTGATAACTCCCTATACCCGCCGCGCCAGCAATAGCGTCATATCGTCCTGCAATTCGTCCGACCCCGTCCATTGCCGCACGCTATCCATCACGATCTGAATAATTTGGGCGTCGCCAAGATGGGCGTTCTGGGATAACAATTCCACCAACCGGCCTTCGCCGAACATTTCTCCATACGCGTTTTCAGGTTCAGTGACGCCATCGGTGTAAAAGACCAAAAGATCGCCGCCCTGAAGCGCGAGATGACTTTCGCTGTACTGCGCAAAGGCAAAGGCTCCCACCACAGTGCCGTTCACGTCCAGCCGCGTCACCTCGCCGTTTCGCACCAGCAGCGGGGGCAGATGGCCGGCGTTGGTATAGGTGAACTGCGACGACGGCTCATCGTAGATGCCCAGACAAAAGGTTGCATATTTCTCCGAGGACGTAGTAGCAAAAAGCTGGCGATTCAAATTCGAAACGAGCAGCGAGGTGGATAGTCCCGTGTATGGCCGGGCCTCCAATTGCGTTCGCAGCGAGCTTTGCAGCGCAGCCATCAGCAGCGCCGCGGAAATTCCCTTGCCCGCCACATCGGCGATGGCCAGCGCGATTTTCCCGTCTCCCACGGCCTCGTAGTCGTAGTAATCGCCGGAAACCAGACGCGCCGGCTGGCAAACGGCCTTCACGCGCAAGGTGCGCAGCTCCGGGACCTCTCGCGGGAAAAGCTGATTCTGCACCTCCCGCGCGATTTCGATCTCCGATTGCAGACGCTCCTTTTCCTTGGCCACCACCAACAAGCGCTCGATGTTCTCGGTCATGCGGTTGAAGGAGCGGCTCAATTGCGCCAGTTGATCGTCACCTTGCACTTCGATGCGATGCGAAAAATCGCCCTCGATTACTTTCTGCGTTCCTTCGTACAAGCGATGAACCGCGCCGGTAATCGCGCGGGTCATGGTTATGCCAATGACCCAGGAAACGATCTCGACCAGAATAAAAACCACCAATCCCGCGATCAGCAGGGATTTCAGAACGTCCTGCGCGATATCGGCATTGCGATTGAACACCGCCGCCAGTACGGCGGAAACGCGCGAATGCACTGCGATGAAAAATCCTTGGCCGCCACGTCCGGGATGGTTCCAGTCGGCCGACGGCAGAGTGGCAAACCAAACCACGTTGTCCAGCCGGTTGGCGGCGGGCGGCAAAGAGCCGTTCGCGGCCAGCCCCCGCGCTTCCTCCACGGTCGCCACCGGACCGTTGGGCGTCGCGCCCAGATCCACCAAACCGAGGTTGGGGACCAGATTCCCGAGAAATTCGCGGGTCAACGGAGCGGTGATCGTGATGTCGCCGGAAGAAGTTTTCGCGTAGCTCCACAGATAGAAATGCCCATCGCGCGCCAGCACGCCCTTGGTGGGCTCCCATCCAGGCAAAGGCGGAGGCGGATCCGCACCCTCGGGATAGCGGATCTGGCGGCCGCCCGATTCGCGCAGCAGAATCTCGATGCCCGGGTATCGATCGCGATAGAACAGATCGGCCATGCGCTCCATCACCGCGGGGCGGCTCTCGGGATCGGTGCGAGCGAGGCTTTCTGCCGCCGAATCCAGAGCATCGATACGGCGGTTCAACTCGCTGGTCACCAGATACACAGCAAGCTGGCTGACCAGTGAGTAACCGCCGAGAATCGCGAGCGCAGCCACCAAGAGAATCGGGACCACGGAGATGAACAGATACGTGACCAGCAGACGGTTGCGCAGCCGCCAGACGCTTTGACGGATGGCGCGGCGCCCGACCCGAACGATCATCCACACGCCCGCAATCAGCAGCGCGATGGCCACCCCGATGCGAAATGCGCTGAGCGGCGCCACCCATCCCAGCACCACGAACAGAACCAACAGAACGAGAAAGGCCAGACCTACGCGGCCCAGCCATTCCCGGGCAATCTTGAGATATTCGCGCACGTTACACGCGAGATCGTGCGATGGCCGGGACTTCCTTGTCGGGCTCCAGATAGTATTTCGTCAAGCCGGATTCCAGCGCTCTGAAGGCGGTCTCCACGTCGTCGGCGAATTCGAAAAGATTCAGGTCCTGCTCGGAGATCATATCGTATTTCAGCAGGGCGTCGAAATTCAGAACCTCTTTCCAAAAAACGCTGCCGTAAAGCAGCACTACCATCTTCTTTTCGAGCTTCTGCGTTTGCACCAGCGTCAGGATCTCCATGAGCTCGTCCAGAGTGCCGAAACCGCCCGGAAAAACCACCAGCGCCTTGGCCAGATACGCGAACCAGAATTTACGCATGAAGAAATAATGGAACTCGAAGCCGAGCGAAGGGGTGATGAAGGGATTGGGACGCTGCTCGAAAGGAAGACCGATGTTCAGACCGATGGTCTTTCCTCCCGCGTCGGCGGCGCCGCGATTGGCCGCCTCCATGATGCCGGGCCCTCCGCCGCTGCAAATGACAAACCGGCGCGCACTTTCGTGAAGGTTGTTGCACCACTCCGTCAGCCGCCGCGCCAGTTCGCGCGCGTCGCGATAGAACTGGCCGTACGCGCCGGTTTCAAAGGTTCGCGCCGAGCCGAAGAATACGATCGTATCGCGAACCCGCTCTTTTCGAAAATGCGAAAGCGGATATAAATATTCGCTTAAGATGCGCAGGGCGCGGGCATCGGGTGTGTCGAGAAATTCCTGATTGCGGTAGGCCAGCGGAATCCGGCCAGGCTGATTGTAGGGCTCGTTCATGGATGCGAGAAGCGGTCTTCGTATCTGGGAAGTCCGTTATTCTCATGGTCGCATCCTCTTCCGAGCGAAAGCCGCCGCTCTCCGCTTCGTTCACCCTTTTGCCTAGCCGCGGACGTGCCCGGAGCCTGAATCAGTATGGGTAGCAGTAGGGACTCGGAACCCAGTTACCCCATTGGTCATAATAGCCGCAGCCGTAGCCAGGGCCGTATCCATAATATGGATAATATGGAGCGCAGTAGACATATGGACCGCCATAGAATCCAAAGGAGAAACCCGGGCCTCCATAGAAGTGTCCGCCGCGGTAGTATCCTCCCCGAGCGAAACTGCCGCCACCACGGCCTGAGAACGCGCGCCCGCCTGAGAAACCGCCAGAAGAGTGGCTTGTCTCTCCGCCTCTTCCAAGGCCGCCTCCTCTAAAACCGCCAGAGGAGTGGCTGATCTCTCCGCCTCCTCCATGGCCGCCCGCTCTAAAACCGCCGCCTCCGTGTCCTCCCCCACGCCCAGCGGCCAAGGCGTATGAAGGAGTCAGCGCCAGAATCGCGCCCATGATGAATGCCGCCAACCCTGATTTCCTGAGCATATTCACGCCTCCCACTTGTTTGATGCGACCGAGCGGAGAGGACTTCTAGCCTGACGAGGCTAGCAACCGGGCCTAAACGCCACCATCCCATGCAGCCTGCCGGCCCATGAGTCAGCCCGCCTAGAATAGAGACATGGCGAACCCCAAACCTTTCCTTACCGACGTTAAGGAGCTTCGATCCAGAGCGCGCGCGAGCATTGAGAAAGGCGCGGTCACTCCCGCCTACCAAGGCGATGTGGGCCAAGCGATCGACATCCTTCAATCCGTTCTTGCCACTGAAATCGTCTGTGTCCTCCGATACACGATGAATGCCATCGCGGCGACGGGTATTTCCAGCGACAGCGTGAAAGAGGAGTTCGATCAGCATGCCAAAGAAGAACAGGGACATATGCGCTCAGTCGCCGAGCGCATCAATCAACTGGGAGGAACCCCTAACTTCAATCCGGAAGGCTTGGCGCTGCGATCCGCCTCGCAGTACACCGAAGGCGGAAACCTGGTTGAAATGATCAAGGAGAATCTAGTTGCCGAGCGCATTGCGTGCGAACACTATCGCGAATTAATCCGATTTTTCGCCGACAAGGATCCCACGACACGTGTGATGATGGAAGGAATTCTCGCCAATGAGGAGGAGCATGCTAACGACATGCACGATCTCCTGGTTGCCCACGAGGGCAAACCGATGCTCCCCTAGCGCTCTTGAGCGCCCACCTTCAATAGGCAACGATCCGCCAGCGCTTTAAGCGCCGGTAGGGTCGCATTTCATCCGTTCGAGGGCCGGTCTTTCTCCAGCGCCGAAAGCCTTCCTTCCAATCGCCGCATCGTTTTCCAAATCTCCGGTAGTTTGGGGAAGGCCGTGATCGCGCGGAGCCAGTCGCGATACCCGAAAGCGGGAGAACCGCTGACCGTTTCGCCAGCGGCGACATCGCCGCCCACCCCGCTTTGCGCATAAACCGTCGCGCCGTCGTGAATGGTGAGATGGCCCGAGATGCCCACCTGCCCGGCCAGCAGCACGCTTTTCCCGAGAATGCTCGATCCGGCCAGACCCGTCTGCGCGCAGATGATATTGTCCTCGCCGACCACGCATCCATGGCCGACCTGCACCAGGCTATCGATCTTCGAGCCGCGCTTCACTCGCGTCTCATTTACGCTGGCGCGATCGATCGAGCTTAGCGATTGAATTTCGACGTCGTCCTCAATTACGACAACGCCGCTTTGGACGATTTTGGCGTGGGTGCCGTCGGAGCGTTTGGCGAAGCCGAATCCGTCGCCGCCGACGACCACGCCGTTTTGCAGCGTCACGTGGTCGCCGATGCGGCAGTATTCGCGCACCACCGCGTGCGAATGGGCATAGAAATCGTCGCCGATGCGCGCGCCCTCGTAGATGACTACATGAGGGTGCAGCACGGCGTTGTTTCCGATGACCACATTTTCACCGATCGCCGCGAACGCGCCGATCGAGGCGTTTTCGCCGATCGAAGCCGACACCGCGATCGAAGCTAACGGATGAATGCCCGGCTTGAGGCGCGGCGGCTGGTAAAAGAATGCCAGAACGCGGGCAAAATCCAGATAGGGATTCGAGGAGATGAGTTGCGCGGCCGCGAGATCTTTCACCGGCTCGGCCAGCAGGATCGCGCCCGCTTGCGTATCCTTGACACGGTGGGCATATTTGGGATTGGCGAGAAAGGTCAGTTCAGAGGGCGTGGCGTGCTCCATCCCGGCGACACCGGTGATTTCAAGGGACCCGTCGCCCTCGACGCGGCAACCCAGCCGGGCGGCAATTTCGGAAAGCTTCATTCCTCTAGGGTATAAACCCGCGGCTTGACGTCCCGCTGCGATAAAATCAGCCGGTAGATGATGCGCATTTCGGCCGCGGCCGTTCTGGCTTTCGCGCTCGCCGCTTCCGCTGGCGCGCAGTGGCTGAACTACCCCACGCCGGGGGTTCCGCGGCTGGCTGACGGTAAGCCCAATCTCGCCGCGCCTGCTCCGAAATCCGCTGATGGCCGGCCCGATCTGTCCGGCATCTGGGCTGTCGAATGCGGCGTCTACGGCCTTGATGGCTGCTTCACGCGCAGCCTGTTCTTCGATTTGGCCAAGGATTTGAAACCGGGCGAAGTGGAGATGACGCCCTGGGCCGCCTCCATCGCCGCGCAGCGCGAGAAGCGCAACCATGTCGACGATCCCTACGGCTATTGTCTGCCGCCGGGCGTTCCGCGAATCGATTTCGGAGGCGGCGCGTTCAAAGTTCTTCCCACTCCCGGCGTCACCGCCTTCCTCTATGAAACGCTGGTCGGCATGGTCTTCCGGCAGGTTTTCACCGATGGCCGCCCCCTTCCTTCCGTGCTTCAGCCAACCAGGCTGGGCTATTCCGTGGGTCACTGGGAAGGCGATGCATTCGTAGTGGAAAGCACGGGCTTCCAGGACGGCGGTTGGATTGACACGTTGAAAGGCCGTCCAAACAGCGATGCCTTGCGCGTCACGGAACGATTCCGCCGCACAGATTTCGGCCACATGGAGCTGATGGTGGCCATCGACGATCCCAAGGCGTATCTGAAGCCTTGGACCGTGAAAGCGCCGCTGCGTCTTCTGCCCGACACAGAGTTGCTGGAATCTTTCTGCGAGGGGCACGAGAAGACCATGGAGCACCGGCAGATTACGCCCGCGCCGCCGGAGCCGCCCAGCCTTCCCGTCGCGCCCCGTTGAGCGGCGTTCATTCATGTGGAATGGGCTGAATTAGACCTGACGGACACCTCACGGAGGTTACAGTCGCCTGTAGCTGAGACTTGACCTTGCACGCCCCGCCGCTGTGGTCCTGATTGAATCCTTGCATCTGAAGAGCGAGCACTTGGGGTGTCTTTGCTGTATACTTACGTGGCGTGGTTGCGTCTGCTATTCTCCGGCTACCTAAACTAGCAATTCGTATTGAGGAGGAACATGGCAAATCCAGCTCCGGCTCCGCCGATGGTCTATGGACCGATATACACCACAAGCACGCAAATTAATGTCGACAACGTGCTTCCCAACTCCACCGTTCATGTCTATGCTAGCGGCATCAGCGCCCCGGTAGGAACGGCTAACACGACTGAGAGTGGTAGTATCTGGGTTCCGGTGACCACAAAACTTCTTGTGGCCGGGCAGCAGATCACCGCGACGCAGACATATACTGGCACGGACGTGAACATACTTAGTGTGGTGGCTGCGAATGTCGCGAGCGAGCCTTCCCATAGCCCGGTGCCGATTTTGGAAACGCCTGATCCACTGCCGGCGCCGGTCTTCGATTCCGGCTTGTGCACGTACATGGATTGGGTTCAGATGGGCGGACTCATTCCGGGGGCGACCTTGACGATCACGCTGCAGAATCCGGGCTCGCCGCCCCCGCCCCCGACCGTTGTAGTCAATGGGACGGTGGCGCAATCGGTTCAATGGTTCCAGCTCGCCTCAAGCCCGATCGATGTGGGTGCAAAGCTGTCTGCCTCGCAGAGCGGATTGGGGTCGAAGGCCAGCGGCGACACGCCAAGCGATGCTATCAAACAGGCGCCCCCTCTCCAACCGCCGGTCATCTCGCCCCTGCCCATGGCCTGTGAAACGAGTCTCAGCTTCTCCAACATGCAGCCCGGGGCGGATCTGGACATCATAAACAACGTCACCAATAAATACCTCGACGAAACAAGTCCGGGGCAAGCCTACTATCTAAGCCCGCTGCCTACCCCTTTGCAAGCCGGGCCGTCATCTGCGAAGCAGTACTTTGTAAGGGGCCCCCAAGTGACGCCGGCCCAATCGGATTTCACAGTACTCCCAGCAAGCCCCAAGCTGCCAGCATTGACTTACCCTCTGTGCCAAGACGTAACGGAGCTAATGGTTTCCGACGTCGTGAGGGGGGAAAATCTGGTCTTAACCATAAGTTACACCAGCAAGACCACGGGGAAACCAGTGCCGGACCAGCCTCTGACAGCATGTGCGGTGTCCGGACGGGGTCCCGCACCGAGTCCAATTCCCCTACCCAGCAGTTGGTACCCGACGGATGCGGACCCTAGCAAGCCGGTTACGGTTCAGATCGTAGGGCTGCTCTGTGACGTTAAGAGCCTCCCCTCCTCGGTTCCAGTGGTACAACCCCCACGAGCGTCCGGACCGCCAACACTGCAGAAGCCCCTCTACCCTTGCGCAACGTCAGTGTTTGTCAACGACGCCCAGCCCGGAAGCCAGATTCAGGTGCTCTCGGGTAGCGGTCTCCCGGGGACGCCAATCGCGTACCCAGTCCCAGCGATGACACCCGACTTTGCGATCAGCCTCTACAGTTGGTCGCCGCTGACTCCCGGCGAGCAGGTCTTCGTCACGCAACAAGGCTGCAACGCGTTCCCGAATTCGCTGCCCGCCGTCTCAGTGTCAGCCACCGCTCCTAAGCTGCCGGTTCCTCAAGTGGCCGGCAACTATGTGCTGACCACTGCCACCTCGGTCCTGGTGAACGATGTCGTTCCTGGGGCGCAAGTCACGCTGTTGTTAAGCGGAGAGCCTATCTCACCAACACCAGTCGACAGCATCCAATTCGAGACCGGTCCGCCCTCGGGGACGCCTCCCTTGGTTACAGTCAGTGTGCCGGTCGGGTCGCTGCTGCTGAAAGCCGCGGGCGATCTCCTCACCGCGGGACAGACGCTGTGTGGGGTAAGCGCCTTCCCTAGCCCAGGACAGGGCGGGGGCGTGACGGTTCTGGCGCCCGTCCCGGCTCCCAGTGACGGCCTGAACGGCAGCTCCAACTACTTTTTCACTACCAGCGGCTGCCAGAACCTGCTAGATCTATCCGTGACGATTTCTGTTACGGAAGACATAGTTTATGGTTCTACTACGTCTGGGACGCCGACTCCGGGCTTCAGCTTCCAGTGGAACTGCTATTCGCCACAAGGCAAAACCAGCGCTTTTCAGCAATACGTGATAGCGCTGGTAGGCACGGAGCTATCAGGGGTCGTTAACACGTACACGGCAGGGGGCACGCCTATCATCCTGCCGGGAGGAGAATACCAGCAAAACCTGGTTTCAGTGCCGAGCGCCGGAGTCCTCCCCAAAGGCTATTCGCTGACCATCCAACTGAGCGCCGACGCGAGCCTAAACATCAACACAGTAACCTGGCAGGTGTCCATCTCGGGTGTGCCCGTGGCGTCCCCCCCGCCCTTAACCCTAACGTCTCTACCTGGCATCACGGAGGCCGATCTGGCGCCTATCGTCGCGTTCACGCTTGACCTGGTCGGGCCACAGAACTTCGAGGCAGTGGTGCTCACGTCCGGCGCGGGATTCTTTACCTATTCGGGGGATCCCAGTCCTCTTACCGTAGTCAGTGCGAACCCGTACCCCGCCTGCTCGCAGTACCGCGGCGGGACCGGTGAACATAGCACCAGTTCCTATGGCGAATTGCCGGCGAGCCCGGGCGACCCGTTTACACAGTCCTTCAGCGTGAGCGGCACAACGCCGAAGTTGGTGGAAGGGCCTTTTCCGCGTCGAGCGCTTCGTCTGTCTCGTCGAGGGTAACCAGGCGAAACTCGGGGAACGACTCCTATCCTGGCAGCGGCGCCTGAGCGTGTTCGACGAGAAACGCGCGTTCCTGAGATTTGAGAAGCTTGTGGAGACCGCGAGGCCAGGATTCATCGGACAGCGCGATGCAAAGTCAGGCTCCAACCTTCGCAAATTTACGCGCTCTTGATTTCCGTCCACAGGCGGTCGCGCAGTTTTTGCGATTCCGCCGAGCGTGGTTGTTCCCATTCCGCGCGGGCGAGAATTTCGGGAGAAGGATAAAGGACGGGGTTGTCGCGCAAGGCGGTGGGCAGCAGCGCGTGAGCGGCGCCGTTCGCCGTGGCGGTTTGCATCGCGGCGGCGATTTGCGCCGATATCGAAGGCCGCAGCAGGTAATTGATGAAGCGATGAGCAGACTGCTGCCGCCGGCTCTCGCGCAGAATCGCCATATTATCGGCGTACCGTCCGAAGCCTTCCGCCGGAAAAGCGAAGGCCAGGTTTTGCGGAGCGGCTTGAATGGCCTGCGCCGCCGTCACCGCCCAGGCCTGCGCGGCCGTCACGTCGCCCGCCACAAGTTGATCCCGCACCTCCGCGTTGAGATACGCACGCAACAGACGCTTCTGATTCAGCGCGGCCCGCTGGGCCTGGCGCAACTCGTCCGGGTCGCCCGAATTGAACGAATGCCCGAGCATCTTCAGGCACGCGCCCATTACTTCTTCCTCGTCGTCGAGCATGGTGATCTTTCCGGCTAGGCGCGTGTCCCACAGATCGCGCCAGGCTTGCGGAGGAGGCCGCAGATTCGTCCGGTAGACGATACCCGTCACGCCCCACATGTAAGGCACGCTCCACTGCAGCTCCGCGTCCCATGGCGGGTGGCGAAATGGCGCATCGAGCGCGTCCAGATTCGGTAGCCATTCCTGCCTCAACGGCGCCAGCAATCCCATTTGCCGCATCGGCTGAATGAAGGAATTCGACGGAAACACGACGTCCCATCCGGAATTTCCGTTCATCACTTTCGCCAGCATCTCCTGCACGCTTTCGTAAGTTCCATAGCGGACGTGGATGCCGGTCTCCGCCTCGAATTGGGGAATGGTCTCCGGAGCGACGTAATCCGACCAGTTGTAGACGTTCAGCCGGGGCCCGCGCGCGCACGCGGCCGCGGCAGCGCCGAACAAAAACGCGCGGCGTTTTATTCCGCCGGTCATTTGCTCGATTGGGCGCCCCACTGCCAATCTTTGACCTCCGGCATATCGTCGCCGTATTCATGCACGTAGAGGCGGTGCTCGATCAATTTGTCGCGCAGCTTCTGCTTCTGATGGCCCGCGGCATCCCGCAGCCGCGGCACGCGATCGATGACGTCGCTGGCCAGATGAAAGCGGTCCAGTTCGTTCAGGACGGTCATATCGAAAGGCGTGGTCGTGGTGCCTTCTTCCTTGTAGCCGCGCACATGAAAGTTCGAGTGATTCGTGCGCCGGTAGCAGAGGCGATGAATGAGCCAGGGATAGCCGTGGAAGGCGAAAACCACCGGTTTATCGGCGGTGAAGATGGAATCGAATTCGCGATCGGGGAGGCCGTGGGGATGCTCGCTCGACGGCTGCAAGGTCATCAGATCCACGACGTTCACTAGGCGGATTTTCAGATCGGGGAATTGCGCGCGCAGCCAGCTCACCGCGGCGAGCGTCTCGAGCGTGGGTACGTCCCCGCAACACGCCATCACCACGTCCGGCGCGCCGCCCTGGTCGTTGCTAGCCCAGCCCCAGATGCCAACGCCCGCCGTGCAATGGCGAATGGCCGCATCCATATCCAGCCACTGCGGGGCCGGCTGCTTGCCCGCCACGATCACGTTCACATAATTGCAACTGCGCAGGCAGTGATCCGCGACGCTCAGTAAACAGTTGGCGTCGGGCGGCAAATAGACGCGCACTACTTCGGCTTTCTTATTCACCACGTGGTCGATGAATCCGGGATCTTGATGGCTGAATCCGTTGTGATCCTGCCGCCAAACATGCGAGCTGAGCAGGTAGTTGAACGAGGCGATGGGCCGCCGCCAAGGGATCGTCCGCGTCACCTTCAGCCATTTCGCGTGCTGATTGAACATCGAGTCGACAATATGCGTGAAGGCTTCGTAGCAATTGAACAGACCGTGACGGCCCGTCAGCAGATAGCCTTCCAGCCACCCCTGGCAGAGGTGCTCACTCAATACTTCCATCACGCGGCCATCCGGCGAGACGTGATCGTCGGTCGGAAGAATCAGGGCCGTTGAAGTGCGCGAGGTAAACTCGAAGACGGCGTTCAACCGGTTGGAAGCGGTTTCGTCGGGGCCGAAGATGCGGAACGAGCGCGATTCCTCGTTCAGCTTCAACGCGTCTCGAAGGAAGCAGCCAAGGATCCTGGTGGCTTCGGAGGTTTCCGCTCCGGGCTGCGAGATTTTGACGGCGTAGTCGCGAAAATCGGGCAGACGAAGATCCTTCATCAACAATCCGCCGTTCGCGTGGGGGTTGGCGCCCATGCGCCGGTTCCCTTCCGGAATCAGTTCGTCCAAATCGCGGATAGGCCGCCCGCGCTCGTCGAAAAGCTCTTCGGGGTGGTAACTTCTCATCCATTCCTCGAGAATTTTCAAGTGCTCCGGGTTTTCCCGGCAATGATCCACCGGCACCTGGTGCGCGCGAAAAGTGCCCTCGACGGCGAGGCCATCGACCACCTTTGGCCCTGTCCAGCCCTTGGGAGTCTTGAGCACGATCATGGGCCAGCGGGGACGCCGCTTAGGGAGGCGGTGTTCGCGCGCGTCGGTTTGAATCAACCGGATCTGCTCCACCACCCCATCCATCGCTCCCGCCATTTGTTGATGCATGGAGACGGGATCTTCACCTTCCAGGAATTGCGGCTCGTAGCCGTAGCCTTCGAGCAGCCTCTCCAGTTCCTCGTGAGGGATGCGCGCCAGAACCGTGGGGCCCGCGATCTTGTAGCCGTTCAAATGCAGAATCGGCAGGACCGCGCCGTCGTGAATCGGATTGAGGAACTTATTCGAATGCCAGCTTGCGGCCAGCGCGCCCGTTTCCGCCTCGCCATCGCCGATGACGCAGCAGGCGATCAGAGACGGATTGTCGAACACCGCGCCGTAAGCGTGCACCACCGAATAGCCCAACTCCCCGCCTTCGTTGATCGAGCCGGGAGTTTCCGGCGCGGCATGGCTGGGAACGCCGCCAGGAAAGGAGAATTGCTTGAATAGCCGCTCGATGCCTTCGGCATCGCGCGTCACGTGCGGGTACAGCTCCGAGTAAGTTCCTTCCAGCCACGTGTTGGCATTCATGCCCGGACCACCGTGCCCCGGCCCGCAGATGTAGATCATGTTCAATCCGTATTTGCGGATCACCCGATTGGCGTGCGCGTAAATGAAATTCAGCCCCGGAGTCGTGCCCCAGTGGCCCAGCAGACGCGGCTTGATATGCTCCGGCCGCAGCGGCTCTTTGAGGAGCGGGTTCTCATAGAGATAAATCTGGCCGGCGGAGAGATAGTTGGCGGCCCTCCACCAGGCGTGGATCCGCCGCAGTTCGGTTTCGGAGAGAATGTCAAGGCGAAACGGCTCCGGCATACTTCCATTAGACAGGAGAAGGCCGCCGGATAGTTTTCGGCGGAGATCGAGTCCGTAATCGGTCCGTAACGTGTCATGGCGTTCGGGTCCCCCGCCTTACGGTAAGATTATCGAGAACTCGCTGTCCTCGCGGGCCGATCCATTATCGCGACCGGCCAGCGTTGCTCAATGCTTGCACGACAGTGGCGTACACTAGGCTCGTGTGCTAAAGAATGTGACTCTCAGTGCAGACGCGGAACTGATTGAGCGCGCCCGCGGCCGCGCAACGAAACAGAAGACCTCGCTGAATACGCTTTTCGGTCAATGGCTCAAGCGCTACGCCGATTCGGGTCGCTCGACCAGGACTACCGCCGCTTAACGAAAGCGCTACGGGATGTCGATGCGGGGCGCAAGTTCACTCGCCAGGAGATGAATTCAAGATAGTTCCATGGCGGAGCGGAGTCTTCTAGACACCAACATCTTAGGCGTTGAACCGCGGGCAGGTACTACTCAGCTTAAGGCTGACCGGCTCGTCGCGGCAGCGTTAGCGTAGACAAGAGAAGGCCGGATCGTTTTCGACGAAGAGTCCGCTCTCCTCCGTAATCCGTCGATAAGGCTGCCACCCAATGCCGATCCCCGCCCTTACAGGCGGGGCTTGGTGAAGACAGGCGGGGCTTGGCGAAAACGCCGTGGCGCTCTGGGCCGCGTTTTCAGCCCCGCCGGTAACGGCGGGGTTGCGCCTACCGACGGATTACAGTCTGCTTAAGCTGCCCTTATTGGGGTGATCAGTTTCCCCATCACTCCAACGCGCGCGCCGGTGGGATAGAATCGGTCAGACGCCATGGCTCTCTCCGCCGGGACTCGTTTGGGACCTTACGAGATCCTCGCGCGGATCGGCGCCGGCGGGATGGGCGAGGTTTACAAGGCGCGGGATACGCGCCTGGACCGCGTGGTCGCGGTAAAAGTGGCCAAGGCGCAGTTCACCGAGCGATTCGAGCGCGAAGCCCGCGCGGTTGCGGCGCTCAATCATCCCAATATCTCTACGCTCTACGACATCGGCCCGAACTATCTGGTCATGGAGTTCATCGAGGGGGCCCCGATCAAGGCGCCGCTGCCGCTCGATCGCGCCTTCCCGCTCGCCATCCAGATCGTCGACGCGCTGGACGCCGCGCACACCAAAGGTGTCGTGCATCGCGACCTGAAGCCCGGCAACGTCCTGATTACGCGCGAGGGCCGGGTGAAGATCCTCGATTTCGGCTTGGCTCTGATGGCGTCACTGCCCGCGCGGACCGAGGACGAAACGCTCACCATGCC
Source organism: Bryobacteraceae bacterium (assembly GCA_036521975.1). GTDB lineage: Bacteria > Acidobacteriota > Terriglobia > Bryobacterales > Bryobacteraceae > Palsa-187. The sequence goes on from DATDGT010000075.1 coordinate 36,549, forward strand.
CATTACCGATCCCGGAACCACCGTGGGTACGGTGGCGTACATGTCGCCGGAGCAGGCGCGCGGGCAGCCGCTCGACGCGCGGACGGACTTGTGGTCCTTCGGCGTCATGCTCTACGAGCTGGCTACGGGCGCGAGGCCGTTTCAGGGGGCAACCACCGCGACCACGTTCGAGTCGATTCTCAACCAAGCTCCTGCGCCGGTGCATGAGCGCAACCCCAAAATCCCGGCGGAGCTGGAGCGCATCGTCGACCGGCTTTTGGAAAAGGACCGTGAGATTCGCTACCAGTCCGCCGCCGACCTGCGCGCCGATTTGAAGAGGGCGGAGCGCGATAGCAGCGGCGTGTCTATTGCCGCCGCTCCACCCAAGCGCGCGAAGTGGAAAATCGGAATTGCCGCGCTGGGCGCGGTCCTGCTGGCCGCGGCCGGCGGTTTCTACCTGTGGCAGCGCGCGCACGCCGCGCCGCTGACCGATAAAGACGTGCTGGTGCTGGCCGACTTCACCAACACCACCGGCGACCCGGTCTTCGATGGCACGCTGCGCGAGGCGCTGGCGGTGGGCCTGGAGGAATCGCCGTTCCTGAAAATCATGGACGATCAGGAGGCCGCCCAGACGCTCCAGCTCATGGGCCGCTCCACGAAGGACCGCATCACCAACGATATCGCGCACGAAATTTGCATCCGCACAGGCGAGAAGGCGACCATCGGCGGCGCCATCGCGAGCCTGGGCAAGACCTACGCGATTACGCTGTTGGCCGCCAACTGCCAGACCGGCGCGACGTTGGCTCGGGAGCAGGTGGAGGCTGAGGATAAAGAGCATGTGCTCAAAGCCGTGGGCGCGGGCGCCGCCGCGGTGCGCGCAAAGCTGGGGGAATCCCTCCGCTCCATCCAGACCAACGATCCTTTCGGCGGGGGACGGCAGTTGACGACCACTTCGCTGGAGGCTTTCCAGGCTTACGCTCAGGGCTATGAGCGGGCGATTCAGGGGTCTTCCCGCGAAGCGATTCCTTTTTTTCAGAGAGCTACAGAGCTCGATCCCAACTTTGCCTCGGCGTACCGTATCGAAGGCATCCAGTACGGCAATCTCGGCCAGGTGCAGCGGCGCGAAGAGCTTCTCAAGAAGGCATTTGGTTTGATCGATCGCGTCAGCGAGCGTGAGCGGCTCGATATATTGGGCAACTATTACTGGCGTGTGACCGGAGAGTTGGATAAGGCGATTGACATCTTCCAGCAGGAAGCGCGTTCGTATCCGCACTGGTGGGGGCCTCCTAACGCTCTGGGGATCATATACCCGCAGATGGGAGATCAGGAAAAGGGACTGCAGGAAGATCAGGAAGCGCTGCGGTTGGTTCCCGGGATCCTTTCATACGGAAATGTCATCGTCGCATTCCGCAGGCTTGGCCGGTTCGACGAGGCGAAGGCGGTCGCGGAGCAGGCATTCGCGCGGAAATTGGATGCTCCTCTGATTCACTCGGAGCTCCTCCGGATTGCCTACGATCAGGGCGATCTCGCGGCCGCGCAGAAGGAGATCGAGTGGTTCGCCGGTAGACCAGAAGAATTCCAAGCGCTCGGGATCCAAGCCGCAAACGCAAGGACCCAAGGGCAGCTTCGGAAGGCAGAGAGTCTTCTTCAGCAGTCCGCCGAACTGAGGCGGCGGGGTCTCAAGGCTCCGGCAGGGATAGAGCAGGCGGCAGCCTTTGTGCAGGCGGACCTCGGCAACTGCGGACCGCTTCGCGCCCTGGGCTTCGCGCGCGTCGTTCCGCCGATCGCGGACAATCCTGTGGCCGCTGTGGGAACCGAGACAACGTTCGCTCAGTGCGGTGAAACGGCTCCGGCCGAGAGACTTGCCGAAGAGGCCGCGAGGCTGCGGCCGTTGGATACGCTGCTCAACGGGCTCTACCTGCCTGAGTTGCGCGCGGCGATCGAGATGGGCCGTAATGAGCCCGAAAAAGCCATAGAATTCCTGAAGCCCGCCCGGCAGTATGAGCGCGGAGACCCCTACGCCATACATCAGCGCGGGCTTGCCTTCCTCCAAGCCAAGAAGGGGCCGGAGGCGGAGGCCGAGTTCCAGAAAATTCTTGACCTGAAAAATCCTTTTGCCTCGGGATTGCTTCGCCCGCTGTCTTACGTGGGGCTGGCGCGCAGCGCGACGCTGGCCGGCGACCATGTCAAAGCAAAGAAAGCCTACCAGGACTTCTTCGCGCTGTGGAAAGACGCCGACGCGGATATTCCCGTCCTGATGGAGGCTCGCAAGGAATACGCGGCGCTCCAGTGACCGGCGGGTGAGCTAGCGCGCCCACCCGGGCATGACGTAGGCGAAGAACAACGTCACTAATCCCACTAGCGACGCGAGAAAAATGCTGTGCTTGATAGTGAAGCGCATGAGCTGCGCTTCTTCGGCGCGTGTCAGGCCCGTGGCGGCGCCGGCCACCGCGATGCTCTGAAGGCTGATCATTTTCCCCATCACTCCGCCTGCGGAATTGGACGATGCCATCAATGCCGGATTGAATCCCAGTGTGTTGGCCGTAACGGCTTGGAGATTTCCGAACAAGGCATTGGCGGAAGTGTCGCTGCCGGTCAGGAAGACGCCGATCCAGCCGAGCAGAGCGCTGAAAAACGGAAAGGATTTGCCGCTGGCGGCGAACGTCAAACCCAGTGTCGCCGTCGCGCCGGAGTAATTCATCACGTAGGCAAGCGCCACCACTGTGGCGATGGTGAGAGTCGGGATGGCGAGCTGTTTCATCGTCATCCAGATGCAATTCGCCAATCTGCGTGGCGAGACGCGGAGCACGATCGCCGAAGCGAACACGGCATAGAGCGCGGCGGTGCCGCTGGTAGTGAACGGGTTGAACGTATAGCTGGCCGCATACGGCGCCGGGGCTTTCACCACTGGCGGCATCTTCTGCACCAGATTGTGCAGTCCCGGCCAGCCGAAAATAAACGTCGCGCGATTCAAGAAAGCCTTCAGCGCGGCGAGCTGGGCGTGGGGCCATAGCACGTCAAAGGGCTTGGGCAGCACGATCTGATCCCCATTCAGAATCAGCACAAAAATCACCAGGAAAATATAGGGAGACCAGGCGAGCAGGATTGCGCCGGACGAATGCCGTACGGCGGAATTCCCATTCCCGGGTTCGTTTGGCTTGCGCTGGAAAAGACAGATCAGCACCATGGCGCCGATGGCCGCCAGCGAGCTGAGAATAGCGGTGAGATAAGGGCCCACGAAACTGGAAACCACAAATTGGGTGGAAGCAAAGACGGCGCCGCAGACCACGGCGGCGAAGCCGGCACGGGCCAGCCCTTTGCGGCCGCCCATCACTCCGATGACGTAAGGCGGGACGATGAGGGAAAGCGGAGCGCAAAGACGGCCCACATCGGCGGAGAGAGCGCTGAGCGGCAGATTGGTGACGCTTTGCAACGCGACGATAGGAGTGCCAATGGCTCCGAAAGCGACCGGCGCGGTGTTCGCCAACAGACAAATCGCGGCCGCTTCGAAAGGCGCCATTCCCAAACCGGCGAGCATCGCCGCCGCCACGGCGACCGGGGTGCCGAAACCGGATGCGCCTTCGATGAACGCCCCGAACGCAAAGGCGATCACCAGCGCCTGCATATAAGGGTCGCTGGTGAGATGGCCGATGGAATCCTTGATGATTTGAAATTTTCCGGTTTCAAGCGCCAGACGGTAAAGCAGAATCGCCGTAAAGACGATCCAAGCAATGGGCAGCAATCCGTACGCAGCGCCGTAGAGCAGCGAGCCCACGGCCAGATTCACGGGCATGCGATAGGCGAACAGGGCGATGAGGAAGGCGCTGCCGCATCCGGTAAGCCCGGCCACCCACGCGCGTTTCCGCGCAATGCCGAGCAGGTACAGCATCAAAATGATCGGAACGGCGGCAAGCAGGGCGGACAGCCAGAGGCTTCCGAGCGGCAGGTACGTCTGGGGCCACATGGTGTACCATCTTACCTGAAATTTTCCGAGAACTTTCCGATCGAGCTGGCACTAATTGGTAGACTGCAAATGCCCTCCGAACCGTGAATAGGGCGTTCCCCCACGCGGAGGCGTCGGGGAGAACGCCCCTTTTTCTTTGGTGCGTTGGGAGGGCGGGCTTTAGCCCGCGCGAGGATTGGCCTCGCTTCCCTGCAGCGGGGCTCAAGTCCCGCGCCGATGGCACGCGTAGCAGCGGTGGTCCGATGTAGTTTACTTCCGGGATGCCGGTCGATTTCAACTGGGGCACAAGGGGTTTGCTGTAATCGACGACGAAGTACGCGCCAAGTTCCAGGCATTGTTGCGCGGTTTCCGCAGAACTGGTGGAAATGATGGTCAGGCCAGTGAGCTTGCGCGGAAGCTGGGTCAGAATCAACCCAACTCCCCCGGAGCCGCCGACGATCAAAATGCTGCCGGCATCCGGTGGTTTGCCAGTTTGGACGCCGAGGCGATCAAATAAGAGCTCCCAGGCCGTAATCGTGGTCAGCAAGTGGTCTGGTCACCAATCGTGAAGTGCTTTCGTATCATCCGCTCTGGGAGGGCTCAGTCACCTATTCCGCCCAAGCCATGCCCACCGATGGACATCAATGCGCGACGCTGACGACGGATCGTCGCTCGAACGAGTTTCCTACGAGCGGGACACAATCGCTCGCAGCCGGCAGGACGGCTTGTTGACAATGTCAACCTCTTAGGTGTACACTGTCAACTAAGGAGAGGAGGCGGACCAATGGGAACCGTTCTTATTACAGGCGGCCACGCTGGACTAGGATTGGAGGCCGCTTCACGGCTGGCGGCCAACAAGGTGAACCTCGTGCTTGCCGGCAGAGATCTCAGCAAGGTCAGCAAGGTAGCAGCCGAACTCCAAACGCACTATGGCGTAAAAGTCTCGACTGTGGAGCTGGATCTTGCCTCTTTCAGCTCAATACACGCCGCGGCTACGACCGTCCGAAAGCGAATCGCAGCGGGCGAGCTTGATCCACTGCAGGCCCTTCTTTGCAACGCGGGAGCACAGTTCCGTGGCCCGGTCTCCTATAGCAAGGATGGGTTCGAAGAGACATTTGCGACCAACCACCTGGGGCACTTCCTTCTAGTGAACCTGTTGCTTGACTGTATACCAGAAAACGGCCGCATCGTTTTCACCACAAGCGAAACGCACGATCCGGATACGATGGACGGCAAGATGGTGGGTCCTGCTGTTGAGCCGGATGCCTTTGCTTTGGCAAACCAGGGCAAAAAAGGAAAGAAGCCGATCTCTGGAGGTAAACGGTACGCCACCTCGAAGCTCTGCAACATCCTCATCGCCTATGAACTCGACAGGAGACTTCGCAGTGCACAAAGGAATATCGCCTCAATCGCCTTCGCTCCGGGAATGATCCCCGAGACGGGTCTCGCAAGGACGGCTCCGGCTTTCGCACAGTGGCTCATCCGCACTGCCTTGATGAAATGGTTCATGAAGTCGGTCGGAGTAAACTTGGGGAGCCTTCCATTTTCCGGGAGGTCCCTCGCGGAAATCGGGGTGGAACCCGCCTTAGCGGAGGGGTCCGGCCATTACTTCCAAGCACGCAATGGCGCGCTCGTGGAGGCGCGTTCCTCCAAGGTCTCGTACGATGAGCAAAGGGCAGCGAAACTCTGGCGAGACTCAGAGATCCTCGTCGGGCTGCAATCTGATGAGAGACCACGAACACTGTATGAAAACCGGTGATCGAATTATTGAAGCTGCAGCGACACTTCTGGACTCTGGAGGCGAAGCAGCCGTGACGCTCCGCGCTGTGGCGCACGCTAGCGGGGTATCGCATAATGCACCTTATAAACATTTCGAAGATCGGAATGCATTGCTTGCTGCCGTAGCAACCCGTGATTTTGCCATGCTCACGAAAACTTTCGAAAGGCTCCGGCAGGAGCGAGTAAAACCGCTCACGAAATTGAAGAAAGCGCTCCGGGCTTTCTCCGAGTACGGTCGCGATTACCCACAGCGGTATCAACTCCTCTTCAGTGATCCTGACATCGCAAAGCAAGAAGGCGAGCTTCCGAAAGCGGCGATGGCGTCGTTTTCAGCATTTTCTGAACTCGTGGGCGAGTGTCAGGCAGCCAAGCTTCTGCCTCGGGTTCCCACCGTCGAGCTTGCCGGCCTGCTCTACGCCTCTGTCCATGGACTAATCGATCTGCAAGCAAGTGGACGCATGAAGACTGAAAAAGGATTTAAGGCTGTTAGCGAGGGGATAACCCTTCTCTTGCACGTTCTTTCTGTAGGTTCAGCTTCGACCTTTGGGCGATGAAATTGCAACTGGAGAGCTTGTACGACAGGCGATGGAGCCGCTGGCCCTCCGGGTGCAGGGAGGCATTATTCCAGACTGCGGCCATTACGTCATGGAAGAGCAACCTGAACAGGTAGCGGCGACATTACTTCGATTTTTCGCGGCCGTCGAGGAGGCAGACGCACGAGAGCTCATCGACGCATGAGAGCTAATCTCCGTGATGCGCCATCCCGGCCGCGATCCCCGCGCCCTGCTCACGCAGCGCAACGTTCCCTACGTCCTCCTCAACTGCGCGAGCCAGGAGCGCTGAACATTTGCTCCGAAGTGACCGTTCCTGTACGTCCGAAATTCCTGGATCCGATGGGCCAATAATCCCTCCAGCGCCCGCTTGGGCCCATTGCCGGAATTGTTGAGCAAATCGAGCGTCGTGGCGCAATCGTTGACCGCGCCCAAGCGCTCTTGCAGGGCGCGGATTTCGTCCACTCGGCGCTGCCATCCCCGGCTGGCGGCCGGACCAAATATCTCCAAGGAATAACGAAGGCGCTTGGCCAAGAGCCGGAACCTGTGCATCTCATCCACCGTGCTTTGGGTCTGCCAGGCCGCTTCGGCCGTCTTGAAAAATTGCCGCGTCAGCGGAACCAACGTCTTCCGCGCGGAGCCGGCGATAGTCTGACGGAGACCGGCCTTGGGTCTCAACCAAGCATCCCAGCTTTTGATTTTGGAGATCCGCGAATGGCTCAAAAGATCTTCCAAATCGCGCTCGGCGCGCGATCTAGCTTTGCGCAGATGCCGCTCCAGGGCGCCGGACGCCGGAACGCCCGCCGCGTCGATCGTCTCCTTAGCGATGTCGCAATCGCGGATATCGCCGCAAAGTTCCATGATCTTGTGCAGCTCGCGGCGCATCTTGCGCACGTGGGAGCGATCCAGCAAATCCCGGAAGACGCGGAGAGCCTGCGTAAACCTCCGGATGGCGACGCGCAAGTTGTGGATATTTTCGGCTTCCCCGGGGCGGCCAGCGGCATGGCGCGCGGTCGCGGCGGTCTTTCTCAGGCGCAAACGCAATTGCGCCTCCGCAAAATTGTCGAGATATTCCCGATCGGTTTTCATCGCTTGGCCCGGATCAGCAATTGCCGCCCGTAAATCTCGTGGAACACGCCGGCCACTTGCGCGGCGTGCCACTGCTCGATATCGGTATCCCTGTCGGAGACCAGACGCAGCTCCACGGCGCGATCCTGAAGGGAAGTTTCGATGCGCTCGACCTTCTGCTCCTGACTCTGATCGAAAGCCACTGCCAGGCGCAGAAGCGGCGAGAGCAGAACCACGGCGTTGCGGTCTTCCGTGTCCAGCATCTGGAAATCGATGTGGGAGGGCTGGGGCATGGATTTCCGATGATAACGGCTAAGATTGGCGATGGCCAGCCGCTCGCGGTCAGAGAATCCGGGCATATCGGTATTCATCACCAGATAAAGGGAATGCTTGTGATGGCGCGAATCATTGACATAGTGGCCGATGTTGTAAAGGTATGCCGCGGCTTCGAGGATGCGTCCATAGGAGGGCGGCAGGCGATGCAGCGGATCCAACGATTCGAACAGGATGGCGGCGAGCTGCGCGACCTTGCGCGCGTGCGCGGGCGGGACGCCGTAGCGATGGCCGATGGAGCGAACCGCGCGGCGCTGATCGTCGTCGAGCTGATCGAGGCGGCGGCTGGCGAGATCCGCGATAATCCCGTCCCGGACGCCGGCCATGGAGTAATAGAGGCGCGGCAAGCCCAGCGCGTGCATGATTTCGCGCAGCACGGCCACGCCCGCGACGATAATTTCGGCGCGGCGAGGGCCGATGCCGCTGATGCGCCGGCGCCCTTCGAGATCGCGGTTCGCGACTTGCTGATAAAGGCGTCCAATTTGCGCCGAAGTAGCCAGGAAGCGGTCGGCCACGTCGCGGCGGGAGCGGCGCACGCCATTGACGGCGCAGACCGCGGCGGCGGCGGTGGCCGAAGTCGCCACCATACGGTCCACCCGTGAGCTGGCTAGCCGCTTCACCGCGCCCGCGATGCGTTCTTGAATGTAGCGCTCCATGCGGGCCAGCTCGCGCGGATCGGGCGGATCGCTCTTCAAAAACACCGCGGTGAGGCGCACGGCGCCCAACGGCTTGGAAAAGGCTTCTGCCATATGGCCGTTGTCGCTCAAGATCAGCTCGGCGCTGCCGCCGCCAATATCGGCGATCAACAGGCGGCGCTGAGGCTGCGGCCAGCGCGCCTGCACTCCCAGGTGAATCAGCCGCGCCTCCTCTAGTCCCGAGACGACTTCCACCGGCGTACCGAGAATCTGGGTGGCGCGCGCCAGAAACTCGGTGCGATTGGTAGCGTCGCGAAGGGCCGAAGTACCCACGGCCCGCGCGGCCACCACGTCCAACTTGCGATACGCGTCGGCCATGGTGGTGAGCGCGTCGCAAGCCTCGTCCATAGCGGCCGTGTCGAGTCGGCCTTCGCGAAACACTCCTTCGCCCAGGCGCACCACGCGGCGCAAGGCCGCCAAGGGATGGAATTCGCCGGACGGATTCGCTTCCGCCGCGAGCATGCGGATGGAGTTGCTGCCGATGTCGATAGCGGCGTAGCGGGGCATGGATGGAAAAGCCAACCGTATCTCGCGGCAGGGCGCGGAACGCGCGGCGGGCTTAACGCTATCATATGAGATGTTCATGCCTCTCTTCCTCCCCCAACGCTTCAACGGCCGTCTCATCGTGGTGGAGGGAATCGACGGAAGCGGAAAATCCACGCAGGTCTCGCTGCTTGCGCAGTGGCTCAGATTGCGGGGTTACGCAGTGGCGTTCAGCGAATGGAACTCTTCGCCGCTGGTCCACGAAACCACGCGGCGCGGCAAGAAAAAAGAGATGTTCACGCCCACCACGTTCAGTCTCATCCATGCCACCGATTTCGCCGACCGCCTGGAGCGCTATATTCTGCCGCTGCTGAAAGCGGGTGCGGTGGTATGCGCGGACCGTTACGCCTACACGGCCTTCGCTCGCGACGTAGTGCGCGGCGTGGATCCAGCGTGGGTGCGCAATTTGTACCGTTTTGCAATAAAGCCGAATCTGGCGTTTTATTTCAAGGTCCCATTGGAAGTATCGCTGGGACGTATTTTGGGCGGCAGGAACGCGCTGAAATATTACGAAGCCGGAATGGACGTGGGGCTCAGCCGCAATATCGAGGAGAGTTTCCGCATTTTTCAGGGACGGATTTTGGTGGAATATGAGGCCATGATCGAAGAAATGGGTTTCCATGTGATCGACGCCACCAAGTCCATCGAGGCGCAGCAACGGGAGATGCGGCGGATCGTATTGAAGGAAATCGGGCGCTCGCGTCCGCCGGAAGTGTTGGGAATGGAGGTGTCGCTTGGCCGGGCTATCGCGTAGCTTGCCGCGTGGACCGCTGTCGAGCCGTCCGCTAACGTTTTACCGCACGCCTCTGCCCGGCGTGGACGATTCAGAGCTGCAAGGCAGGCTGATCGTCATCGAAGGTCCGGACGCGGTGGGGCGCAGCTCGCAGGTGATCAGGTTGCGGCCATGGCTCGAGGAGCTGGGCCACGCCGTTTTGGACACCGGCATGGCGCGATCGGCGCTGGCCGGCAAGGGCATCCGGCAGGCCAAGGAGGGCAACACCCTCGGGCCAGTGACCATGACGCTGTACTATCTGACCGATTTTGCCGACCGCCTGGAGAACGAGATCATTCCCGCGCTGCGCGCGGGCTTCGTAGTACTCACCGATCGCTACATCTTTTCGATCATGGCGCGCGCGATCGCCCGCGGAGAGGATCGGGCATGGATCGAACGTACCGCCGGTTTTGCGCTCGCGCCGCATTTGGTGTTGTATCTGCGCGCCGACGTGAAGGACCTCATCTCGCGGGTGGTGGTAGGCAAAGGCGCGTTCGACTATTGGGAGAGCGGCATGGATCTGCGATTCGGGCGCGATATGTACGACAGCTTCTGCCGATATCAGACCCGCTTGATTCGCGTGTTCGACCGCCTGGCGGAGCCGTACGAGTTTCAGGTGATCGATGCGAGCCGCTCCGCCGACGAGGTCTTCGAAGATATCAAGCAGCGGATCTCGCGGGTTTTCGAGCCCGCGGAGGGATCGCCGCAGATCCACCCCAGCGTCGTCCCGAGGCGCCTCCGGCCGGCGCGGCGGTCGTCGAACGGAGCGCAGGGGTGATCGCTTCAAACCCAGGAAGGGTTTGACCGCTGCCAGGAAGTCACCAACCAGCCTGGGATTTCCCACGGGTTGAGGATATTGACGGCTTACGGCCCTCTTCCCTAGGTACGCTAGAGAGATCATGGAGCCTGCCGCCCCGGAGCAAACGATTTCCGGGTTCAGCGAAACCAGAGCCGCGGCGCTCATCGCTTTCATCGGGGCGTTGACGGCCGATGCGCTACCTCTGCGAAGCTCGTGGCTATTGTTGACTACACATGGATGGCCTTTCGGGCTGCTATCGGCCTTCTCCTTCTTGCTGTTCGGTACTGTTCAGCCGGCATTCTATTTCGGGCTGTTTCGCAACCGGATGCCTCTCCGAATTCCGAAGCCGCTCCGGCTGCTGGCCATCGTGGCGGCTCTTCTCTTCGCAGCCCTGGTGGCACCCGCATCTCCACAATCGCTCCGCCAGCCGGAGGCGCTTATGGGCGAGTTCGGCAATCTCGGCTACATGGTGCTTCTCGTCGCACTTGCCCGTGACAAGACCCCAGCGACGCAGGATAACGGCCCCGCTTCCCAAACCTTCCGCCGGGTCACGAAGATCGTATTGTTCGTCTTCGGCGCGTTTGCCGCATTCCTATACGTCCCATATGTCGTCAGACAGCTTCGTCCTCTTGCTCTGCAGGCTGGGAGAACGCCTCCTTCGCTCGCTCAGATGATGACGGATGGGATTCGACTGGCTTTGACGCAGTCCTGTCTGTTGGTCGCGCCTTACGTCGTATTTCGAAGGCTGCCGAGGTCATGGAGACACCGAGAAGCGCCACCCTGCGGCGCTGGATCGTCTAACGGAGCGCAGGCGTAATCGGCTTTAACGCTACCTGCGGAGCGGGCTTCAGCCCGCGATTCACAGGCCCTCCAGAAACCCAAGGGTGAAGTTACGCAGCTTCTACAATTTGCAGCCCGAGCGCATTGGCCTTTTTGACGAGCATGCGGATTTGAATGTTCCGATATTTTTCCTCGTAAAACTCCTTTCCTCGGTCCACGTACTCCTCGCCGTATCTGAGCATGCGGTAAACGATCCGCGTGAGTTTGTTGCCCATGGCCTTGCGGGCCTTGGGACTTCCCAATTTGGTCCGTAGACGCCGATATTGTGCCCCCAGGTACGTCTCGCTTTCCAGCAGCGTACCCGCGGCAAACCGGAGAGCGAGACCTGCACGGTTCTTGGTTTTGCGCTTCTCGCGCCCCACCACCTTCCCGCCACTGATCTTATTCCGCGGCGCCAGATCCAGAAACGAGACAAACTGCGCCTCCGTCGGAAAGCGGCTCATGTCCGAACCCACCTCGGCCATCACGGTTTGCGCGGTGAGCACGTGGATGCCGTCGATAGCCGTCAGATCCACCCCCGTGACGCGGTACAGCTCCTGGCGCAGGTCGAAGTTTTCGGGAATGTTTCCGTGCGCGCGTTTGTCCCGTCGAACTGCGGGAAGTTCCTGGGGATCCGCTTGGGCCTGTATGTTCTGGTAGTGCTCATGCAATTGCCGGTCGCATTCCGCGATCTTCTTTTGGAAGCCCCGATAGCTGTCCTGTTCCTGCCGCAGCACGAACAGGAGCTCCGGCCGCCGGGCCCAGAGGGCACCCCCCTTCCAGACTCCGAGCTACCGTCTCCTCGCTGGCCTTGATGCGTGGATCCCGGAGCTTGGCCAGCTTGTGGCAATCTCGTTCTCCGGCCAGAATCGCCGTAATGATCGCCTGACCCGTGGTCCCGCTGATATCACTAATCGCGTTGGCCAATTGCACGTTCATTTGCGTCAGCACCTTCTGCATGTGCTGAATGCAGCGGGAGGCATCCGCGATATGCCGCTGCCTCTGCCGCCAATACGTACGCATCACCAGAGTGTCTTCCTCCGGGCGGAACGAATTCTTCAGCAGTCCGTAGGTATGCAACCGCAGCAGCCATTGGCACTCCTGAATGTCGGTCTTGCGTCCGGGCAGGTTCTTCGTGTCCGCAGCATTCACCACGAACACGCGGATGCCCCGCTGCGCGAGAATGTCGTGGAGGCCGATCCAGTACACGCCCGTGGATGGCAGCGCGACCGTGTCGATCCCCAGTCCCACCAGCCAGTCCGCCATTTCCCGCAAATCCTGAGTGAAACATCCGAAGCTTTGGACCGGATGCTGTGGATCTAACTCCGGAGGCACGGCCACCCAGTGCTCTTCGTTACCGACATCGATACCCGCGGCTCGGCGATGCACAACTTGCAACTCCAGCTTCACGTCCTGCGGCTTCAGCTTCGCTCGGTTATTCCGTTGTGCGCGCGATTTCGATTTCGGCTTGGCGGACTTGGAGTTCGATCTTGATTTTTGAGCTCGGGCCATGCGATTCTTCCTTGGTGTGAATTAAAGCGCGGCTCGGCCCGGTTGCGACTGGTTTACGAGACTCTCCAACGGGGTCGGGCCGCCGTGAAGCTGCGACCTGCCGCCACACAAGTGATCGCCTGATAACCGGAGCCATGCTGAAGCGCGGGCATAAAAGCGCCAAGTATGCGTGGGCCTTAACTGTCCGAGTCGCGCCTGGGGCCTATTCTCTCGCACCCCGAGCCAAGTTTCTGATCCTAGTGACGGCCCGCGCCGTTTATGCTAAAGCCTGTGCCACCATCTTGCCGAACCCAACTGCACGAAATATGGACTCCAGGCCGAGGCTAAAGCCCAGCCCGCTCGACCACGACCTTCCGTAGCAGGCGTAGATCGTCTAGGCGTGGGGCCATGCGATAATTTAAATACAGCCGTGGACGAATCAACATTTCATCTCAGCCAGCCGCCGGAGTTATTCGCGCGCATCGACCAGGAGCCGCAAGACGACGAACTTGGCGAAGCGGTGTTCACCACCACGCTCGACAAGGCCATCAATTGGGGCCGTAAGAATTCCATCTGGCCGATGAGCTTCGGTTTGGCCTGCTGCGCCATCGAGATGATGTCCATGATCGCCTCGCGCTACGATATTTCGCGATTCGGCGCGGAAGTCATGCGCGGCTCGCCGCGGCAGAGCGATCTGATGATCATTGCCGGCCGGGTTTCGAACAAGATGGCGCCGGTGATCCGCCGGCTGTACGAGCAGATGCCCGAGCCGAAATGGGTCATCTCCATGGGCGCGTGCGCGACTTCCACCGGAGTGTTTTCCAACTACGCGCTGGTGCCTGTGAACCAGGTGATTCCGGTGGATGTGTATGTCCCCGGCTGCCCTCCGCGTCCCGAGCAGTTGATCTATTCCATCATGCTGTTGCAGAAGAAAATCGAGCAAGACAAGCACACGCTGGCCAAGGTCTTGAACCTCGCTTAATCCTCCCGTTCCTCTTCCTCCTCCGTTTCCTCTTTCAGCTCCAGGATGGTCAGGCGGTCTCCGGTCGCAAGATCGATGGCGATGCCGAATTCGTATTGCCCGCTTTCCGACTCCCTCACGCTAGCGATGGGAATCTCGCGTGGATCGGAAAAGGAAAATTCCGCTCCCGCCAATGGCAGGTTCAGCCGCCAGGCCGAGCCCTCGAAGCCTAAAGTATCCGCCGCGGCTTCCGTAACTACGCCCACCCCGTCGAAGATCAGGGCTTGGCTAATCAGGCGGATCCGCACAGGCGTGGAGTCGTCCCTCCAGCGGTGGAAGAGCAGCCGCGCGTCATCTGTTGAAACGATCATGGTGTTGAGACGATCATGAGGCGGCAGCGCGCTTCCCCAATTCGCACTCCTGGTGAATGGCGCGGACCGCTTGCTCCAATCCCGAGCGGTGCACCACGATCGCGATGGTCAGTTCGCTCGATCCCTGCGCGATGGCGATGATGTTGATGTGGTGGCGCGAAATCGCGGTGAAGATGCGCCCAGCCAAACCGGGCGTGCCGCGCATTCCTTCGCCCACCACGGCGATCAATCCCACGTCGGTATCCACCTGAAGCGGTTGCAAATATCCATGCGCCAGCTCCAGGGCCAGGTCTTGCTCCAGGAACTCCGTCGCGCGTTCCACTTCCGATTGCCGCACCAGGAAGCAAAAGCTCTGCCGGTAGCTCGAGCTCGTAATGGCGAGCAGCTCGACGTTGCCCGCCGCCAACGCCTCCAGCGAGCGCGCCATGACTTTCACACCGCTCAATGCGGGGTTTGCGGGCTCGATGGAGATCAGCGCGACGTCTCCCATGGACGTCACGGCGTGCGGTCCGCGCGGGGTCTCCAATCGCGGGACGATTCTCGTCCCGGGTTTTTCGGGCGCGAAACTATTCTTGCTCCACACTGGAATTTCGCGCTCCGCCAAAGGCGCAAGCGTGCGGGGATGCAGCACTTTGGCGCCGTTATAGGCCAGCTCCGCCGCTTCCGCGTAGGTCACGGCGTCCAGAACTTGCGCTTCGGGAATCAGACGCGGATCGCCGGTCATGATGCCATCGACGTCGGTCCAGATCCACAGCTCGGAGGCGTCTAGCGCGGCGGCCAAAATCGACGCGGAAAAATCGGAGCCGCCGCGGCCGAGCGTCGTGGGTCGTCCGTCCAATGTCGATCCATTGAAGCCCGTCACCACCGGGAGCACGTGCGATTCGAGCAAGGGCCGCAGCGTGTTAGCGCAGCGCTCACGCGTCTGCTCCATGAGGGGCGAGGCGTTGCCGAACGAGGCGTCGGTGGCGATCACGGCGGCCGCATTCACGGCGGTGGCCGCGACTCCCTCCTCTTCCAGATGCGATGCCATTAGCAGCGCGGACAGGCGCTCCCCCACCGCCACCGCTTCATCCACTGAGCGCGGCGGTCGCTCTCCCAGGAGCATCATGCCGCGCGCAATCCGCGTGAATTCCTGAATCAACGCATCGATGCGCTCCAGCGCGGTCGCCTGCCGCGATTCGGGCAACAGCGCGCAGCAAGCTTCCCGGTGGTGGTCGGAGATCCGCTGGAGGTTCGACTCCAGATCGGCCTCGTCGCCCGCTTCGGCCTTGCGCAGGGTATCGAGCAGCAGATCGGTAATTTTGGACATCGCCGAGACCACGGTTACCACCGGCCGCGACTTCCATTGTTCGGCGGCCAGCCGCGCAGCTACGCGGATGCGCTCCGGCGTTCCCATGCTGGTGCCGCCGAATTTCATGACCAGAAGATGATTCACGCGGGTGAAAGCTCCATTTTAAATCGGCCTTGCTAGATCTTCCTGGCAGCAGCCGTCGCTCACTCTTCAGCCGATTCGATCACGAGATCGAGCCCGGCCGAGGCGGCGAAAGTCCGAAAATCGCGGTCTCGCGTGAGTAACGGGACGCCGCGATCGATGCAACTTTGCGCGATCAAAGCATCGCCGAGCCGGGCCTTGCGATGTTTTGCCAGTACGACTGCCCGCAACGCACCGGCCCGCTCCCAGTAGCCGGGTTGGATCCCGATCCGAGGGATTCCCAATAGTAATTCCGCGACGGCCGCGGGAAGTTTCGGATCGCTCAGCATTTCGGTAAGCACTACCGGCGACATCAATACCTGCCGGTCCTCCAGCGCCCTATCGAGTAAATGCACATCTCCACCGCTGTCGCCCTGGAAAAAAGCGATCCATGTGCTGGTATCGCTCGCGATCATCGGTCGGCTTTCAAGTCAGTCAACGAGCGCGAGAAGCGGACCTTCCCGCGGAGTTGGCGCAGCCGCGCGAAGGCTCGCGACGCGGCGAGCAGTTCCAGGCCGCTGCGGACAGTCTGGGTGACGCCCGAGCCGGTAGTTGCCTGAGCCTTCGCAAGCAGATTCGACGGGACTTCGATGGTGATTTTGCGGAGGCCTTCCATATGCTTCCAGGATACCATCCGCGATACCAGTCTTTAATATGGTATTCCTGGACCTCTCAATCCGCACGGCTATCCCTAATCCATCCGCACATCAAGCGCGCGGTCATGCCAGCGGTGGCGTCCACAGCCCGGCCAGCCAAGCGGTTACTTGGCCGCAATCGCCTCCGCGAACTTGGCCGCCGGGAGTGTATTCAGCACGTCCTTCGCCTCCAGCCATCCTCGCCGCGCCGTCACGACGCCATAGCGCATATTGGCCAGATGCTTGGGGTGATGAGAGTCTGTGTTGATCACGAATTTGCAACCGCGAGCCTTCGCCGCCCGGACCATGGAGGGGCCCAAATCCAGCCGCTCCGGGCTGGAATTGATTTCCAGGCATACATGGCGGCGCGCGGCCGCGGCCGCGACCGCTTCGAAGTCGAACGGATACGGATCGCGATTCAGCAGTTGCCGGCCGGTGGGGTGCCCCAGCACACGCAGGTGCGGGCATTCCAGCGCGCGCAGCAGCCGATCCGTCATTTCCGCCGGTTCCTGATTCATGTAACTGTGGACGCTGCCAATGACGAAATCCAGCTCGCCTAGCGCGTCGTCTTCCAGATCCATCGCCCCGTCCCGGCGGATGTCGCATTCGATTCCGGAGAACACGCGCAGACCGAACCCGGTCTGATCCATCTCCCGCACGCGATGCGCGAACTCCACAGCGCGCTTTTCATCCAGTCCATTGGCCATCGCCAGCGCTTTGGAATGATCGGTGATGGCGACATACTCGTAACCCTGCGCACGCGCGGCGGCCGCCATTTCTTCCAGTGTGGCGCGGCCGTCGCTTTCGAGCGTATGCATGTGCAGGTCGCCGCGGATATTTTTCAACTCGATCAAGTGGGGGAGCTTACCAGCCTCCGCCGCTTCGATCTCGCCCTGATTCTCGCGCAACTCCGGCGGGATCCAGGGCAGCCCCAACGCCTGGTAGATTTCTTCCTCGGTCTCAGAGGCCACGACTTTTTTCGTATCGATGCGCGCCAGACTGTATTCGCTGAGCGTCAGACCCATCTTCTGCGCCCGAGCTCGAATCGCGATGCCATGCTCCTTGCTGCCCGTGAAGTACTGAAGCGCCGCGCCGTAATTCTCCTCGGGCAGCGCGCGCAAATCTACCTGAATTCCCTCCAGCCAGAATTTCACGCTGGCCTTGTTCGCGCCCCTGCCCAACACCTCGTGAACCTTGGGATGCTTGACAAACGTTTCCAGCGCGCGGTCCGCGCCGGGTCCCGTCACCAGGAGGTCGATATCGCCGACGGTTTCCTTGCCGCGGCGAAGGCTTCCGGCGGGCGTGACTTTCTTCGCGCCGGCGACGTTCGAAAGCGCCGCCACCAACTCGTCGGCGATGGACTGCGCAAAGCTCAACAGAAAACGCCCGGCGCGCTGCCGATAGCTTGCGATCGAGCGCAGCACTCTCTCCTCGAGCTTCGCGCCCATGCGCGGCAGGTCTCGAAGCTTGTGCTCTTCGCATAGTTTTTGCAAACCGTCGATGGTGGAAACGCGGTGATGTTCCCATATGGCTCGAATGCTCTTCGGACCCAGTCCTTGAATCTTGAGCATCTCCAACGCCGTCGGCGGGTACAAAGCCAGCATTTGATCGCGCCGCTCAAACGAGCCCTTCTCTTCGATTTCCTCAAGATGGCCGGCGATGCCCTTGCCGACTCCTGGAATGTCCGTGACTTTTCTCTTAGGATCTTTGAGAATCGCGGAGACCGGCTCGGGAAAGCTTTCAATGGCCGTGGCCGCATTGCGGTAACTGCGGATGCGGAAGGAATCCTCGCCGGCGATCTCCATCAGATCGGCGGTCTCCGACAGGATGCGCGCGATTTCGCGGTTCTCCATGGCTATCGTTTCAGCGTCAGCTCGGCGGGCGTTTCGCGGTTCGAGGGGAGGTGCGGCTCGACGTGCACCAACACATCGGCGACCCAGTCGAGCTCATTCCGGATATTGAACCGCACAGCGGTAGCGATGTCGTGTGAAGCGAGCACTGTCAAGCTCGGATCCACTTCCAGATGCAGATCGACGTGATAGCGCAGGCCGGTCTTCCGCGCGAAGCATTTTTCCACTGCCCGCGCGCCGGGCACACGCAGAGCGGCCGCGCGAATCTGCTCCATCTGCGCGGGCTCGGGCATCGTGTCCACGAGCTGCAACGCGGTATCCCGAGCCACTCGCAAGCCCAGAAGAATGACGATCACTCCGATGACGAAACCACCCCAATGATCGGCCCGGTGAAAGCCTGCAACGAAGATCGCCAACAGCAAAGCGGATAGCGCCACGATGCCGGAGAACAAATCGACGCAATCGTGCCAGGCGTCGGCGGTGAGGGCGGCGCTATGCGTGCGCTTACCGGTGCGCATTTTCGTGACGGCCAGCACAGCCTTCACGACGATGGATGCCAGAACCGTCCAGACCGCAAATCGTGCGGGCGCCTCGTGCGCGCTCGGTTCTTCCAACGAGTGAAAGCAAATCCCGGTGCCGACCGCGGCGAGCAGCGCGCCCATGGCCAACCCGGCGAGAATTTCGAAACGGCCGTGTCCGTAGGGGTGGTCCGAATCCGGCGGCTTCGCCGCGACGCGCAGGCCTAGATAAACCAAGCCGGAGGTAAAGCAATCGGATGCCGATTCCACTCCGTCCGACAGCACTGCGACAGAGGCCGCCGCCAGCCCTACCCAAATCTTGGCGGCCGCCAGCGCGGCGCTGGTCGCGAGTCCGAATAATGCCACGCGTGCGGCGCTATGCTCTGGCCCGGCCTGTGCCGCCATGCTTTGAGATTACTAAACGCCCCGGGGCTCGCCGCTTACTTGCTACTACAACCCTTGCGAGTTTCTTCAAATCCATCGAACAAGCGCACGGCATTAGATCCGGCAAGAGTATCCAGCCTGTGCGGCTGGCCTTTTTCGACGGTGTAGCGGGCGACCGTGCCTTTCGCGCGCAGGGTCTCCGCTTCCGCCTGCATTTCTCCGTGCCACATGTATTCGTCGTTCTCGCCGACATACATGAACACGCACATCTTGGAAATGGCGTCAAGCTTGGCGGCACTGGGCTGCCACATATATCCGGGGAAGGCCGTGACGGAAAGGAAGTACTGGGGATTCGCGGCGGCTACGTGGAACGCGGCGATTCCACCGTTGGATGGTCCGGCGATATGGAATTTATTGTCCTGAATTTTGTAATCCGCCAGCATCATCTTCAGGAACTCCGGAAAAATTCGAGCCCCCTCCTCAAAGAACACCTGATCGTCCGGCGCGGCTGGGGCGATCACGATGTAGCCGCGTTTTTCCGCTTCCGCGCGAAAGTTGCGGTTGAGGACGCTGTCCACCGTGTTCATGGTCTGCGGCCCTCCGCCGAAAGCCAGAATTGCGGGGTAAGCCTTGTTGGGATCGTATCCATTCGGAAGCACGACCTTGTATCGGACCGTCGTATTACCGACCTTCTTGGTCTTCTCCAGCAACTCCGCCTTCAGCGGCGGCGTCGAGAGCATAGCCACAACCACTGCCGCGGAAGCAATCCATTTCGAGTTTGGTTGTTTCATAAGAACTCCGTATTCGGGAACGGCACTATCGATTCTATCGAAGAAACCCAGCCGCGCAACACGGGGCGATCCGAGGTTCGGTGATGAGCACTGGCGAGCATTCCTAGCCGAGCTTTTCCCAGTCGTCAGGATCAATATGGGCTTGGCTAAGAATGCTTCGTAACGTGCCACGAGGAACTTCGTGCTTCTTGGGAACGATTGCGGCATCCATTATCCCACCAAGCCGTCGGACGAATTTGACGTGGCTGCCCTTTTGACTGGCTTCAACAAAACCGGCCGCCTCGAGCCGACGCTTGATCTCCCGGAAGGGTTGCGGCTCAAGCCGCGCCAACCTCAACCTCGATCGTGCGTACCTTTGGAGGGCGCGTGGCCTGGGGCGGCTCGAAGTGAAGTTCCAGCGCTTCCTTTAGGTTGGCGAGCGCCTCCTCTTCGGACTCACCCTGGCTGGCGATGTCGATTTCGAGACACTGCGAGACGTACCAACTCCCTTCCCGCCAGACGGTCGCGGCGAAAGCACGCTTCACTTCCACATTCTTGCACACGGCGGTGCGGATCGTGCCCATCATGGGTACCACGAGTTGGCCGATAATAGACGAATGTTCCTAAGAACAACCTCCCTCGCCTTGGCGCTCGTGGTGGCCGCCTTCGGCCAAGCGCCCGCTCCTCCGCCTAACGTCCCCTACGGCGTCTCCATCTCTCCCGACGCCGCGAAGAAGGTTGCGGCAGTGGCCATTGCCGAGGCCCGAAAGAACAACTGGGCCATGGCCGTTGCGGTTGTCGATACCGCAGGCTACCTGGTCTACTTCGAAAGGATGCCGGATACTCAACTGGGCAGTGTCGAAATCGCTATCGAAAAAGCGAGGACAGCCGCGCTCTTCCGCCGGCCGACGAAATCATTTCAGGACACTGTAGCCAGCGGCGGAGAAGGTCTTCGGATTCTTCGCCTCACCGGGGCGATTCCGGTGGAAGGTGGCGTTCCCCTCATCGTAGACGGCAAACTAATTGGCGCGGTCGGAGCCTCCGGCGGCAGCAGCGACCAGGATGGCCGCACCGCCCAATCCGGAGCCGCCACGATGAAATGAAGGATTTATTTCGAAATCTCTTCGAGCGCTAATCCTTTTGTCCGCGGACCAAACCCGCCGATGGTCACCACCATGACCAGCATCGCCGCGGCGATGAATAATGCCACAGCCGGGGCGCCGCCTTCGCGCAAAAAGAAGCCGATCAACAGTCCCGCGAAAGCGGCGCTGGCGCGGCTCCAGGCATAGACGAACCCCACCGCGCGTCCGCGAATCCGCGTGGGGAAGAGCTCGCCCTGATAATTGTGGAGCGCGAACGACAGCCAGTTATTGGAAAGCGTCACCATTACACCGAACAGGATCACCAGCAACGCGTTGGATTGATTAGCGAACAGGTAAATGAACGCCCCAATGCTTACTCCCGCGGAAAAGAGCTGCCATTTCCTCTCCATGCGGTCCGCGATCAACATCCCGAGCAGCGGACCTAGCGGGTTGGCTATGGCGATGATGAACGCGTATTCCAGGCTCGTCGTGACATGGATGCCTTTTGCGATCAGCAGCGTGGGTACCCAGGCCCCAAAGCCGTAGAACGCGACGGCCTGCATCAGATTAAACACCGACATCACCAGCGTGCGCTTTCCATGGGGTGGACGGAAGATTTCGCGCAGCCCACCCTGTCCTCGATCCGGCGCAACTGTACGAGGTGTAGAAACTCCAGAATCCGGCGGAAGCGGCCGGCCGGTATCGCACGCCATACGCGCCTCCAAGTCCTCGACCACGCGCTCGGCTTCCGCTTCGCGTTCATGAACAGTGAGCCAGCGCGGACTCTCCGGGAGCCCGCGCTGAAGCTGCCAGGCCAACAGTGCGCCAGCCGATCCGATCAGCGTCAGCCAGCGCCAGCCTTGTAAGCCTAACGGGTGCTTGGGAACCAGGAGCCACCCGAGCAGCGCGACCACGGGAACCACGCTGAACTCGATGAACTGGCCAAACGCGAACGCTTTGCCCCGCGCATAGGGAGGAACGAGCTCGGCGATAAATGTATCGACGGTGACCAGCTCCACGCCGATTCCTATGCTGGCTACGAATCGCCACAGATCCACCCCGGCGGCCGTGTTCTGAAACGCCATCATCGCCGTCGCGGTGGAATACCACAGCAGCGCGCCAATGAGGATGGTCCTTCGTCCCAAGCGGTCCGCGATCGATCCGAATCCCATACAGCCGGCGAACATTCCCGCAAATGTCGAGAAAATGAAGAAGCCGACGCTGTCGATCTCGAACAGTCCCGCGGCGCTGTTAGTGAATATGCCGCTCGCGACCAGGCCTGGCGCGATATAGGTACTCAGAAAAATGTCGTAAAACTCGAAGACTCCGGCCAGTGAGATCAGAAGTACGAGCCGCCACAACGAACGGGTCATCGGCAGCCGGTCAAGCCGGGCGCCAATTTGGCTCGCGCGAGCCGTTGCCGGACTTTGGACTCCGGTGGGAGCTCCCATGGCCTAATCGTGCGAGAAACCGCGACTGGCCGCCTTCATTCCCCCTCCCCCGCCGGCACCTGCCATCTCCCGCTCTGATATTCCAGATTGAAATGCTCCCCTAAATACACGCGCCGCACTTCCGGATCGTTCCCCAGCGCGTCCGGCGACCCCGACCGGAAAATCCGCCCCTCGTTGATGATGTACGCGCGGTCCGTCACCGCCAGCGTCTCCCGCACGTTGTGATCGGTCACCAAAATCCCGATCCCCGACCGCTTCAAATCGAAAATAATCCTCTGCAGCTCCAGCACCTGAATCGGATCGATCCCTGAAAAAGGCTCGTCCAGCAGCAAAAATCCCGGCTCAATCACCAGGCTCCGGGCGATTTCCACGCGCCTCCGCTCACCTCCCGAAAGCATGTAGCCCTTGCTATGGCGCACCTGCTCCAGTCCCATCTGGCTGATCAAGCGGTTCATCCGATCCCGCCGCTCCCGCCGGCTGATTCGGAGCGTCTGGAGGATGGCCATCAGATTGTTCTCCACCGTCAGCTTGCGGAAAACCGAAGCCTCCTGCGGCAAATAGCTCACGCCCAGTCTGGCCCGTTGATACATCGCCAGCGGGGTGATGTCGCGGTCGTCCAATCTCACCCTTCCCGAATCGGGCGAGATCAAGCCCACGATCATGTAAAAGGAAGTGGTCTTGCCAGCCCCGTTCGGGCCCAACAACCCGACTACTTCGCCCCGCTCCACCCACACCGAAACGTTATCCACGACTTTGCGGCCGCGATAACTCTTACTGATTTCCTCGGTCTGTAGGATACGCACGACTTTTCTTTATCGCGCACAACGCATTCGCTGTGCGCTCTCTTCCGTCTTCTTATTTTTTCTTCTTTTTGAGATTGCTCTTAGAGGGTTTGCTCTCTTCCCCGTCCACCAGCAATTTATCATTGCCCGGCCACCAGGTCAATTCCTTCCCCGTCGTCTTGCCTTTCACGCTGTCGATCACCAGCGGCTGCCCTCCTTGCAAGACGACCTTCCCCTGGTCGGCGTAGTATTCGGCATGCTCGCTAGTCCCGGTGCGATTCCGCGGCGCCTGCCCCGCTTTCACGAGGCTGCTATCGACCTTCACCGCCCCCTCCGCGAAGGCCTTATCGAGCGACGAATCCGCATCGCTGTCGTTCAGATACGCGCGAATCTCGCGAGCCGCCACCGTCATCCCCGGCCGCGCCATCACCGCCCCTCCCTGATACACCGCCAGCCGCGTGTTGTCGTCATACACCAAATCCGGCGCGCGCACCAGAGTGAAAACCGGCCCGCTTCCTGATTTGGGACCACCGGCCTCCGTCTTCTTATCGATAAACTGGCTCACCACCTTTCCGTGCGCTTCCAGTTTCTGTTTTCCGCGGTCGATATCCAGCCGGTCCGCTTGTACGCGATTGGCGCCCTGCCACGCCACCGCTTGCGCCTCGGGCCGCCCTTCGTAGTGAATCTTCCGGTTGTGGTCCGTCGAAACCATCCGCTGCGCCCGCGCCTCCAGCAACTGATCGGTGGAGAGCATCGCCGACGATTTGCCCTCGCTGTCCGGCTGATGCGTCGACGCAACATTCCCCTCCGCTGTATAATTCCCTGTCTTCTGATCCATCACGATCCGGTCGGCGGATGCCGATCCGGTGGAATCCCAGGTCCGCGCCGCTCCCGTCAACGTCATCACATTGTTCTTCTGATCCAGAATCGCCGAATCCGCGCGAGCCTGGCTGTCTCCTTCCTGGTAGCGAAAGTCCGTCTTCTGCTCCACGCGCGCCAAATCGCCCGTCCCTGGATCGAAGGTCGCCAGAATCTCCTTGCTTTGCGTAAACGCTGGAGCCGGCGGCATCTTGCCTGGCTCCGCCGGCTTATCCGTCCGCGTTGAAACATCAATCGACCGGAATGTTTGAACGCGGTTGTCCGCGCCGTACACGATCCAAATGCGGCCGCCCTTCACATTGCGCTTCGGTTGATTCGGCTGGTTGGGAAGAAAATCCAGCGTCCCCGGTCCATCCGTTTCCGCGCTTTCAATGTCCTTTCCGCCCGCCCGCATCTTCAAGCGGATGGTCTCACTGCGAAGTATGCGCGTCTCCGGCGCAGAGCCGTTTCCTGAAGTCCCCTCCGGGGACGTTCCGGATGCTCCTTGCGGGAGCGTTCCAGAAGCCGCCTGCGGCGGTGTTCCAGAAGTTCCTGGAGGAGGAGGCGCGGCCGCTGGAACCGATTCCGCCACGCTGTGGCCCGTCACCAGCGCCTTTTCCAGATCGCTCTCCTTATTCATCGTCTGGAAATCCAGCTCTAAATGGTCCCCGGTCACCGTGGTCCGCCCCTTGTCCGATGTCGAGACCAGCCGCGCGTGCTGCTCGCCGTCGATGTGACGGATCAGCATCCCCTGGTCGCCCTTGTGCGGGTCCGTGAAATGCAAGCTCATCCAATCCGCCGCGAAGTCCACCTTCCGATCCTCATCGTTCTGCGTTCCCTGCGCCTGTTTGATATCGGCGTGCTCGATATCGCCCTTGTCGAGGATGATGGTTGCCACTTCTCCGTCCAGATGCAGGTTGTCCCTGGTCAGTTGCGACCGCCCCAGCAGCGTCACCTTCGATTCGCGCTCCTGATACACCGCCTCCTGGGCTTCGATATGCATCGGCTTGGTGCTGTGATCGCGCCCCCACCAATCCAGCGACACATGGCTCAGTAAGTGGAGTTGGCGCGTGTCGGGATCGTAATCCGCTCCTGTGGCCGAGCCGCGGCCGGAATCGAGCTCGAACGTCGCGCCACGATCTGTATTCACGTGCCCGTTATCGCTCGAAAAATGGACGCCCGAAGATCGAATCTTCACCAGCCGTCCATGCGGCGGGCCCTGGTCGTTCACGCCCAGGGTAATTTCCACGTCGCCATCGGAATACAGCGTCTTGCCATTGATATCGAATTGCGCGCTCGCGCTCTTCACCAAATCGAATTGCGACCCCTGTTTCTCCCAGAGCTTGAGCGTCACGCCTTCCAGCTCCATCGTCGAAGGGGCCGTGATCTGCCGGTACTTTTCCGAACAAATTTCCGCCCGCGGACGGTCACCGTCGTTCTCGGTCCAGCAATAGTTCTGCCCGCGCCCATCCAGCCCCAGCTCGAGCGGCGGCGGCGGCACCGGGGCGTCTTTCGCAAGCCTGGCTTTGCGTTTGATGTACGTGTCGCCGACAAAGACCACGATCAGGAAGATCGCGGTCAAGATCAGCCAGCGCCCGAGACGCATAAGGAAGCTGTTTCTATCCTATCGCGCGGCACGGTAAGCCTCGTCGAGAATCTCGACGACGTGCGAAACGCGCTGCCCCCGTCCGAATTTTTCCACGCCCGCGCGAAGCTGGAGCATGCAGCCGGGATTGGCCGCGGCGATTCGTTCCGCGCCGGTCGCCGCCACGCTCTCCATCTTCTTCTTCAAAAGCCGCATCGCCATATCGGTGTGGACCAGGTTATAGATGCCCGCGCTTCCGCAGCAGAGATCGGAAAGCGGCATTTCCTTCAATTTGAGACCGGGAACGGCGGCGAGCAGCTTCCGCGGCGCGGAGCGGATCTTCTGGCCATGCGCCAGATGGCAGGAATCCTGATAAGTCACGGTCGCGTGGATTTCGCCCATCCGCCGATTCAGATCGATGGAAGCCAGGAATTCGGTGACATCCTTGACCAGCGCCACAAAGCGCTTGGCTTTGGCGGAGTAGGCGGGATCGCGCTCCAGCAACTCGTGATATTCCTTCAACGTCGAGCCGCACCCTCCCGCGTTGGTCAGAATCGCGTCGAAACCGCCGTCGACATCGCCGTCCACGAGCGCGTCAATATTGCGGCGGGCCTGCCGGCGCGCGGGCTCGCGCAGTCCCGCGTGGACCGCCAATGCTCCGCAACAGGTCTGCCCGGCGGGAACCGTCACTTCGCAGCCGTTGGCTTGCAGCACACGTAAGGTGGCCTCATTCAGGCGGGCGAAACAGATGTTGGCGATGCAGCCGGAAAGAAAGGCGACTTTATGCCGGCGCTCGCCTTGGGCGGGAAATACGCGCCCCAGGTGACGGTAGAAAAAGGGCGTTTCCACTTCCGGCGCGAGCGGCTCGATTTCGCCAAGCTTTCCCATGAGCTTGATCAACCCTGAGCCGCGCACGGCGTTCCGCAGACCTGAAGCTTGATACAGAAACATCGCCGCGCCGGCCAATGTAAGCCACGCGCGGCTCGGCAGAAGATGATCGAAGACGAAGGATCGAATGAGCCGCTCCGCCAGCGGCCGCCGCACGCGGTTTTCGATCTCCGCCCGCGCTGCTTCCACCAGGCGCCCGTATGGCACCCCCGAAGGACAGGCCGTTTCGCAGCCCCGGCATGCCAGACATAAATCGATGTGCTCCTGGTAGGCTTCGACGATGGGCGCGCCGTGGCGCACCTGCGTCATCTGGTAGATTCTCCCGCGCGGCGAATCCATTTCCAGATGAAGGTCGCGGTAGGTCGGGCAGGCGTTCAGGCACAGACCGCAATGCACGCAGCGCGCAAGATCTTCTTCCGCCGGCGCGTCTTCCGTGGGAAGAGCCGGCGTCGCCAGATCAGATGTGGCCATACAACCGCCCCCGATTCAGCAGGCGCTCGGGATCGAACATTTCTTTCACCTTTGTCATCATCGCAAAGTCTCCGCCGAGGTCCCCGGCCAAGTCTCCGCCGAATTCAAACGGCGCCGGCGGATTCTCCGCGTAGTGGGCATAAATAACGCCGGATCCCGCGCGCGCCACAAATGGGACTTCCAATTTTTCCCCCAGCGCCGCCATCTCCGAAAGCTTGGAAATCATAGGGACTACCCCGCCTTCCGGATTCCGGGCGAGGAACCGGGCGGTGAACTCGCGGACTTCTTCCCAGACGGAGTCGTCCTCGATCCTGGCCCGCGCAAGCTCGCGCGCATACCGCTCGACGACCTTCGCGCTACCCGCGGCTCGTATCAGCAGCCGGTAGCCGCGCGGCCAGTTCACGATATCGATCGCGGCGGGCTGAAGGGCGCTTTGCAGAATCCGGTCGCGTTCGGCGAAGGCCTCCGCGACGGTTTCGAAATCCATCACAAACGTCCGCGATTCGGCCGGAACAGGAAAAACCTTGAAGTTGACCGCGGCGATAGCAGCGAGCGTACCGAACGACCCGATCATCAGCTTGGCCATATCTAGCCCCGCGACGTTCTTGACGACGTTTCCCCCGCTCTGCACCAGCTTGCCTTCAAGAGTGGCGAAGGTCATGCCGATGATCATGTCCCGCGCCGTTCCGTAAAGTCTGCGGCGCGGACCGCTCAGGTTCGCTGCCACGACGCCGCCCACCGTGGATTCCACGGCCCATCCGGGATCGAGCGGCAGCATTTGTCCCCGCTCCGAAAGGATGCGCTCCAGATCCGCCCACGCCATTCCCGCCTCGACGCCGATGGTCAAATCGCGTGGATCGTAGCGCAGCAAGCGGTTCATCACGCAAGTGGAAATCGCGATGTCCGCGGGACAGGCCTGACCGCTTGCTGCCGCGCGCGGCTCAGCTAGCCGTTCCGGTGGCTGACGAACCTGGCCCAAGCGGTCTTTGGAGAAACATCCGCCTAGCAGAATCGATCGGCGGTCCGCCGCCGCCGCGCACAAAGCTTCCGCAAGCTGCTCGGGCGAAGCGGGGCGCACGGTTTGCATGGAACCTTAATTATCGCCAACGCGTGCGTCGCGAGATTGACTACGTTGTGCCTTGCGCCGCCTTTTTGCGATTGGCTTCAAGTCGTGAGTCAACTAGCGCCACAATTTCGTCGATCAACGGGTGACTTAAGCCCTTCTGCCTGGCGATCAGTTGAACCAGCTTATCGGCGCGCTCGATGTTGGGCGCTCCGTTTTGGAGCGCGCGCGCTGCCGAAGCCGGACGAACGAGCGATTGCGCAGCGGCGGCGTATTTCTCGAACGGCACCAGGTCGTCCGGGCCGGCACCGAGTTTCACGCACAAATCGTTGACGAAGTTATAGACCGAGCGGGAGGTCTCGATGTCGCTGTGTACGGCTTCCTGCGCGGTCCGCATGTCATCTTTGGTGATGCAGCGATAGTTGCCTGCGAGCAGCATCGCCCATTTAGCCAACGGCACGAAAATTGAATCGTACACCTTCAGCTTCACGGGCAACTCAATTTTGCCTTCCGGCGTGTCGAATCGAGCACCTTCTATTTCTCTTTCTAATTGGCGAAGAATTGCAGTAGATTTTTCGTCGTCGAACTTCGCGCACTTGAAGTTGGTGGGCAACGTCACCATAAGCACGTTCACCGGCTCGCCCGGCGGGCGGATCGCCTGCGGGTCCGGACTGTTCAGCGTCATGCATCGGGGATCGAAACTCTCCCAGACGGTGGGATCTGTGTAGGCGGGCTTCAGAGCGTCGTAATTCAGGCTAGGAATACGCTTGATGTATGGCAGCGGCGGCATATTCATAATCGACATGCACGGCACGCGCGACTTAGCCACCGCATCGAGCAATTCGCGCACGCCCGCCGAGCGGTATTGCGGCTCCTGCATGCACAGACCGACGAGGTCGTAATCCTTTGGATTTACGCCGGTCGCGGGTCCGGCCGTTACTCTGCCAGGCAGCTTGCGCGAGTCGAGCACCACCGGATCCTTGCGCCCGCGCACTGGCAGGCGCACGCGAAAGCCCTCGGCATTGATCAGATCGGCTTCCGCCGGCAGGCAGACCAGATGAATGGTGTGGCCGCCAAATAGGATTTTGGAAGCGAGGAGCGACCCGTAGGACGCACCCATGAGCAAAATATTGTATGGCATCTCAGGAACAATCTAACACGTGCGTCTGGAGCTTTCAGCTTTCAGTTTTCAGCTTTCAGCGATCGGCTTCTGAAGCAGTTGGCGGATTGACCTTATCGCGTCTACCGTTTTGCATTAAACGCGAGACGGTAGTACGCTAGAGTTGTGATCCGGTCCTTCCGCGACAAGGAGACCGAAAAGGTCTTCCGCCGCGAGTTCAGCCGGAGATTCCAGCGGTTTGCCATGGTGTCCAAGCGCAGGTTGGACCAGATCAACGCGGCGGCGGCCCTAAGCGACCTCGCGGCTATTCCGGGGAATCGTCTGGAGACGCTTGCCGGCGATCGCGAGGGCAAGCACAGTATCCGGATCAACGATCAATGGCGCATCTGCTTCCGTTGGGCCGGCGCGGACGCGTTTGAAGTGGAAATCGTGGACCACCATTGAGCGAGCTTCAAGATGGCTAAGAAGAACAAGGTAATGCCTCCCGTGCATCCCGGCGAAACGCTGCGCGAGGAATTCCTCAAGCCGCTGGGCCTCACGCCTAATCGCCTCGCCATCGAATTGCAAGTGCCGGCCACGCGCATAAACGATATCGCTCGCGGAAAACGGGCGATCAGCGCGGACACCGCTCTCCGGCTGGCTCGATATTTTGGAACCACACCGCAGTTCTGGCTAAACCTTCAGGCCAACTATGATCTTGAGGTGGCGCAGGACCTTCAGGGCCGGGAAATCGCCGAGCGGATCAAGCCGCGCCGAGCCGCTTGATTCGGCCCCTTGCCGATGTCCCCTCGAATCATTGGCGGCCCGAGCCAATCAGCCACCCAGCAGAGTGCCCGGCTTAATACCAACTGCCTGCGCTAGCTCGCCGCCGCTTATTTTCTTGCCCTCCCCGAGTCTGGCCTTCAGCACTTCAATCTGGCCACCCTGGCCAGTGATCTTTAAGCTTTGCGATGTGACGTCCGTGACTTCGCCGATCTTCCCAGGCACCTCGGCAAAACGGCGGAAGACCGTCTTGCGAGCGTCGAAGATCTGTAGCTTTTCACTATTCAGCGTCGTCCAGGCTCCTGGAGCGGGGTTGCATCCCCGAATCAGGTTATAGACGTGATCGATGGGCTTGGCCCAGTCGATCTTGCCCTCGGCAATTCGGCACCAGCCCTCGTAACTCGCCTGGGACTCGTCCTGCGCGCTCTCCTGGTGTTTGCCGGCAATTACCAACTCCGCGGCCTCCAGCAGAGCTTCGACCCCCATTGGGAACAGCCGGTCGAAATATACGGAGCCGAGCGTATCGTCGGGGCCGATCGGAATCCTCTTTTGCAAAATGCTCGCGCCTTCGTCCAGCCCGTCCGTGGGACGAAATATGGTCAGCCCGGTTTCGGTATCGCCCTTGATAATGGGCCAATTGATTGAGCTCGGGCCGCGATATTTCGGCAGTAGCGATGGGTGATACTGGATAGTCCCTTTTTTCGGGATCGTCACGAATTCCTGCGGCGCAAACTGCGTTACGAAAGCCATTACGCCGATATCGGCGTCGGCGTCCCGCATGGCTTCGGAAGCTTCCGGGCTTCGCAGGGATTTGAACTGATTCACTAGCAGTCCCTTTCCCTGCGCGGCGGCACGCAGAGCATCCGGCCGGGCGCCCTCTTTTTCGGGTGCGCAAAACACTGAGGCGACTTTGTGTCCGCGAGCTACGAACGCTTCGAGTACGGCTTTGCCAAAATCTTGCTGCCCGACGATGGCGATCTTCATGGGGGGCTTCGCTTTCTCTTAACGCGCACAACGCATTCGCTGTGCGCTATTGGGCTTTCGCTGGTTTGGACGGCATGGAAAATGCGCCAGCCTGTTTCTTAGCCTCAATCTCGGCATCGGTCCACCCGAGCACCTCTTTCAAAATTTCGGCTGTGTGCTCGCCCAGCAGCGGAGATCGCTTAATCTTGGCCGGCGACGCGGAAAGCTTAATGGGCATGCCGACGTTGTACCACTTACCACGCTCGGGATGGTCGAGTTCGACGTACATCTCGCGCCCGCGCACGTGCTCGTCATTGGCCAGATCCTCGGTGGACATAATCAAACCCGCCGGTACATCAAGCTCGTTCAGGACCGCCATGAACTCCCGCTTGGTGTAATTCGAAGCGAATTGTTCGATGAGCGGCCACATTTCGCTCTGGTTCTTACGGCGGGTGTCGATTTTGGCGAAACGCGGATCGTTGACCAGGTCCGGCAGTCCCAAATCGGGGCCGATCCGCTTCGCGAGCGGCTCCCAAACGGCTTCCTGCACTACGATGTAAATGTAGTCGTTGGGGCCGCCGGGCTTGCAGTGGATGGCGTAACCGAGCTGCCCGCCGCCCGAGTCGTTGCCGGCGCGCGGAGTAGTGGTCAGACCTTTGGTTGGCACCGAATACTCCGATAGTTCTTGCCGCGTCAGGCGCTGATGGTCGCGCCATTTTACGCGGCAAAGGTTCATCACGCCGTCCATCATCGCCACTTCTACGTATTGCCCTTCCCCTGTCCGATCGCGCTGGTGCAAGGCGGCGAGCAACCCGATGGCAAGGTGCAAGCCTGTGCCGGAGTCGCCGATTTGCGCTCCCGTCACATAGGGTGGGCCATCGGGAATTCCTGTCGTGCTCATCGCTCCGCCCATCGCCTGCGCCACGTTTTCGTAGGCTTTGAAGTCGGCATATGGGCCGGAGGAGCCGAAGCCCTTGACGGAACCCATCACCACGCGCGGGTTGATTTCGTGAACCTTCTCCCACGGAAACCCGAGGCGGTCGAGCACGCCGGGGCCGAAATTCTCCATCAGAATGTCGCTCTTTTTGAGCAGCTCGACGAAAACCGCTTTACCCTCGGGCGATTTCATATTGACCGTGATCGAGCGCTTGTTGCAGTTCAACATGGTGAAATACAGGCTGTCCGCATTGGGGATGTCTCGTAGCTGGCCGCGGGTGGCGTCGCCGGCGGGCGATTCTAACTTAATTACGTCCGCTCCCAACCACGCCAGCAGTTGCGAGGAGGTCGGCCCCGCCTGCACGTGCGTCATGTCGAGGACGCGGATTCCCTTTAATGCTTCCATCTACTTTGTATCTCCTTCGTTTCTTGAGAGCCCGACCCGCACGGCGCGGCGGAACGTTCGGTGGCTCAATCTGCCGATCTTCCATAGTAGCCTGCCGTGATCTCAAATCCGCTTCTAGGGCCGCTGCGTAGGGCCAAACCAACCTGCAGCCTATGCCGAGGGTGGCCGGCGTTTCCCATGCCAGAAGTGAAGGACTTCGACCAACTTGCCATCCTCGTGAACTTGGTAGTAGATCAGGATCGGAGCATGCACTAATTGGCGGACGCCGGGTCTGCCCGAAACGGGTCTTCCGATGAAGGGAAATTTCGCGAGCAGCTCCAGATGGTCCAGGAGCCCATTTCCGAAACGTTCAGCAGTCTCTGGGAAGTTGATCCAAGAATACTCGAGGATCTCCTCGAAATCCGCTAACGCGGGTTCCGAGATTCGAACTTTGAAATCCACTCCGGGATCGTCTTGCGAAGCTCGTCGAGGGACATACCACGACCCGCCTTCGCGGCGTCTACCGCTCGGTCGATGGCGGCCAAGGTTTCGGCATCAACCTCGACCTCATCCGTAGCAGGCCGCTCAAATTCCAGGTCGGCTAGCTCGCTGCGCGCGTCATTAGCTCGTCCCACGCCCCAATCCTAGCAGCTTTCGGCTAACTACTTATACATCGTCTGGTTCGAGGTGCCCGACGAATAGACATCGCGGTTGATCACCACATCTACCAGCGCTGGGAGCCCCGAGTCGCGCGCCTTTTCGAGTGCGGGCCGGATGTCCTGAGGCTGCGTGACACGGATGCCGAAACCTCCCATAGCTTCCGCCAGCCGGTCGAAGCGGACGTCGCCCACAACATTGCCAATGTCGCCGCGGCCGGGGTACTTGCGCTCCTGGCCAAAGCGGATCTGATTCCAGGACGAGTTGTTGCCGATTACGCCCACGAACGGCAGTTTGCGATGCACCATGGTAAGAAAATCGAAGCCGGTCAACGTGAACGAGCAATCGCCGAACAGCACAACTACATCGCGCTGTGGCTGGGCGAGTTTGGAGGCCATGGCGAAGCCGGTTCCGACGCCTAGCGTGCCTAGCGGACCAGGGTCCATCCAGCCGCCGGGTTTGTGGGGCCGCACAATCGAACCTGAGAACGTGACCACGTCGCCGCCGTCGCCAATATAAACCGTCTCTTCCTGGAGGAATTCGTTGATTTCGTGGCACAGGCGCACCGGGTGAATCGGCACCTCATTGGCGGCGATGATTTTGTTGTTCTTGCTTTCGCTTTTCGCCTCATCCGCCCGGAGCATTTCGAGAAAAGGATCGTGCTTTCGAGCTCTATCGCCCGGCGAGGCTTCGCACATGGCGTCCAGAATCGTGCGTAAATTTCCGACCAGACCGAAGTCGAAGTCGCGGTTATTGCCGACGTTCTTGTAATCCATGTCCATGATCACGATCTTCGCCTTGGGATTGAGGCGCCGGCCGTAACCCATGCGGAAATCGAGCGGCGTCCCGGCGAGCAGGATTACGTCCGCGTTATCGAACGCCGTTTTGCGGGAGGGCATGAAGCCGTACGGATGATCGGGCGGCAGAGTGCCGCGCGCGGCGCCATTCACGTAGATAGGGATGTTGAAATGACGTGCGAACCGGTCGATGGCGTCGTGCGCGCGGCAAGTCCGCGCCTGCGTGCCGAACAACGCTACGGGGCGCTCGGCTCGGGCGAGCAGATCCGCGACCTGTTGCACGATTTTCGGATCGCCAATGAATTCAGCGGGTCCGCCATCGGCGCCGCGCACGCGGTAGTTCTTCGGATAACGCACGGTGGACGCCTCCACCTTGCCATCCATGATGTCGTGCGGAATTTCGAGGAAACCAGGCCCAGGCGCTCCATTGAACATTTCCCGAAACGCAATGCCCATCATCTCCGCGACGCGTTCAGTGGTCATCACGAGTGAAGCGAATTTGCTGATGGGCGTCATCATTTCGGTGTGGCGCAGTTCCTGCAATCCGCCCATGCGATATTGCTTAAGCGCCGAATTGCCGCCGATCAACAACATCGGGCTCTCGGCGCGGTAGGCATTGGCCATGCCCGTTACCGTGTCGGTGGTGCCTGGGCCGGCAGTCACCACTGCGCAGCCCAATCCAGTGATGCGCGCATATGCGTCGGCCGCGTGGGCCGCCACTTGCTCGTGCCGCACGTCGACGATGTCGATTCCCTCGTCGATGCAGCCATTGTAGATGTCGACAATGTGGCCGCCGGAAATGGTGAAGATGTGGCGGATGCCTTCCTGCTTCAGCATTTTCGCGACAATCTGCCCGCTCGAAATCATCTCCGGGCTAGGAGCGGGTTTGGCGGCGGTGGGCGTGCTTTCGGCGACAGCAGTTGACATGGAACCTCCTTCGGGTAGCTGACAGGCAGATCGCCTGCGCGAATTAAAGTCTATCACGCGATCGCCGAGGCTCTCGTAGGAACAAGCCGCACAACGGAGCTCGCCGCGGCATACGTGGGCGCGGTTCTTTGCTGGTGAGGGCCGCGGCGTCCCTGTGCGCGTTAGTGGTTGGGGGCCGAGTTTATGCGCCTGCTGCGCTCTCGGGTACCAGAGGCGCGCTCAAAGCCTCGCGGCGCTTCGTTGGGAGCGGCATCCTGCGAACGCCGAGCGCCATCAGCGCCGAGACCAGAGCCAGCGCGGCGCTGCCGAAGAAGGCATAATTCCAAGTGCCGGTTTTCTCGAACAGAATCGCCGCAATGCCGCCGCCCACCAGCGACGCAAGACCCTTAGCGCTATACAGGAAACTGTAATTTCCCGCTGAATTCTTGCTGCCGTACAAATCGCCGAGCACGGCGGGAAACAAGACATACAGCTCGCCCCAAGTGAGGAACACGAGCACCATCAACACTACGAAAGCGGCATCGCCGGTGCGTCCAAGCGTCGTTGCCGCAAGTAGGAAGACTGCCTGGAGCAGAAACGCGGTGAACATCGTCCACTCGCGGCCGAGATAATCCGAAACCCACCCCCAGAGGATGCGGCTGGAGCCGTTGGCGAGCGGCGTCAGGATCAGCGCAACGGTCAATGCGGCCTGGCCGATTTTGAAATTGGTCGCCACCGGTTTGAGCTGCGCGGTGACCATCAGCCCGCCGATACCGATTGACAGCATTGCGACATACAGGAAATAAAACTGCGGCGTGCGGAGCATTTCCGAGGCATTGAAATTGAGATCGTGCCGCCGCACCTTGGGCTTCACAGCGGCTGCTGCAACCTTGTAATCAGCCGGCGGATTCTGCAACACCAAGCCCGACAGCAGGATTAGTGCTCCGTGTGAGATGCCCGTCCACAAGAACGTGTCGGCATAACCGGCCGTCCGAATCAAATGGTCAAAGAGCGGGTTGAAGGCGGCTGCACCCATTCCGTAACCCGCAGTGATGAGACCCGAGGCGATCCCCCGCCGGTCGGGAAACCATTTCACGGAAGTCGCGACTCCGCACGCGTAAACGCACGCTACGCCCACGCCCGCAATCGAATAGAGAGAATAAAACGAGACCAGGTTTCCAACGTGTCCCAGCGATCCCCAGCCGATGGCGCACAGCACCCCCGAGAGGGCCATCAGCGGCCGTGGACCGACCTTGTCGATGAACGGAGCCAGGAACGGCATGGCCCAGGTGCCGACCGCGATGAACAGGCTGAACCCCCACTGGACGTCGGAGAGCTGCCAGTGCTGTTGGGCGTGCGCCTTCACCATCGGCTGCGCAAAAAGCGTCCAGGCGTACTGAAGGTTGCCAATCATCACCATGCCGACGAAGGCGGACCACAATCGGACCCAGCGGTTCACTTTGCACTCCCGCGCCACGCATGATCGGCTTTCCGCCGGGTGGCGCAACGAAGATCATATCGCAACGCTACCGGATTTGCGCAGCCACTGGAGCAAATCACTTCACAACGCATTCAGCCCGCCAGCGTCACGGTATTTTCATTCCTTTGCTAGTCGCCACGGAAATCACGATAATGATCCTCATATGGGAACGCAAGTGAATCCGCGCATTTCTGGGGGACGCGTCGTAATCGCGGCTGTGGCGTCGGAGGTAGCGGTCATGGCCGTTCTGATGGTCGTCGTGCTCGGCTATCGGTTCGTCATTGCACCGGGCCATCCGGCGTCGGAATACACCACCTTTAACGATGCTGCGGGCTACTACGTTGCCCCGCCGGCTGCGGGGCTGGCGGCTCTCTTCGGCGCATTCTGGGCCTGCCGCACGGCATCCGCCAGGTTCGCCTTGAATTGAATGGCACTCTTGTCGGATCGACGGCTGTGCTCTGGACAGGCGCTTTCGTGTTTTTCGCCAAACCGGAAGACCGTCTGATGTATGGCGTTTCTTATATGCTGAGAGTGATCGGAGGCTGGACAGGGGGAATGATCGCTCAGCGATCCCGGACGAGGAACTCCACCCCTCTATTGGACGTCGCAAATCAGAAGGTCCCATGATTTACGGCGAAGGGCGGACCGAAGCGGCAGCGGTTCGCGCGAAACTGCGTAACTCGACGACCGTGTTTCTAGTCGGCAATATTGAGCCCACCATGGAGTGGTATAAACGGCTCGGGTTTAAGTCCGAATACTATCCACCAGGCTTCGCAATCCTTAGGCGTGATGAGGTTCAAATCTTCTTGCAACAGCAGCCCGCGTACGTGCCCCCAGACGATCCAGGGCGGCGAGAGCGCCACGCGTGGAATGTGTACATCGTCACGGACGATGTAAAGGCGCTGTACGAGGAGTACTCGGTCGTGCCGGGTGTAAAGATGTCGCGTCAGCCCGTTCAGCTTGATTACGGGATGATGGAGTTCGACTTGATGGATCTAAATGGACACCGGCTCGTGTTCGCACAGCCCATGCCGGCGAAGTAGATGGGCTGGAAAGTTACGTCAAGTCCGGAGCGCGATAAGCGCTCGACTGTGGGCTAATCAATTGGCGGACCCTACTGTTGAAAACTCTTGATCGCCAGGTAGTGGGTGTTCCCGCCGTTGTCCTCATGGACGTCGATCAACGTGAATCCTTGATCGCCGAGAATGCGTCGGTAATTCTCGATACTAAAAGAGAAATATCGCATCACAACACCATTCATCGTGCCTTCTCTGCCCTCGAAGCCATCCTCGTCGCCGGACGTGAATAGAAAGGGCGCCCCTATCTTTAGAACTCGCGAGACGCTAGCGATTGCCTGGATGTGATGCTCCGGGATGAGATGGAACATAACGGCGGCACGCCGGCTTCGAAGACGTTGCGGGTGCCTTCGAGTTACACGTTAGAAGATAATATTTCCATGTCCCAGATTACTCGTAGACAATTCAGCACCGGCCTCGTGGCCGCCGCAGCCGCGCCTGCACGGCGCCTCTTCGCCGCCGCTGATCTAAACGCCACTTTGCGCGACGGCATCGCTCGCCGGAAGATCCCCTGCGTCACGGCAATGGTCGCCCGTCCCGATAGTATCGTCTATACGGGAGCGTTCGGAACCCGCGATGCCGAATCTGGAATCCAGGTCACGCCGGATTCCATTTTCGCGATCGCTTCCATGACCAAGACGATCGCCTCGACCGCGGCGATGCAGTTGGTGGAACGCGGCAAGGTCCGCCTCGAGGAACCGGCGGCGAACCACCTGCCAGAGTTGGCCAAGCTCGAAGTGCTGGAGGGCTTCGATGCCTCAGGCAACCCGAAGCTGCGTCCCGCGCGAAAGCCGGTGATGTTGAAGCATCTGCTGACGCACACGTCCGGCTTCGCCTACGACACCTGGGACGAGAACATGCGGAAATATAACGCGCTGCTTCCGGTTCCTCCCGGGACGGTGGCGCCCTTGACGCCTCTCATTTTCGAGCCGGGAACGCGCTGGCAGTACGGAACAGGTTTGGATTGGACCGGCAAACTGGTGGAGGCCGTGAGCGGACAGACGCTCGAAGCGTATTTTCAGACCAACATTTTGGAGCCGCTGGGAATGAAAGACACGAAATTCAGCGTCCCGGGGGAAAAATTCGACCGTATGGTGAGCGTCTACCAGCGTCAGCCCGATGGCTCATTGAAACAGAATCCGCGCCGCCTGCCCGCGCCGCCGAAAGCGTTTAACGGCGGGGGAGGGCTGTACTCCACCGTGGGCGATTACGTGCGGTTCATGCAGATGATTCTGCGCAAGGGGCGCGGGCCGGGCAATGACCGCATTCTCCAGGAGAAGACCGTGGAGATGATGTCTTCCAATCAAACCGGTCATCTAGCCGCGGGCAGGCTCAAGACTGCCCTGCCCGCGCGTTCCGCGGACGTGGATTTCCATCCGGGGTTCGACGACCGCTACACGTATGGATTCCTGCTCAATCCAGTGGCTTATAAGGAGGGCCGCGCGGCGGGGAGCCTCGCCTGGGCCGGCATCGACAATACGTTTTACTGGATCGACCCGAGCCGCCAAATCTGCGCGACGATTATGATGCAGTTCCTGCCGTTCGTCGATCCGCAGGCCGTGGATTTGTTGCGCGATTTCGAGCGCGCGGTTTATACGGTGGTGTAATGGCCGATCACTTTACCAAGCCGCTATGATCAGAGGCCAAAAGATGGTAAGCCGGTCTATTCGCGGCGCGGGGCGGCTGGGGATTCTGGGGGCGATCGGTTTGGGGCAGTTCCCGGCCGGCAGCCAGGCGCCCCTTCGCCCACCTCAGAGCATCTTCGGGACATATGGACAAGCCTCGGCTGGACGCGATTCAGTTCAGATTAGCGGTAAAGCAAATGGAAAGATTGCCGTGGCCATCCGGCTCTATTTCTCGAACGGCCACACGTGCCGTTTAAATACCGACGGCGAGTGGCGCGACGATCACGTAGCTATTGTCGCCGAGGGATTGTCCGCGGCCCGGCCCTGCAAGCTCAACGTCTTCTTCGATAAGGGTCGCGCTCTGCTTAAAGACGAGGGATATCAGTGTGCGCCGGTTTATTGTGGAACGCGAGGCAAGCTCGATGACGTCAGCCTGCCTAAATCTATCCCAGGCCGCTGACGAAAGAGCTTATGTTTTCTTCCGTTCAATCCGCATTTCGAGCGTTTAACGAGCCGTTTGAAGGTTGCGTGCCTTACATGTATCTCGACGTCAAGGGACTGGTGACGGTCGGCGTAGGCAACTTGGTCGACCCCGTGGAATTGGCCCAGGCTCTACCGTTTCGTTTTAAAAGCAGACCCGGCATCGCGATTCCCGGAGCTCTCGCGACGAAGGATCAAATTGCAGCCGAGTGGGCAAAGCTCAAAGGCAATCCCGGCGTCGCCCATGATGCCTTTACCGCCTTTGACCCTCTGACGGAACTGGAGTTGAGCGACGACGCTATGAATTCGTTGATCCTGACGCGGGTCACCGACAATGAAAGCTTCCTAAAGCACCAGCCGTGGTTCAAGGATTTCGACACATGGCCGGCCGACGCGCAGTTAGGTTTATTGAGCATGGCGTGGGCAATGGGGCCGGACGGCCCGGGGCAGTTTCCGCATTTTCGCGCCGCCTGCCAAGCCATGGACTTCAACACCGCGGCGGCGCAAAGTCAGATGGATGCAACCCAAAATCCCGGGCTGGTCCCTCGAAACAAAGCGAACTCCGTGCTTTTTTCAAATGCGGCCATGGTGCTCGCCGGCGAGGCTAAAGGTAGTTTTCAGCGTTCGGTCCTATATTATCCGCAAGCATTGAAAACCGGCGGCCCCGAGTCCACAGGCTGAGCGCATCGGCAAACAAATTTCAGTTGAAGGGCGAGCCTGTTCCGATCGCGGAGCGGGGGCGGTTAATCACGCCATCGCAGGCTGGCGCCTTGCTCTGCGCGAAGCCAGGGCAAACCCCGCGGCGGCAACGCCGCTAGCCGCTAATCCCCAACTGGTCAGCCACTGATGTTGAATAAGGTAGCCAGCCAGCAGAGGCGCGACGATTTGCGCCACCGAGGTCAGCGATTGCGTAAGCCCCAACACCACTCCCTGTTCGCGGCGCGCCGCCGCTTGCGTGATCATGCTGGTGAGCGTCGGCCGCACCAGCGTACCGATGGCCGTAACGATCGTGGCCAGAATCAAAACCGGCAACGAATGGCAGAGCGCCAGAATGAAGTAGCCGGCTGCATAGCCGCCGAAGCCGGTGCGATTCAAACTCCGCTCGCCGAAGCGCTTCACTAACCTGCCCAACGCAGGTCCTTGCAGAAACAGTCCCAGGAATCCGGCGAAAGCCCAGACGTAGCCGAGCTGTACGGGTCCGAAAGGCTTACCGTGCCATTCCAGGCGGCGTTCCGCGAACAGGGGCAGGCCGGCGGTGAACATCGCGAAGCTGAAAGCAAAGCACAGAAACTCGAAAAGGCGAGGAGCGAGAGCGGGCCGCCGGAAGTATTCCGCGTATGCGCCCCATTCGAGGAGCGATAATCTGCGCCCGCCCGGCCCTGCGTCGCCAGCTTCGGTGCCCGCTTCCGCGCTGGCTTCCGCGCCCTCCGGCGCACCCGAAGGCAGCAGCAAATAGGTGGTTAAGATACTGGTGGCGCTAAGCGCGGCGGCGGCGAAGATCGGGTCGCGGTAATCGAATCTCGCCAGGAAACCGGAAATCGCGGGACCAATCAAAAAGCCCATACCGAAGGCGATGCCGATGATACCGAACGATTTGGCGCGGTCTTCCGGCTTGGTCACATCCGAAATATAGGCTTGCGCCAAAGAAAGATTACCGGCCGTGGAGCCGTCGATGGCGCGCGCCAGGAACAAAATCCACAGGTTCGGCGCAAAAGCGGTAATCAGAAAACCCGCCAGTGTTCCGAATTGGCTCACCAGCAGCAGCGGCTTGCGACCCATGCGATCGGATAGTCGCCCGAGCAGCGGTCCCGACACAAGCTGGCATGCGGCGTAAAGTCCGATCAGCCAGCCGACCTGGAACGGGCTCGCGCCCAGTTTTTCCGCATAGAAGGGCAGCAGCGGAATCATGATGGTTAGCCCCAGCACGTCCACCGCTACGATGAGAAAAATAGGAAGAAGAGGGGAGGAACGCAAATCTCATGATGCCATCCGGCCGGCGGAGGCTCGCTCGGGCCGGATCGCCGCGTTCAACTTTCTTCGCGCGCTCACGATGTAGGCTTTCGCGCCGCTTTTGTTGTCGAGCTCCAGCATCCGGCTGACAGCGTTGAGCGAAAGTTCTTGCCCGTAATGTAGAAACATCACCTGGGCTTCCGTTTCATCCAAAGCCTCCAGGATGGTCTGCCAGTTCCTCTGCCGGCTCTGCTCTTTTTCGACTTGACTGTAAACGTCGCCGGACGACCGGTCGGGAAAATCCGCGGTGATGGCCTTGGCCGACCACACCGGCTCGACTGCCCGCTTCTGCATCGCCGTAGTGCACAAGTTCCGTGTGATCGCATACAGCCAGGTGGAGAAGCGGCACTCCCCGCGATAGCTCGCCAGATTTCGAAAAGCTCGCAAAAAAATCTCCTGTGAGAGATCCAGCGCGGATTCGCGCTCTCGGGTGAAGCGGCAGCACCACCGCACCACCCGCGCCTGATGACGCCGGAAAAGCTCTTCCAGCGCTTCTTGTTGTGCGTCGCCCCAACTCTCACGGTAAGTGGAAATCAGTTCCTCATCGGACACAATCTCGGTTCCTCCTTAAAGCATGCTAAGAGGAATCGCCCAGCGAGGTCGTATAGGGCTTGTAAAAAAGTTGTAAAAGGTGCTCGGGACTCCACCTTACCCCACTACCGGTCCCGATCCGTCACGATCACTGCCTCACTGCCCGCCGCTCGAACCTGCTCCGCCAACTTTTCGGCCTCTTCGTGGCTCATCTCACTTCCGATCAGTACTCGCCAGAGCGGAGGGTCCCCTTGGCTCTTCACCACTCGGGGATTGAAGGTTGCGAGTAGCTCCTTCTGCGCTTCCGCCCGCGCGGAATCGGAGAACGCTCCCGCCTGAACGGCGAATTCGCCCGTGGCCGCCGCCGCGACGTGATCCGCTTCCGGCGGGTCGTCCTGAGCCGGAGCGCGAATCACCTTCAGCCGCACGCGCGCGATCCCGGGGCGCACCACGTCGATCGTGTCCGCGGCGGCCAACGAGAGATCGATGATGCGTCCATCCACGAATGGACCGCGATCGTTGATCCGCACGCGCACGCGCTTCCCGTTTTCGAGATTGGTCACCTCGACCCAGGTGTCGAAGGGCAGAGTGCGATGCGCGGCGGTGAGGCGATGCGTGTCGAAAATTTCGCCGCTCGCGGCGGGGCGTCCGTCGTAGGGAGCGCCGTACCAACTCGCCAGACCCGTTTCCGTCCAGCCGACGGGCCGCGGAATTGGAGGCGCAGGCCGGCGCGCGGAGACGCGATGTCCGCATCCCGCCAACAACGCGAGCGATGCCGCCGCAGCCGCGACAATCGGCCTTCCCGACACTAAAACAATTCTACTCGACCACGTTTTTTCCTGCTCTCGCGGCTTTTGTGCGCGGCGCTTCGAGCGTCGAAGTCCGCCCCGCGCTCGCCTCCTCTCGCTCGCTTCTTCGCTCCTCTCGCCTCGCTCTGTCCTCTTCTCGCTTCGCTTCGGCGTCGGTCCCTTCATTTTTCTCTTGACTTTCTTCGCAAACAATCATATAAAGGGGACACAACACGCGTGCTCGCATGAGCGCGCGAATCTAGATGTAAAGGGAGAATCAATCGATGAAGAACGCAACCAAGAAAAAGGCGCCTGCGAAGAAGAAGGCTGCTCCGAAGAAAAAGAAGTAGCCATGGCAGGCTCCGATAGGAGCGATTTTCAACTCACGGCCCCGAGTCATCGGGGCCGTTTTTATTTTGTCCCGAGTC
Organism: Bryobacteraceae bacterium; assembly: GCA_036521975.1. Lineage (GTDB taxonomy): Bacteria > Acidobacteriota > Terriglobia > Bryobacterales > Bryobacteraceae > Palsa-187. The sequence goes on from DATDGT010000075.1 coordinate 79,405, forward strand.
ATCGGGGCCGTTTCTATTGCGCCTGCGCGCGGAGTTGATCGTATTTCACGGCTCCGAAGAAGCGCCGCTGCTCCGCGGGCGCGAGGAACCGCGTATTTCCCTCCGAGTCCTCCCACACGTAGACGAGGTCGCCCGCTGAACCCGCCTCCGGCTCCCCAAGCACGATCGTCACCGCAGCATCCCGGATCTCCAGCCGCACGAATGGGAGGGCGGGCTTTAGCCGAGGTTCGCCACCGGAACCGCTTGCGGACGCGCGCGGCTCAGTAAGTCCCTCAACGTCAATGATTGCTTCCGAGCCGCGACTGTGAGGGAGCGATCCCTGGCGAACTTCGGTTAGCCCGCGCAAGGCGTCCGCCTCGGCCGGCGGATTCCTCACGTAATGCACCAAGGGATTGATTTTCTGCATCGCAGCTTGGGGATGCGCGCGGAGGTACGATTCGCAATCGAACAACGGGTGAGGATTGCCGCGCGGGACCGCCTGCTTCAGAAAATGAAGGATCGAGGGCTCCACCGCATCGCGCGCCTCGGGACAGCAAAGAAGATAGAAATCGTGATCAAACAGCGGGTGAGGTTTGCGTCCCTCCTCCGCGCCGTGCTCGAGGTAATGCTGAAGCGGATTTACTCCGGCTGCGGCGACGTCCGGATATTTGTGCAGGTAGAAATCGCGGTCGAAGACCGCAACCACCGCCCTCAAATACGGCCATGCGCGGAACATCCTGGCGATGCCCAACCGCGTGAATCTCATCGAAACGATGGTATCCTTTGGAGGAAATTGCGCACAACGGACTTGCGCCTGTGCGCTTTGGGAGGGACCCGCGCGCGGCATGAACATTAGTAAACTCGTGCAAACTTCGAGCGGCGTGGTACTCGCCGCTTGCTCCCTCTGGGCGTTCCAGCGCCCGTTCCGCGAATATCCCGCGATCGAGTACAACGATTTCCCTCTGCCCGCCGATTACCAGCAGCCAGCCGAGTTCGCTTTCGCGCGGCTGATGTACCCTCCCGCCCCCACCGCCCGCTTCGATCGCGCCGGACGCTTCTGGGCACAGGGCATGTCGAGCTGGACTCAGGATTATCCGCGTGCCGATCGGCACCTCGCTCAGGCTTTGCGCCGCCTCACCCGTATCGACACGCGCAGCGTCGAACAGTCCGTGAATCTCGACGACGCCGACGAAGTCTACAACTGGCCCTTTATCTACGCCGTTCGCACCGGAGAGTGGGACCTGACCGACGCGCAAGCCAGAAAGCTCCGCGATTACATCGACCGTGGCGGTTTTTTAATGGTCGACGACTTCTGGGGAACGTTCGAATGGCAAGTTTTCATGCGCAGCATGAGCCGCATTTTCCCGGACCGCCAGCCCGTGGATGTGGACAACGCCGATTCGCTATTCCACACGATCTACGATCTCAATGACCGTTTCCGCGTCACCGGTGCGTGGGGCCGCTACGGACGTCCTTATCAAGATGATGGTGATACGCCCTATTGGCGCGCCATTTACGGCCCCAAGAACCGCGTGGCGGTCGCCATTGTCGCAAATTCCGATCTCGGCGATTCCCTGGGAGTGGGCCGACGATCCCTCCTACCCGGAGAAATGGTCGGGCTTGGGCATCCGCGTCGCGGTGAACTACATCTCCTACGCGATCACCCATTAACGGACCTCGCCGGTTAGGAATCGTTCATAACCTGTCCCGCGGCGCTTGCGTCTCATTTAATGAGCGCACAGGCGGAAGTCGTTGTGCGCGATGTGAGTAATCGACGGGAGGCAGTATGCGGAAAGCGGTAGCGGTTCTGTGCACGATGATTCTTCCTTGGGCGGCCGCAAGCGCTCAAACTCCATACCCGCCTTCGAGCGCTCCGCCTTCCCTGCCTCCGTCGCAGGAGCCGGCTGCCGCTCCATCGTTATCTCCCGAACAGTTGGACAATCTGGTCGCGCCCATCGCGCTGTATCCCGATCCGCTGCTCGGCCAAGTGTTGGCCGCATCGACTTATCCCTTGGAAATCGTGGAGGCGCAGCAATGGCTCCAGCAAAACTCCGGCCTCCGCGGACAGCAATTGATTGACGCCGCCCGGCAGCAAAACTGGGACCCCAGCGTGGCCGCGCTGGTCGCCTTTCCCGACGCAATGGCGCAGCTCACGCGCGATATCCGCTGGACCACCGATCTGGGAAATGCCTTCCTGGGGCAGCAAGCCGACGTGATGGCCGCGATTCAACAAATGCGCGCGCGGGCGCAACAGAGCGGCACGCTGCAATCCACCTCGCAGCAGATTGTTACTTCTCAGCCGGTCTCCGGCGGCCCGCCCGCGATTCAAATTCAGCCCGCCGATCCTCAGGTGATCTACGTTCCGCAGTACAATCCCGTTTATGTTTGGGGTCCGCCGGTGTGGGGCGCCTATCCGCCTCTCTGGTACCCATCCGTGAATCTGGGGGTGATCTTCGGTCCCGCGATCTTCCTCGGAAGCCTGTTCGCAGGATTCCTGGCTTGGGGAGGTTGGGGTTGGGCGCTGAACTGGCTGGTTCACGGCCTGTTTTTGAACGGACTGTTTTTCCACCACTTCGGATTCGCCGGATTCGGCGGAGGGTTTAGTGGAGTGACCGCGTGGGCGCACAACCCGGTTCATCGCCTGGGAGTCGCATATCCCAACAGGATGTTGGCCAGCCGGTTCGCCTCTGGCGGCGGGCGCATGGCGGGGGGCGGATTCCGGTCCGCCGAGCGAAGCTTTAACGGTGGACGAAGCTTCAGCGCGCAACGCAGCTTCAATGCCGAGCGGAACTTCAACACGGCTCGCTCCTATTCGTCTTCCTCCGGGGCTTTGTCCGGATCGGGGTCCGCATCGGGCGGCTGGCACAGCCTTAGCGGCGACCGCGCCTATTCCGCACGCAGCTCCGCTTCGCCCGAAAGCGCGCGCAACTTCACGGCACCGCAAACGGCGCGCAATTTCGCTCCCTCGCAAAGCGCGCGCAATTTCTCGAGTTCCGCCGCTCCCCGCTCTTCAGAGAGCCGCTCCTATTCCGCTCCGCAATCCGAAGCGCGTGCTTCCTCGCAGCACTTCTCCGCGCCACGTTCCTCGGGTGGCGGCGAACATTTCAGATCGCACGGATCGTCTTCGCGCGGGTCGTCTTCTCATTCGTCGCATTCCTCCGGTCATTCGCACGGCGGCGGTTCACACAAGCATTAACCGCGGGCTGCCACTTCACCGGGCGTTTTTTGCCGCTGCCATCGCCACGCGGTCTCTAAAATATTCTCCAGCGACGATCGCGACGGTTCCCATCCCAGAACCTCCCGCGCCCGCAGCGCGGCCGCCACCAGAACCGGCGCGTCGCCTGCTCTGCGAGGCCGCCGAACCACCGGGACCACACGCCCGATGGTCCTTTCGGTGGCGGCTAGGATCTCGTTGACCGAAAATCCATTCCCGGTGCCCAGATTCAGCGCCAGGCTCGCCCCACCGTTCTCCAGATACTTCAAGGCCTTGACGTGCGCCTCCGCTAAGTCGGTGACGTGCACGTAATCGCGAATGCAAGTTCCGTCCGGCGTCGGGTAATCGGACCCGAACAGCGGACAAGCTTCGCGCAACCCTTGTGCCGCCTCCAGCAGACAGGGAATTAAATGCGTCTCAGGCGCGTGGTTCTCGCCCGTCTCGCCCTCGGCGTCGCAGCCGGCGGCATTGAAATAGCGCAGCGCGACCCAATTCAATCCGTGGCAAATGCCTTCCCACGCCAGAATCTTCTCCACCATGAGCTTCGAATCGCCATAGGGACTCACGGGAATCGTGGACGCCGTTTCTTCGATGGGCGTCGCTTCGGGAATTCCATAAATCCCCGCCGTGGATGAAAACACCAGCCGCCGGACGCCCGCCGCGCGCATCGCGTTAAGAAGGCTTAGCGTGCCGCCTACGTTGTTGTGGAAATAGATTTCGGGAACCTGCATCGATTCGCCGACCGCGATCAGCCCGGCGAAATGCAGCACCGCATCGATGCGATGTTCCGCCAACACGCGTTCGAGCCGAGGCTGATCGAGCAGATCGCCCTCCTCGAGCGGCCCCCACCGCACGGCCCAGCGGTGGCCGCGGCTCAGGTTATCGTAAACCACCGCGCGATAACCCGCGCGGGCCAATTCCTTGGCGGTGTGAGATCCGATATAACCGGCGCCGCCGGTAACGAGCACGGAGGAGGGCATAAAAGCCTATCGTAAGCAATCGGCAAAAACTTAACGAGCGGCGCAAGATCCGGTTGGACCTTCCGCCGCTCGTTCTAGCGCACAGCGAATGCGTTGTGCGCGAGTTTCTCCAAAGGTCAAGCGCCGCGCCCTCCGTCACGGCGCTCGCAGGATGCCAAGGTTTTACTCAGCGTCCTTGGACCCCAAATAGATCACCGCTACTCGCGCCTCTTCGGACGCCTTCAGTTTCGGTGCCTGGAAACGCCACTCCCGGCCATCATCGATCCGCACGCTGGTAAGCGCGCAGCCGCTTTCGTTTCCGCACGTGAACACCAGCCGCGGGGCGTTCCGCTGGCCCTCTCCGTCGAGCACTCCAATGCCGACCCAGGTCGACTTGCGAGTCGTCAGATTCTCCAGCTTGGTGACGTCGCGATCGTGAACCACCGCGTATTGCCCCGCGGGGTGCACGCCACCGATGGTGCGGAACGAGAACGGGACGTTGGCCGTCAACCGATCCTGTCCATAAGCCGCGGCCGCGATCAACGCGAATCCAGCGGCGGTCAAAAGCGAATTCCATTTCGTTTTCATTGTCTTTTCTCCTTTGCGTCTCTTTTTCCCCATCGCGCACAACGCATTCGCTGTGCGCTTTCTGTTTCCTCTCGGAACGAGCATAAGAAAAGCACGCTGGAGACCAAAGCTAACTTATTGGGAATACGTCAAAACAAGCACCGCTATGAACCATCCGGTTCATAGGCCTAACCTCTGAGTGAGTCGCGCCGCCCGCGCGGCTTCCGCTGATAACTAGCGCCACATCGGTTTATCATTCGCTGCGCAGCGCGACCGCGGGATCGACGGCGGCGGCGCGGCGGGATGGAATCCATGCCGCAAGCCCAGCCGCGGCGACGAGAGCGAGAATTGCCAATCCGAAGGAAACTGGATCCTCGGGAGAAATTTCGAACAGCAACCCTTGGATCAGCCGGGTAAGCGCCGCGGCCGCTATCACGCCGGCCGCGAGGCCCGCGCCCACCATCGCAAACGCCTCTCCCGAAATCAGAGCGACAATTTTCGCGGGAGTGGCGCCGAGCGCCATGCGAACGCCGATCTCGCGCGTTCGCCGCGATACCAGAAATGAGAGAACGCCATACAGTCCCACCGCGGCAAGGATCCATCCAAAGACCGCGAATAAGCTCACCAGAGCCGCGGTAAATCGAGGGCGTTCGCGGAAACGATCTACGCGCGCGTCGAGCGTTTCCATCGTTACGGGAACCGTGGGGTCGAGGGCTGTAATTTCCTCGCGAATGGAGCGCTCGATCGCTATCGGATCTTGAGACGTGCGAAAGATCGCTACGCCGCCTCGCCCAAGCT
>DATDGT010000076.1:0-18069 GCA_036521975.1 Bryobacteraceae bacterium
GGACATCGAATCCAACTTGTAAGCTGATCGCTAGCTGACCGCTGAATGCTGACTGCTGACAGCTTGCCCGCCACGCCGCTCGCGCTCACGACGGCAATTCTGAGGGACCAATTCTCAGATCTTGTGGGCTAGTATCTAATCTCGGATCTGTTGGAGGCTTTACCGCGGCGCGAAAAGCGCCACTCCGGGGAAATAGTTTCGATAACGTCTGGGGTCTCGCGTCAGCAGTCCAAGATGCCCAACGGCAGCATGCGCTCCGATGTAAAAGTCGGGCAAAGGAGATCTCCGTTCGCCGCCGCGGCGGCGGTATTTCACGAAGCACTTCCCCGCCAGAAACGCGGCTTCCCAGGGAAGCGGTTCCTGCCTGTAGAGGGTCGCGGGTATGGCCGCATCCAGCTCTTCGATGCTTGAAAACCGGACTGAGACTTCCGCGTAGATAATAGGATTGATCATCAAAATCGTATGGTCTCCTACCTCCGCCAAAGCCCGGCGCGACCATTCGCCCCACGAGTGGTCCATCGTGGAGACGTCGAGCAGCACGTTGCTGTCAGTCAGCATGCCCAGGCAGCCGCTCAGGCGCTCACGCAAGTCCGGGAAAATGAAGCTCATCTGCGCCGCTTGGTTTTAGCTGGTTCCCAACGAGTGAGCGCCATAATTTCGTCGGTGCTCATGTGTACATCCCCGCTCCCCCAGAGAAGTTCAACGGCCATCTGTCCGCGCGTCTTCGCGCGGGTTTGCCGCTTTGCCTTCCGAATTCGGGCGTGATCTCCGGCCAGCTCAAATTCGACTTCCGTGTGAGGCAGAAGGCCGAGCCGGTTCCGAATCTCCTGAGGGATGGTCACCTGCCCCTTGGTGCTGACTTGCATGGTAATACTCCTACCAGTAAGTGTAAAACAGAAACGGCAGTGAATGCTCGCCGCCCAGGGCGTCATACAGTTCCTGAATTTGTCCCAGACGTTCGGGCGCCATTGAAGTGGAGAATCTCGCGGCCAGTCACGGTGATTCCCCGCTATACCGGAAGCTGCTTACACTGAAGAAAGCCGGTTGAGCATCCGTTTGTACATGGATGCTCAATAGAGAGCGAGGGCGGCTGTTGACACCGATCAGCAGCTCCACTTGGTCGGATTCCGACTGGGCAAAATTCTCCAAGGCCCGATCGTGGACCCACCGGGTGTATCGGAGCATCGGCGCGATTTCAAATTGCCGCCACTGCTTCGCCACGCCGATGCCGGCTTATCGTACGCCGCCGACCAGATCCCCTCACAATGGAACATGGCGTGCCGTTCGGCGATCTACCTTGAATGTTGAATTCTATCGGCCGGCAGTCTAAGCGGCCGCGCAGCGCCTGAGCTCCTACGAGAATAAAATCGCACCATCACAGAATCAATGGCTTGCCGGGACCCCGCGCGTCGGCTCATCCCGGACGTCGGCATTTTCACCTTCGGTGGTGCACGGTGGCGGCAAGGGTCGGGCCGACGCGTCTTCCTTGACGATCCGCAAGGTGGACGCGCTCACGACCGGGCACATTTAAAAGCTTGTTCCGCACTACCGTCCGGCCGAGGCGCGCGAAGCCATGTCTCGCTCAGCATCCCCGGCTTATAGCTGACTGCGACCGTGAGGCCCCTCCCCTTCACCCCGTTTATCAACTCCTTCCGATCGTGGGGGATGAGTGAAGCATTGATGAAGAACACGCTTTGGAGAAACTCCCCGCTACTCTCTGTGACCTTCATTCTGGTTCACTCTGGCTTCATCTGCCTCCATCGCAGAACGGACTCGCCGGGCGCGGCCAAATCTGCCGAGTTTCTCATTCGTTTGAAAGCGCACAGCAAATGCGTCGCGCGCGTTAACGGCAAGGATATGTCCGTCATTTTGCCGTCCGCCCCTGTCGGGGCGGCATTGGCACCCGGTTCTTCGCACTTCCCGCGAAACTTTCTTACGCGTTTTCTATGAGTTCCTGCTCTAGGGTGATGGACATCCTCATCGCAGCGTGCTTCATTATGAGCAGGCAGACTGAGATCCCGCGTCGTGCGCTGGGCGCCGAAGTCCGCCCCATTCTCACGCTCGATTGCTAGAATCGGACTGAATGTCGCGCACTCCGCAGAGACTGGACGCACAATGGAGCCTGGCGCGCCCGGCCGGGGCGAGTCTCCCGGCCCAGCGAGGGCCGCGCCTGCCCTGTGCCGCGCTCCTGGCGTCTCTCGGGCTGCTAGCCTGCGGAGTTATGCAGGCCCGGGAACCGGAGCGGGCGCGGCACGCGATGGTCGTCTCCGGCGATGCTTTCGCCACCGATGCCGGCGTGCGGATTCTTCAGCAAGGCGGCAACGCGATTGATGCGGCCGTCGCCGTAGGCTTCGCGCTGGCGGTCACTTACCCTTACGCCGGCAATCTGGGCGGCGGCGGATTCATGCTCATCCGTTTCGCGGATGGACGCGCCACGTTCGTCGATTTTCGCGAACGCGCGCCCGCCCAAGCCTCGCGTACGATGTATCTCGATGCCCAGGGAAATCCCACTCACGACAGCGTGGCAGGCTGGCGCGCCCCGGGAGTCCCGGGCACGGTGCGGGGCCTGGAGTTCGCGCATAAGAAATACGGCCGCGCAAAATGGAGCGCGCTCCTCGCGCCGGCCATCGATCTCGCCTCCCAAGGCTTTCCCGTAAGCTATTCGTTCGCCCAGCAGATCCGCGCCGCGCGTAATCTGGCCTCGGATCCGGAGTCGAAACGGATCTTCTTAAAATCTCAGGAACCGGGCGACAGCTTCACGCAGCCGGATTTGGCGCGAACCCTCCAGCGCATTGCCTCAGTCGGCTCAAAAGACTTCTACGAGGGCGAGACCGCGAGGCTGATCGCCAGTGCCATGGCCCGCCATGGAGGACTGATCACTCTCGACGATTTCAAAAACTACACTGCGGTCGAGCGGACGCCGCTCCAAGGAAAGTACCGCGATTACGGAATCGTCACCGCTCCGCCGCCCAGTTCCGGCGGCATCGGCATTCTGCAAATGCTGGGCATGCTGGAAGGTTCCGGCTACGAGAAATCGGGCGCGGGGTCGGCCGCGGCCATCCATTACGTCGCGGAAACTATGCGCCTCTTCTTCGCCGACCGCAGCCGGTATATGGGAGATCCGGATTTCGTCAAAGTTCCGGTGGCCGGATTGCTGGATCCGGGTTATCTGCGTGAACGACGCTCTTCCATCGATCCGGACCACGCGACTCCCAGCGCGCGGGTATATCCGGGAAAACCAGCGGGGGCCGAAGGCAGCGAGACCACGCATTACAATGTCGTCGATGCCGACGGAAACGCCGTGGCCGTCACCTACACGCTGAACGACGGATTCGGCAGCGGCGTCACCGTTCCCGGCGCGGGCTTCCTGCTCAACGACGAAATGGACGATTTCACGGCCAAACCGGGCGCGGCGAACCTCTTTGGTCTCACGGGAGGCGAAGCCAATTCGATTCAGCCGGGCAAGCGCCCTCTTTCCGCCATGACGCCCACGATTCTCACCCGCGGCGGCCGGTTCTTTATGGCAATCGGCGCGCCGGGCGGACCGCGCATTATCACGTCGGTTCTCCAGGTGATTCTCAATATCGTCGATTTCGGAATGAATCCGCAGGAGGCGGTGGATTTTCCACGATTCCATCATCAATGGCAGCCGGATCAGCTCATGATGGAACGAGGCTTCTCGCCGGATACGATCGCGCTGCTCGAAGCGCGGGGGCATAAGGTCGATCAAATGGCGCAAGGGCGAGTTTCTTCGGCTGTCGAAGCGATTGTGAGGGAGGGCGGGTGGCTGGAAGGCGCCGTGGATGGGCGCCGTCCCGGCGCAGCCGCTGGATATTAAAAGGGGAGCCGCGGGATACTAGTGCCTTCAAAACAGAGCCGGGGTGCCCTATGGGCCCGCCAGGGAGCGGTCCCGGTCGGTGCGCCAGACTGCCCAGTTAATTCTGGGACAGTACACTAGAAACTTCCATGCAGCGCGCCCTCTCTACTCACTTGATCTGCAATCACCATCTGACCTCCGTATGGCTGGACCGCATCTGGGACGCCGGGATTCCACTGGTGGAAATCTTCTGCGCGCGCCAGCACCTGGACTATCGCGACAAAGCTCAGATCCGGGAGTTGAGCTATTGGTTCCGCGATTCCGAATTAAAGCTGCATTCCCTGCACTCGCCGATGTATTCCGACGACGTGTGGGGAAGGTCGGGGCCGGATGCGGTGGTCACGATCACCGAGACGGTGAAAAACAAGCGGCTGCGCAAGTTGGAGGAGATCAAGCGCGCGCTGGAAATCGCCGAATCGATTCCCTTCCGTTACCTCATTCAGCATCTGGGCGTGGCGGGAGAAGCGTTTGACGAACGCGCGGTAGACGCGGCTTTTGCCGCGCTGGAAGAAATCAACGTCTTCGCCAGTCAGCGAGGCGTGGAGGTGCTGCTGGAAAACACGCCCAACGCGTTGTCGAGCGCCGATCGCCTGCTCTACTTCTTCGAAGCGACTCACTTGAAGCTGAACGTGTGCCTGGACCTCGGCCATGCCAACATGCAAGAAGGTGTGGAGACCGCTTACCGGCTGCTGGCTCCCCGCATCCGCTCCACCCACGTTCACGACAACGATGGAAAGGGCGATCTGCATCTGTTTCCTTTTCGCGACGAGGGGGGAACCATCGATTGGAACAAGGCGATGCGGAGCTTGCGCTCCGCTCCCGAACAATATCCGCTCCTGCTGGAGCTGCGCTGCGCCCCCGACGTAACCCGCCCCGTCGAGAGCGCCTCCGAAGTCTTCCAGCGGCTGGAGGGCTTGCCCAATGAGTCCTGAGAAGTCTCTTGAAAAGCCTCTTGAGAATCGACCGCCCCACATTAGGATCGAGCACGCCGCGCACCATGCGGGCGAAACCGTGGAAATCGCCGGATGGTTATACAATCTGCGGCGCGGCGGAAAAATCTGTTTTCCGCAGGTGCGCGACGGCACCGGCGTCATCCAATGCGTCGCGGTGAAGAGCGCGCTTCCCGAACCGGTTTTCGAGGCTTTGAAGGACTTGACGCAGGAATCTTCGCTGATCGTGCGCGGCAAGATTCGCGCCGAAGCGCGTGCCCCAGGCGGATTCGAGCTGGACGTGGAAGACGCCGAAATTGTTCAGCGCGTGCCGGAATCCGATCCCTACCCCATCACGCCCAAGGAACACGGGATCGACTTCTTGATGGATCATCGCCATTTGTGGCTACGCAGCCGCAAGCAGCACGCCGCGCTGCGCATTCGCGCCGAGGTGGTAAAGGCCATTCGCGATTATTTCGATGGGCAGGGATTCGTGTTGGTGGACACGCCGATTTTTACGCCCGCGGCGTGCGAAGGCACGACCATCTTGTTCGAAGTGGATTACTTCGAAGGCGAGAAAGTCTATCTGGCGCAGTCGGGGCAGTTGTACAACGAGGCCACGGCGGCCGCGTTTGGAAGAGTGTACTGCTTCGGTCCGACGTTCCGCGCGGAGCGATCCAAGACGCGCCGGCATCTGACCGAATTCTGGATGGTGGAACCGGAGATGGCCTATGCCGATCTGGAAGACGTCAAGCGCGTGGGCGAGGAGCTGGTGTTGTTCGCGATCGCGCGAGTGTTGGAGAATCGGCGGGAGGAGTTGAAGGAGCTGGAGCGCGACGTCTCCAAGCTGGAAGCGGTTAGAGCGCCGTTTTGCGGCATGACCTACGACGACGCCGTTTTGAAGCTGCAATCGAAAGGCAGCGAGATTCAATGGGGCGGCGATTTCGGCAATGCCGATGAGACGCTATTGACCGAAGATCTGGACCGGCCCGTGATGGTGGACCGCTATCCGGCAAGCGTCAAGGCCTTCTATTTCGCGCTCGCGCCGGATCGCCCGGATGTCGCGTTGGGCGTGGATTTCATCGCGCCCGAAGGCTACGGCGAAATCATCGGCGGCGGCCAGCGCATCCACGACTTGGATTTGCTGCTGAAGCGTTTAGAGGAGCACCAGCTTCCGCGCGAGGCGTTCGAATGGTACCTCGATCTGCGCAAATTCGGATCGGTTCCACACGCCGGTTTCGGCATGGGAGTCGAGCGTTTCGTGGCGTGGATGTGCGGTCTCGAGCACGTACGGGAAACGATCGCCTTCCCGCGCATGCTCTACCGCACCCGGCCCTAACTATAAATAAATCACCGCCGGCGAGGGCTCCAAAGAACAATGCCGCGCGGCTCCTGAATCGGAACGCGCGCGGCATAAGCTGAAGTCCTGTTTTTAGAACGGACTAACGCTTGTTAGACTTCGGAGCTTCGGTGTCGGTACCCTTCTTTTTCCCCTTTTTCTTCTGCTTTCCCTCGGTGTCGGTGTCGGTCTGAGCGAACGCCACAGTGGCGGCGCCGGTCAGGAGCGACAGCCCGAGCATCATGGTCATAATTTTCTTCATTTGCCTACTTCCTCCCTTCAGAGTGTTGGCGGCTCTGGCCCGCCTTTACGATAATGGCACGTAGAGGCCCTAAGGACAAATTAAAAATACTCAGGGCCCCCAGCGAATATCCCCAGAAGTCGCGGTACATTCGGGTATTCACGCGGTTTGTACTGTGGTTTTTACCGGGTCGACCAGTTTCGAAACAGAACGGGAATTCCAGGCGCTACGCGTGTTGGCCCAAAACCTGCACTTTTGGGAGTGGCGCGCGTCGGGTGCCTAATGCCGATGCGGGCGGGAGCGTGTATATGTCGATTCTGGCCTGGATTGTTCTCGGGTTGATTGCGGGCTTCATTGCGAGCCATTTGGTGAACCATCGCGGCGAAGGCATGGTTCTCGATATTCTGTTGGGCATCGTGGGCGCGATCATCGGAGGATGGATCTTCGTGATGTTCGGTGCGCCCGGTGTCGGAGGCGTGAATTTATACAGCATAGTGGTCGCGGTGGCCGGCGCAGTGGTTTTCCTGGTCGTGTACCACGCGATCCGGCGCGGCGTGGTGGGGCGCCGGATATTGTAGGGCACCGGACCCGCTGGCGCGGCGGCGAGTTCCGTTGCATAATGGTCACGAAGGCATGGCACGCGGCTGCGTCTTTGCGTTTCTGTGGGCGATCCGGCTCGCCTGCGCCGCGGACGTGATCTTCACACCTCCGAAGGTCCTCCGCAAGGTCGATCCCGAATATACTCGGGAAGCGCGCCGCGCCGCTGTACAGGGAACCGTGTTGCTGCAAGCCGTTATTGATCCGCGCGGCGTTCCCATCAAGCTGACCGTCTTGAGCCCGCTCGGTTTTGGACTCGACGACCGCGCGGTGCAGGCGGTCTCGCGCTGGCAGTTCGAGCCGGCCAGGAGAGATGGGCTTCCGGTGGAGTCGAGCACTCTCATTCCGGTCAACTTCCGCCTGTTCCACAGTTGGTTCGATCCGAAGCCGGAAGCGCATCGCACCTCCTATAACCTGGCGGTCGCGTCGATCCAGCAGCACAGGCGCGACGATGGGACGCTGGAAACGATCAAGGATCTCGCCCGGCAGAGATATGCGCCTGCGATGTATCTTTACGCGAAGCTCCTCGAATCGGGCGATGGATTTCCGCCGGACCGGGATCTGGCGCTGAAGTTGGTTTTAGAAGCTGCCAATCAGAATTATCCTGCGGCGATGTACGAGACGGGCAGCATGATGATGCAGGGAAGGCGGCTGCCGGTGGACATGGAAAAAGGGCTGGAATTGATGCGCAACGCCGCCGTCCTGGGCGATAAGCGGGCACAATTCCATCTGGGCGTCGCCTACGAGATGGGCGACGGCCTTCCTCAAAGCCGGGATCGCGCGCGGCAATATTTCCGCCTTTGCGCCGCCTCGGGTGAGCCGCCTTGCCAGGTCCGATTGGCGAAAATGCTTCTTGATCGCACCGACCGGCAGGAACGCGATTATATCCAAGCGATCGCCTGGCTCGAACTGGCCGCGGATCGCGCCAGCATGCACGCCCGCATGATTCTGAACGAGCAGCACCCCGATCTGACGCCGAAGCAGACGGCCTGGGTCGACAAGCTCAAAGCGCAGATGGTGCGAAGCCGCTAGCGGATCTTTGTGAAGAATTCACTTTCCTGGCGGCCCATCGAGCGGCGCCGCGAAGCGATCGATTCCGCAGAGCCGTCCGGCGGCTGCTGAAGAGCGCACAGGCCGCCGGGCGCGGCGCCAAACGAAATAAGAAACGTGGGAGAAGTGGCCGCGCCCGGCGAGTCCGTTGTGCGCGAGTTTTTCCAAAGTTTGACTTTGCGCCGCCGGCACGCTATCAATGGAGTAGCCCCGGCGCGGTAGCCAAGTGGTAAGGCAGAGGTCTGCAAAACCTTTATTCGGGGGTTCGATTCCCCCCCGCGCCTCCAACAACTTACGAGCTGACTTTCAGACGACGGTTCTTGCCCATGCAAGGACTTCTTCATCCGAGTTCAACGAGGATCATCGTGACTCTTCCAAAATCATGTTAATTCATTCACGACCCGGTGGCGTGATGGCAATCCAGTCCGCCGTGGTCGCGGCACCAGCCGTCATCTGTTCATTTTTGTGTCAACTTCACTGAATCTGCCCTTTTCTCGCTCGACCCTCGGGCCTCCGGCATTTCGTACTCCTCCACGACATTCGCCTGTTTTACTCACGCAGTACGATCCCCCAAAACCCGTCGGCGGACGACGTCTCGCCTCAGACGATCCCTGGTTACCGCGCCGGATTTATGTAAGGCTACCTGTTCATCGCTAAGGCTACCTGTTCATCGCTTAGCCGATCGGTCGTCGCTCCAATGCATCGTTCAAGGCAAAGCACCAAATCCTTGCGGCGCCGGCGTCAACCACTGGCCGAGCTTTGGGCGCCTGGTGTCCGTATATACAGCTATACTGTATATACGGTGATCTTTGAATGGGACGAGCGTAAGGATCGCGCCAATATCGCCAAGCATGGGATCGCGTTCCAGCTTGCCGCCAGTGTCTTCGATGATCCCTTTCGCCTGGATGACTTGAATCGCGTGGTCGCGGGCGAAGAACGCCGCCATGTGATCGGCATGGCTGGGGATACGCTGCTCGTTCTATTCGTGGTTTACACCGGCAGGAGCAAACATGGCCAAGAAACGATTCGCATCATCTCCGCGCGAAAAGCTAGTCGTAAAGAACGCGGCCGATATTCGCGCCTACACTAAATCCGCCGCCTACCGCAGGGATCTTGAAAAGGCGCGCAGCGTTCGGGACTCGACGATCGACTATTCGGACATTCCCCCCTTAACGGATGAGGAACTGGATCGGATGGTGCGCGCCCGCGCTGCGCGTCTCCGGGCACTCAAACGCCCGATCAGTATCCGGCTGGAACCGGCGGTGCTCCAGTGGCTCAAGCGGGAAGGGCCTGGTTATCAGACCCGCATCAACGAGCTATTGCGGGAAGCAATGGAACGCTCCGAAAAGCGCGCGCGGCAAGCTTCCTGAGTATTCGCCGGCCAGGATCGAAATCCCGCAAAGGGGTTCGCGCAAGGCGACGGCGGCGTGGAAGCGCAGTCGGTTCGGCTTCGGCCGCCACGCGGGCAAAATCCGGCGGCCACTACGAGCTGTCAATGCGGGAGACTTGCCTGCTTTCCCCATAGTAGATGTGCAACTGTGGAATCCGGGGCATGTGAATAAGCGTTCCGGGAAATGGTGAACCCCGGATCGCCACGGGCTCAAGCACAGCTCGCGAGAGATCGTTCGCATAGGGCGCAAGCGCGCGGGCGATTGCGTCCGGTATTTCGAAGGCAACGTTTATTCAGACTCCCACCACACTTTACCGAATCCGGGTGCGGTTCGCTCAGCGGTGTGTCGAAATTGACCTCTCATTCACACCAGCAGCGTTAGAACGACACCTTTAATCGGAGCGTGGGATCACCAGGACAATGTAGAACTCAGCGGAGTGCCGCGAATGGCCTTACCCGGCTGGTTTTCAAAATTCGTCTAAATTCTGGTGGGCGAACCCGGCTCTCTCACTGCCTCGGGGGACACCCAAAACCGGCCATAGGGGGTCACTTCAAAACCGGCCAATGATAACCATCATTCAGGACGTTGATTTTGACGCGAGGGTCGATACTCTCGGTCGATGTGAGCAATGTCTTGAACGAGGAAAAGAAACAGCAAGTTATCGCATTAGGGCGGCTCGGCTGGTCGCTGCGCAAGATCCAGAAGACCACCGGCATCCGCCGGGAGACTGGCGCTGATTATCTGCGGGCAGCAGGCGTAGCGTTACGCCCACCGGTGCTTGGGGACGGGCGACGCCGGCAAAACCGGCCAACGAAGTGACCCCCGACCTTCAAGCGCCAAAACCGGCCCATCGAGCCGCTGAAGTGACCCCCGACTCTGGTGCGGTAGCAGCGCCTGAGAAGCCAGTTCCGCCAACCACGTCCACCGGCCGCAGTGCCTGCGAACTGTTCCGCGAAACCATCGAGCTGGGACTCTCCAAGGGCCGCAACGCCAAGGCTATCTGGCAGGATCTGGTGGACAGCAGCGACTTCGCCGGTGGCTATCAGAGTGTCAAGCGTTTCATCCGGAGTCTGGGTGGCCAGTCGTCGCCGCAAGCCTGCGCGGTGATCGAAACCGCCCCCGGGGAAGAATCGCAGGTCGATTACGGAACGGGCCCTCTGGTGCGCGATGCCGATAGCGGCAAGTATCGCCGTACGCGGTTGTTTGTGTTGACCCTGGGCTACAGCCGGAAAGCGGTGCGGCTGCTAACGTTCCGCTCCAGTTCGCAGGTTTGGGCGGAATTGAATGAGAAGGCTTTTCGGCGTCTGGGTGGTGTGACGCATGTGGTGGTTCTGGATAATCTGCGCGAGGGCGTGCTGAAGCCCGACCTCTACGACCCCGCCACCAATCCTCTGTATCGCGACGTGCTGAAACACTATGGCACGGTTCCGCTGCCCTGCCGCGTGGCGGACCCGGATCGAAAGGGCAAGATGGAGTCGGGCGTCGGTCATGCCAAGAAAACACCCCTCAAGGGACAGCGCTTCGAAAATCTGGAGGAAGCTCAGGCCTACCTGGACCATTGGGAGGAGCGCTGGGCCGATACCCGCATTCACGGCACCACCAAGCGTGCAGGTAGCGGCCATGTTCGCCGAAGAAAAGCCAGCCTTGCTCCCGCTGCCGATTGAGCCCTTCCGCTATTACCAATTCGGTAAGCGCAGGGTCAATCTGGATGGCTGCGTGGAAGTCCATGCGGCCTACTACAGCGCGCCGCCAGGCTGGATCGGCCAGGAGATTCCCGTGCAATGGGATGACCGCTGCATCCGCCTGCTGCACCCCACAGACCGGCGAGCTGCTGCGGGAACACCTGCCCCAGGTGCGTGGCAGGCACAGGATCAAGGATGAAGACCGCCCCAAACACACGCCCCCGGGGACGCAATACCTATTGCTCCGCGCCGGACGAGCCGGCCCACAGATTGGCGCCGTGTGCCGCAGGATGTATGAGGAACAAGGGCCGGAAGCGGTGCGCCGCATTCAAGGCCTGCTGGCACTCGCCAAGAAGCACGGTCCAGCGGTGGTGGAGGAAGCCTGCGGGTTGGCGCTGGAGGCTGGCGTTTCGAATCCCTACCGTTTTGTGAAGCGCTATCTGGAACGCGGGCCGCAACTGCCGCTGAGCCTGCGCCAGGTCGATCCGCTCATCCGCGAGCTCACCGAGTACCGCGATTTCATTCAAAGCAAAAACCAGGAGAACCCATTATGAACCTGATTGAATTACAACGTGCCTTGAGACAACTCCGGCTCGGCGGCATGGCCACCGTGCTGGAAACCCGACTGCACCAAGCTCAGAGCGAAACCATGGCGCCGATCGATCTGATGTCGTGTCTGGTCAGCGATGAGTTGCAGCGGCGCAGCGAGTGTCTGTTGGAACGCCGGCGCCAACAAGCCCAGTTCCGCGACCCGCACAAAACCCTCGACCAGTTTGACTTCCACTTCAACCCCAAGATGAATCGCAGTCTGATCTTCGATCTGGCCACCTGCACCTTCATCGGCAAGCGGGAAGATGCCTTATTTCTCGGGCCAGGCGGCACCGGCAAGAGTCACTTGGCGCAGGCCATCGGTCAAGCTGCCATTCAGCAGAACTACCGCGTGATGTATCGCGAAACGCATGTGCTGCTGGACGATCTGGCCGAGGCGGTAGCCGAGGGCCAGCGCAAACCATTCATGGAGTCGGTGTCCAGCGTGCCACTGCTTATCATGGACGATTTCGGCATGCGCAAACTGCCGCATACCGCGGCCGAGGATCTGCTGGAAATCATCATGCGGCGCTATGAACGGGCGAGTACGCTACTGACGTCGAACACGTTATGCGGTGCACCGCATAACGTGTTCGTGGTTACAATAATCGCCGCCCGCTCCGCCCGATCTGAGATCGCCTGGAACAAGAACTCCGCACCGATGTCGGCCAGCGGCACGTAGCCCACTTCGTCCAGCGCGATCAGTTGATACCGCTGCCAGCGGCTCATCAGCCGACGCACCTGGTTGTTTTGTTTGGCTTCCACTAGCTCATTGACCAGAGCTGCGGCCGTCGTGAATCGGACTCGCCGTTTCTGCCGACAGGCCGCCACGCAGAGGCCGGTTGCCAGATGACTCTTTCCTGTGCCAGCTTCACCGATTAGCACGATTGGTTCACTGCGCTCCACATATCCACCTTCCGCCAGCTCCCGAATCCGCGCAGCCGAAATCTGCGGGGCCTGCGTGAAATCGAACTCCTCCAGGGTCTTCATACGAGGAAGTTGCGCGTCGCGAATCCGGTTGCTGATCGCGTGGCGGTCCCGCTCCTCACATTCAATCGCCAACAAAGCTTCCAGATATCGGATGTGGCTGAGGTTCTCCTTCACCGCCTGTTCCGCCAGGGAAAGAAAGTTGGCACCGATGGTGGGCACGCGGACGGCTTTACAGTACTGCCGCACGCTGGCGTGTTCCAGGCTCTCCGTCTGATTCTTCATTGGATGCCTCCCGGCGTGTCTTTCAGCAGCAGATCGTATTCATCCATCACCGGCATCGGACGCTCGAACTCCGCGAGTTCCTCCGCCAGCGCGATGGCACAACAACGTCGTTCCTCTGGATCCGGCATGTTCAGGATGTGCAGCACAGCGGCTGCGTCTGTCACGCCCAAACGTAATGCCTCTTCCACCGCCGCTATCAGCCGGCCCCATTCCGACACGCTTCCGGCCCGCACCAGCGTAATCATCTCCCGCGTCCCAGCGCTCTTGCCAAGGCGTTGTTCCAACTGCTCCCAGATCCGATCCAGACACTCCGGCCAGCGGCCGGCCTGCCGCCATTGTTGCAGCGGCGTCGATCCTGCCATCGCACCCGGCTTCTTTTTCAACACGTCCAGGTAATGTTCCAGGTTCAGGATCTGACGACCGCGCCCGTAGCAGCGCGGGTGCCGGGCCGCGCATCGTGTCTGATCTCGATCTCTGACGGTCCCACCACCGCCGCGGCGCGCCATCCCGGAGACAAGGGCGCCGAGTACCAGTTGCTTTTCACCTTCACGCGCCCATGCCCGTCAACGATCAGCGGATAGATCACCTCTTCATACGGAAATCCCTCCCGGGCCAGCGGCAACAGAGAGCGCCGCTCCTGCTCGCTGCCTTCCCCAACTGTCATCCTTTTCCCCTGGATCGTGCGGTTGCGGTTCGCCACACATACCCTCAGTAAATGCTCGTTCAAGGCCACCAGGTTCTCGGCTTCCGGAACCGGCGTCAGAAGGTTCCGCCGATACCAGCCCAACTCCCCTTCCACGCCGCCCTTTTCGTTCCCTTTCGCCGGATTGCAATACTCGCTTTGATATCCCCGGTGCGAACGGAACGCGATGATCCGGTCGGTTTCGATGCGTTGCCGCCCGCGCAAGATCTTCTTCACCAGCGACCCCATGTTGTCGTATCGTAGGGTGCGGAACACGCCGCCGAAATACGCGAATGCCAACTCGTGTGCCTCTAAGAGCGCTTGCTGCGTGGCATGCGTGTACGCCCGATGAAACGCATCTCCTGACGCCATGCTGCGCATCGCGAAGAACTGAAGCTTGCAGGCCTCGCCATCCACTTTCGCCACGGCTTCGAACCAGTCCACCTGCGCCTCTTTGCCCCAGTCGTAGCTTTGCGGCACGAACGCCACCCGCCCCCCGAGTTCCAGCTTTCGCTTCCGCACGTACTGCCGCACCGTGACCTCGGCGATCGGCAACTCCACGTGCTCCTCCCGCAACCGCGTCCAGATGCGATGCGCCGTGTGCCGCTGCTTCCGCGGCGCCTGCCGATCGGCCTCTAGCATTCGCTCGATTGCGTCCTTCAGCGGACCGATCTTCGGCTGCTTCCGTTCGTGCTTCCTTCGCTCTGGCGGGACTGCATTCGCGATTGCCTGACGCACCATCCGTCGATGCACGCCATGCTTCTTGGCAAGTCCCTTGACCGTCTCTCCGGCCGCACAGCCGCGCCGGATCTCTTCGAATAGTTCCACTTTGCGCCTCCTGTCCATCCCGAAATGTTGCCATCCGGGGCTGTCCAGGTGGGCCAAATCAAAATATCAAAGTGGGCCAAATTAGAGTATCGAACTCAGCTGGTTTGAGTACGGCGACGCAGCTTTCCCGGAGGCGGCATTCCGGCATGGATACCCGGATATCGCTACGAGGGACCAGCGCCAGGAGGGCATACGTGGGCCCTCATACCTCTACGCCTGGGTGCAACCCGGCATTAGGCTGAGCCATTTCCGCCCTCATGGCCGCGGTGCACTTCGGCCCGGTGAGCGAGTCGTGTATGAAGTCCACATCGGCACCTTCACGCGCGAGGGCACTTTGGTATCCGCGGCCCGTCATCTTCCGGAGTTGAGGAAGCTCGGTTTCACGACTCTGGGAAGTCATGCCGATTGATATCGGGAGCGGTCCCCCGGGTTGGACGTACGACCAGACGCGAACAGGCGCGGTCGAAGGGACCTACGGCGGGGCTCCCGGCCTCATCGAATTCGTCGAGCGCGCTCACGAGTGCGGGCTCGAGGTCATCATTGATAAGCAGTACAACCACAAGGACCCTGAGCAGGATTCGCGCGATCAGATCCTCCCCAGTATGTTCACCAGATCCACGAAGTGGGGGCCGGGCCTTTCGGGAAAAGAGGCATATAGCTATCCCCAGATTCTCAAGCTGATTGGCGAGGAATTGGCATTCTGGGCAGTGCATTACGGCGTGGACGGATTTCGTCTCGACGCCACCAATCGCTTGCCATGGGAAGTTCACGAACAGATCGCGGCCTTTTGCCGGCAAATCGGCGATGCGAGGGGGAAGCCCTTGTACGTCGTCAGTGAATACGCGGAGTGCGAGCCGCCGACGGGCCGCCGTGTTCCCACAGATCACCAGTATACGGATGAGACGGGACGTTATCTGATGCGGCTGCTGGGACTTTCGAAGGCAGCACACGTACTCTCCCTGCCTGCAGAGCGCGACTCCTTCATGCGGCCCATGCTGAAAGCCGCGCGGCGCGGTTGGTGGTACCCGGACGTGGAGCGTCCGCCCATTGGCGTACGCGGATCCGGCAGGTTAACCACGCTGCTGTGGCACCACGACTGGATCGGAAACCGCTTTGGAGGAGAGCGGATCAGCGACGTCGTCACATTTGAACAGTTCAAGGCCATTGCTGTGTGGCAGGTGCTCGGCCAGTGGACGCCGCTGGTTTTTATGGGCACCGAATTCTACGCCCGCACACGGTGGTATTTCTTTACCGGTCATCAGGATTCATCGACGAAGAACAACACCAGCGCCTACTATGAGCACGCGTCCAGCGGCCCGGTTCTGGCCGGTGGGCGGTTCAACGAATTCAGGCTTGAAGCCAGAGAAGCGGGGTTCCGCGACGCAATCGCGTTCAGCTCGGACGGATCGCTCGACGGAATTGACTGGAGGGCTTTTCGGGAACAGAGCGGCGCGCGCGGCCGCGCATACATGGACCATGCCAGCTCCGAGACGTTCTGGGCAAGTAAACTGGACTGGCGCCGTCGAGACAATAAACAGTGTGCTATAGAGCGGCTATTTATCGCCCTATTGCAGGCCCGAGCGGACTCGCGATTAATAGACGGAGATCCGCGAAATTCGCAGTATAAGGGCTGGAGCGAAAGTGAGCACGTCTTTGTTCTCCGCCGCCGAGACTCCGACGGACGGGAGTTCATCGGACTGTTCAATCTGGGTTCGGACCTTGTGCGCATCTCCATTTCGGCTCCGGGAATCGATGCGGCCGGTTGCGGGCAAGGATTTGTGGTTGGCATGGAGGATTAGAAGGAAGAACGCGAGTGGCCGGTGCTGGGATTACATTCGTTGTGGATGGACACGGAGACCGAAGAGTTTCTAGGGAAGAAATGTTCCGTTTCCCTTCACTTTAATTCCAGCGCGTGCAATGAAGTCGTCATCGACTTGCCGGGAGCTTGCGCTCAGGTCTTCTCAAAGACTTAGGAAACTGCCTCCGGCGGTGCTTGAGATTCCTGTTGAGAAATCCCCTTCGCACAACCTTGGCTGCAGGGCCCGAACCGCGGTCCTGAACCACCTTTTGTGCCGGCGGAAGTGAAATCTTGCCGCTTTCGATGGGTTTTCAAGGGTAGCGACTCGCTCCCTTGGGGGCTAACTGAACAGTATTGGGCCCGGCTTGGCTGAGCGGGCTCCGGCTCTACGGTAACGCGAACGCAATCAGCGTGTCCGATGCCACGATCGCCACATACTGTTTCCCGTCCCTGCCTCGATACGTTATGGGGTCGGCATTGGCTCGCCGCTCGAGCTTGGTAACCCACAGTTGCTTGCCGGTCTTCGCCTCGAAGGCGCGGAAGCGGTTGTCGTCGGTGGCGCCGACGAACAGGACTCCCCCCGCGGTGACCATGGCGCCGGCTAACGCGGGGCGTCCTGTATTTTGCTTGGCCTCGGGAAGGCCCTCCGTGATTCCTAGCGGAATTTGCCACGCGAAATCTCCCGTCGCGGTGTTTACGGCGGTTAGCCGTCCCCACGGCGGCTTTTGGCACGGCCACGCCACGCCGCCGAGGCGCACCTCAAAATTCCCCCGCCCCGGACCTGCGCCATCGAGCGTCGCGCGATCGTAAGTCGCGCCGTCGCGCGTCTTCTCCATCCAGCCCAATGCACCATCGTCCTGCGAGACGACGAAAGCGTACCGGGAGTTCGGGTCCCAGGCGATTCCGCCCCAGTTGGCGCCGCCCAAGCCTCCCGGAAATACCAGAGCGCTCTTGACGGGCGCGCCTTCCGCGCGAAACGCCCATGTGGTGAACGGGCCGGCGTTATTGGCGCCGCCGTTCTTCTCGATCAATTCGCGGCAAGCCTGCACGTGTTCCGCCGTGGTGTCTTCTGCTGTCACCAAATCCTCCTGCCGATAACTATTGCGCGCAATCGGCGGTGGTTTCACCGGGAACGGCTGCGTCGGAAACGCCTGCTCCCCGGGAACATCGCTTTCGGGAACCGGACGTTCTTCCACTCCGAAAATCGGCTGCCCCGTTTCCCGATTCAGAATATACATGTAGCCCGATTTGGTGGTCAGCGCCAGCGCCGGAACAGTGGTTCTCCCGCGCACCACGTCGAACAGCATGGGAGGCACGGGCGGATCGTGATCCCACAGATCGTGATGAATGGTTTGAAAATGCCATTTGTACTTGCCTGTCTCGACGTCCACGGCGACTACGGAATTGCCGTACAGGTTAGCGCCCTTGCGGTCGCCGCCGTAAAAGTCGCTGGTGGGCGAGGCCAGCGGCAAATAAACCAGGTTGCGCCGTTCATCCACGGTGAAATAAAACGGCCAGGCATTCACGCCGGAGCGGTCTTTCCAACTGTCGCCTTCCCAGGTATCGTGTCCCGGTTGGCCGGGCTGCGCCACGGAACTGAACTCCCATAGCTTGGCTCCGGTGCGGGCATCGAAGGCGCGCGCGTTGCCAGCCGTGGCAAGGGCGCCGGCGGGCGTATTGGCCCCCACCACCACAACGTTCTTGTAGATCATCGCATCCGCGTCCAAATTAGCTGCTTGAGCAATTTCGCCACACTGAAAACGTTGGGCAAAACCCACCTCTGAGCCTGGACGCACCTCTGCGCTCCGACCCAGGCCGAAGTAAGTGCTTCACGCGGTCTTGCCACGCTGCTGTC